>VRUK01000104.1 GCA_019456195.1 Planctomycetota bacterium | reverse complement strand
ACCAAAATCCAGTGAGAGAGTATAACATCTCACCATAATTTTGGCGACTCAGTTGCACTTATGAGTTGAATCCGCCTTTCATGCTAATAACCTATAATCCAATTATAGTGAAAACGCAGTTTTTTTCAATCAGTGGAGAATATGTTTTTACTATCAGGTGAACTACGCTTGCTCATATCAGGGAATCCCCTATGGCAGGAGTAAAACGGAAATAAGAAAATGAGGAGCCTGAAAAAACGCCAACAGGGGGGCAAAACACCACTTTTAAAACAGTCTCAAGGCTTATATAGGATTCAATTCCGTGTGTTGAGAGGTTTTTTTACTGCCGCTCCATCCACCATCACATCTATATGCCTATGACAACAGATGCAGCGATAGACCAGGTCGTACATCACCGTGTATAGTTCGGAAATTAGCCGTTCCGAGCTGTCGGACAGAACAGGCTAAAAAGAGACAGTATAAAGTAAAATCTGAAATTCTGCCGCCTATGTAGGTGATACGGACCAAAATACCTCTTACGGCCATCCTATAGAAATTCTTTGCTGGTTTATTAATAACAAAGTTGATATTACGATGATGGTGAAAATTGGCAAGCGGCATACTCTTCAAGAATTGACCAAAAGAATTCTCATGAGAGCAAAACGTAAGCTATCAGGATTGCACCTGCTCTGACAATAGCAAATGATGACTCCGTATCAGCTTACTTGATTCGAATTTATCATGAGGCTCTACAACTGGTGGTCATTGTCTTTGAATACTTTTGAAAAATGCCCCGGCAGCCTGCCCCCACTTTTCTTCAATACTCATTGCGTCCCAAACCACAATCGCTGTTTTTGATGGTGCAGCAGTTACGGTAACGCTGCTGCCGCTCTCATCCAACTTCCAGTGCCCAACCAACCCAGCCAAACCGTCAATCGGCGGGTAAATATCGTTCACATCCAGCACGTGGTTGTAGATACGTACGTCATCAATGATGCCGTTAAAAAACGACGTAGCCTCCAAAACGCCCCTTGCTCCAATCATAAACGGATGTGTAGTATCATCCAGCACACCGCTTGAACCGATGTTTTGGATGCTGTATAGAACCTCGGTACCATTATGGAAGAGTTGGATTGTATTTGTTGTTTGACTCCAGGTCAAAGCTACATGTTGCCAACTGTTCAAAATGATGGTATCGCTTACACTCTCCGAATTAGCGTGTGTACCGGCATACCGTATTCGCCCATTGAGCGTGCGATTTATACCCTCTGCAAAGATTCGTTTGTCACCATCTCCCTTGTCAAGCACATGCCAGTGAGAATCCACATGGGGGTATATCCAAGCGGACATTGTGATGGCCGCCAAATTGTCCAGGGATGGATCTGCGACTATCTTCACGTAGTCATTGACTCCATCGAAATCCAGGGCATTACCTGTCTTTCCAGGTACCCATGTCGCGTCGATTACTGTTCCAATATGGCCGTTGCCTGATGAATCTGCAGTTGTTTCCGCAAGAGCACCCTGTATAAACAATCCACCAAGTATGTTGATGACACTGGCGTCAGCACTGACTTGCATTCCGCCATTAATTACCGCAAGCCCGTTAATCTCTAAATTGCCACCACTTTCCACGATCAAGTCACCAGTCACAAGAAGTGCAGGTAAATTCTTTGCCGCTGTAATGGTATTCGCGCTTCCTTGTACAGTTAGATTACCGTCAACAATTAGCATGCCCTCGATCTGTACATTGCCGGCCAGAGCCAAATTGCCGGTGTGATGACATACTCGAACAGGACTGTACGGACCAAATGTCTGGCCTGAAAGACTGCTTGAGGTTATCGTTTGCGTGGTATAATTGGAGGTGAAATCTGCAATCGTTACTCGAGGCCAGGCCAGTGATAAATCTACAATCGCTTTTTGTCTGCCGGTTATATTCCCGCTCAAGGCATTGACAAATACATCGCCGTTCATTGCTCCCTTATTTATTAATGTTCCGTTACAATAAACATCTCCATTTATCGTAATACCGCTCCAAGCTGCTGAATCGCTTCCTGTCCAGACTGCTATACACGGGTCAAGCCGCAATTCAGCTCTTATATTGCTGCGGCCAATCTTATCGCCATTCCTCAACCGGTACGAATTACAGTCTATAATATAATTACAGCGATTTGTAGGGTCCGAATCGTCGCGAACGACTGCGACGTCATAATAATCATTGCTCGCAACCAATTGCTGATTTGTTGCTCCTGTCCAATATTCTGAACCTATATCTTGCGGATTAAGTATGAGCCCTTTGGCGTGCTCCAAACCCGATTCGGCTAAATAGTCCATCTGAATCCGAAGTGCCATATTCCGACCACAGGCTAATTCCACATCGCTTCGTGACAAAAAGCCTAAAGACGAAATTGTTATTACCATAACAATAAACAAGACAATAAGCAGTGCTGCGCCTTTTTTGCTGGTTTTAGTTTTTAGACCTGTCATATCTAATCATCCTTCCTTGCAATATTGCATCCACCTTATAGTGTTGATTTCCGAACAAGGGTAATACGCCAGCATGGCAGCGGGAATAAATTTGGCCACTTCAAACCTTCTTCTGTAAAGCGACCCTTGGCGATATATGGACTATCGGCTTAACTGATACCACACTTAACAGGTTATCGGCTTTTTACCATGCAACAGTTGTACTGTCAACATCTCCGTATTGCTCGATCAGCAAAAATAGCAGTGATATAGAACTGTAAGATATGATATATCCTGTTAGAAGCTGCCACAACTTAGCTAAGTTGTGGTCTCAGACCAAGTGCCTCATCAGGCTTCCAGCAGGCAAGCAGTCCTGCATTGGTGGTTACTCTTGTCCCATAACAATGTGAAAAAACATTGTATGCTATACGATTTTTCAATTGAAAGCGTAGCTTCTCCAGTTTAGATTCCCTGTGGCGGTTCCGGCATGTCACTCAATATTCCCCTCGTTTACCTGACCTTCACATACGCGGTCTCGTGCTATTTTACTTCCGGCCTGTGTATGACTCGGTGTCCAGCTAAAGGTTTGATTGGAGAAAGTTGCCCCGCTCGGAAACCTCTGAACCGAGTATGTTATAGGCTTACTGTCAGGCTCTGTCGCATTTACAACCCAAGATGCCCGCATCAAACTGAAACGTCTCTACCCACAAATTAAAATGACATGAGGTAATAGAGTACAGGTGTCGGATTATTAGGGTCCGATGGAGTGCCCTCATGTGCGCCGATGTCTGGGGCCACGCCGTAATAATTTAAACTTACTTTTTCGCCATTGTTCCATGACACCTGACGGTCTAAGGTTACTGTTTTATTATCAGACCTGTAGTCTATATTTATAATTCGAGCGGATTGTCCGTTTTCAAACTTGATTAAATCTCCCTGTTCTCCGAAAATACCATAACCGTCATAAAAATATCCGGCATCCTCGACCATTATTTGACTACCGCTGCCACCTGGACTCGCGACGACGGTAAGGAAATCTCCGGCATCAATCATGGAACTAACCGGTTGGAGATGGAAATCATTATTATTTGCATCAACGAATAACGGATCTTGCTGAATATTGCCCGAAAAAGCCGTATGATTCGTATTAAAAAAACCGGGAGTTTTAGAATCTTGATATGGATAATGAACATTATCGTAAATCAGTCGATTTGAATATTGCCCGGCAGAAAAGAAATTATTGTTATAAAAATATGTAGTGTCCAATCTGCCCATAAGAAAAAGCTGCACCGGCATTCCCTCGTTTTTTTTCAAATAAGTCCAGTTTATATGCGGAACTATTCTGCCTTCGGAGAAAATATTGTTCTTAAAGATGTTATCTTCAAAAGCATATTCTTTGTCAAAAGGGTAGTTATGATAATCTGCCACATTTTTCATTGGTGGCGGATTAGGTATATTCTTCATTATGTTATCCGGTGGAGTCGTTACTTTTCCATTGTCATAACCGTAAAACACATTGTTATAAATACGATTATGAGTAACGTATCCTGCTTCATGGCCTTCCCCAATAATCCTCTTTCCATTCCACCCTGTCCGTGAACCGCCCCAACGCATAACAATCGCTACGCCTCCGGCTACGCCTTTAGGATAATCAGGATCTGGTGTTTTAAGAGATGGATTTGAGAAAACATTTTTTCTTATGATTGTATGTTGACCGGAAAACTGTATGGCCGAGGTTCTTGAACCCCCAAAAGGCCGGTCCGGATGATAACCGAATAGATTATTCTCGAAAACATTATATTGGGTGCCGTTATACTCTGGAACAGGAATGTAAGACGGATTTCTCGAATCTCTTGTATCGACCTTCTGGTCGAAAACTTCGGTTAGTTTTTCAGCAGCTTTGTTTACATAATAGGAATTGCTGAAATCATTGTCTCTTATGACATTAAAGCTCGCACTCCTTAAAGATAATAAGGAATGGGCAGCTATCGCAAATGTATTGTTCTGCAACAGATTAAAGTCACTCTCAACAAGCACAAGGCTGTCGTAGGAGGATTTCCTGAATGTATTATTGATTATCTTACAGTTGTCGCATTCTATTAGTCTGGCACCGCCTTTAGCACCGTAAAGACCGTTTTCAAATAGACAATTCTTAATAGTAATATAACTACAATTCCTGGCAAACAGCCATCCGGCAACAAGTCTAATATTTAGTCCCTCTATTTCTATATACCTTACGTTGCTCATCGAGATTACACCTCTTGCAATCGATGCCCAACTATCATTAGGATAGCTATTAATACCATCGCCGAAAATAACCTCCTCATCATTATATGATTTAAATATGATAGGACTTCGTTCGGTTCCAGAGTGTTTAGGCCAGAGTACGTCGTTTTCATTAGGATCCTTGTAAGCGTTGTATGTTCCGGCTCTAATTAAAACTGTGTCACCTGGTCCGGCAACATTCGCCGCTTCGACGATACTTGTATATGAGTTACCGTCGTTACCTGAGTTATCTCTGTTGGCTATCGAGTATTCACCGGCAAGACAATCTGATGATAAGGTATTATCTACATAAACCGTCTCCGCAATCAAATTTGCCGCCGGTAGGAAGCTTACAGTTAAAATACTGTCGCTATTTACTTGATAAAATGTATAGCTGAATGCTGCACCCTGCGAAACACCGGCGGTATATATATTGGATACAACATAGCCGTTATCCGGGATTATTGTGAAAGTAATATCATCATCTTGGTTCACTGGTATGGCTCCGCTGGGACTGATTCTTCCTCCGGCACCTGTTGTTGCTGTAATAATATAAGCTTCTGCTGCACCGGAAAAAATAGAAAGCAAAATCAAAAACAGAAATATAATCCTTATAAAGGGCGCCAGCGCAGATCCATGCTGGATGTAAGTTACAGGTTTGAGCCAACACTTCCAGGGTAGTCGAATTGCTGTCCATAATGGTTTGCCGTCTATAAGAGTTGCTAAGCGGAATACTTTTTGCACTATGTTAATTGCCATGATTTTCATCTCCCATAAAACACCTTCCAGCCTATTTTATCGAACATCTTGTCGCGTCATGCTGTCGTCGGTCATTTTGCGATTTTCTTTAATCCCGAAGTGGTGTATATTGTAAGATAAATAAGGAGCAATGCCAGTAACTGTTTCATTGCTTTTGAAAAGATTTGAGTAGAAGTCACAATATATTCTTTCAAAATATTAAATCAGAATTTCTTGCCGTTTATTACCTTAATTTCTAACAAACAGGCAAAATAATTTAAACACATTTTTTGTTGTTGGGATTTAAGTTTTACTATCGATTTAACTTAGTTCATTTATGTTGACGCTCATGTGAAACCAGGCTTCTCCGGAAAATCCAAGCTCTCAGGCCACGTCCGCCGGATGTTCTGAGCAACCATATATCTCAGGCAAAACATTGATTTGAGAGCCTTTCTCAATACTATTTCGGCGTACATCTATCGTTCCTCAAGCCTAAATTATTTCATTGTGCAAAAAAAGCTTACAGAGATGCTCTGCCTTAATACAGGCAATCGGTCCGCCGTTTATTCTTTCCATGCAGATTATTCACTTTGAAAGTTAATCATATAAAAGACTTATATTACTTTCATACGTTCTACAGCAAAGCTAAAGCTATGTTCTTTATTTGCCGATGCTTATGATATATAAGAGTTGTCGGTCAGCGCGGACATGGCGGAAGTGAATATTAACCTGGTTTCCATTTGATTAGTACCGGTGAGAATATCTGGAAAAAGATTCCACAGAAAAGTCGCATATTACAGTGAAGGTTGAAGCAGGCACATCTTTGATGTTGACAATTAACTGACGATTATTATTCTTTGCGTATATGAAGTTATTCCAAAGGATTTGTATATGAGAGTATTAGTGACAGGTGGCGCAGGTTTTATCGGGTCTCATTTAACGGAAAGGTTGCTCAAAGACGGCCATGAGGTTGCTGCTATTGATAACCTCAGTACCGGAAGTTTGAAGAACATCGAGAATTTCAAGGGACATTCCGGATTTGAATTTGTCAAAGGCGACATCCGCAATGCAGAATTGATGGAGCCTCTGGTCGAGCACTGCGACATGATTTTCCATCTTGCAGCGGCTGTCGGCGTTAAGCTTATAGCCGAGGACCCGGTGCTTACGATAGAAACAAACATTGGCGGTACTGAGATAGTGCTGGATATAGCCAATAAATTCGGCAAAAAAATCTTCCTTGCTTCAAGCAGCGAAATCTATGGTAAAAGTGAAGCGGTACCCTTTCGTGAAGAAGACGATATAGTGCTCGGTAGCACAAGTTGTTCCCGGTGGGCGTATGCATGCAGTAAGGCGATAGATGAATTTTTGGGTCTGGCTTTCTATCAGCAGTACGGATTGAGTGTCGTCATTGGCAGGTTCTTTAATACGATCGGGCCAAGGCAGACAGGCCAATACGGGATGGTGGTACCGCGATTCGTTCAAAGAGCGCTCAAGGATGAGCCTATTCTGATATGTGGTACAGGAAAGCAG
Source organism: Planctomycetota bacterium (assembly GCA_019456195.1). Classification (GTDB taxonomy): domain Bacteria; phylum Planctomycetota; class Phycisphaerae; order Sedimentisphaerales; family Anaerobacaceae; genus NIOZ-UU13. The sequence continues at coordinate 13,614 of VRUK01000104.1, read as the reverse complement.
ACGCGATGCTTCTGTTACGTAGCCGACCTCGTCGAGGCAATTATAAAACTAATGAATTGCGAGCACGCAGCAGGCAAGGTGTACAATATAGGTTCGAGCGAAGAAATATCCATAGAGGAGCTTGCCGATAAGATTATCGAAATGACGGGCAGCAAAAGCCAAAAGCAGTTTGTACCCTATGAACTTGTCTATGGAAGACCGATAGATGATATGATGCGGCGGGTGCCGGGCCTGGAGCGAATTAAAGAAATGGTCGGCTGGGAGTCTAAAACAAGCCTGGACGAAATCCTGCAAGCGATCATTAAAAGTTTAAAATAGAATCCTCATTTTAAGAGGTGATCCGTTGAGAGAAATTAATATGGTTATGCCGGCATAGGTTTTTACTCCCTCAGTGCAGCGGGATGACGGAATTGAAAGAGGCTATGGATAAGAATGGACAAAGACCTGCGTTATTTCTATAAGTTGTGGGTACATTTTGTTAGAAGTACATGTAAACAATGAGGAACCAGGCAATGAAGAGAATCTTAGTTACAGGCGGGAGCGGCTTTCTTGGCTCTCATCTCTGTGAGAAACTCCTTGATATGGGCAACGACGTGCTCAGCATTGACAACTATTTTACGGGCAGGAAAGAGAATATCGCCCATCTGATCGAGAATTCTTACTTTGAGGCTATGCGCCATGACGTGACATTTCCGCTTTATGTAGAGGTTGACGAGATATACAACTTGGCCTGCCCGGCGTCTCCGGTTCACTATCAGTTCGATCCTGTGCAGACAACTAAGACCAGTGTGCACGGCGCGATCAACATGCTGGGGCTGGCCAAAAGGCTAAAGGCCAAAGTACTCCAGGCATCTACAAGTGAGGTGTATGGGGACCCGCATGAACATCCGCAGTCAGAAGGTTACTGGGGGCATGTTAATCCAGTGGGCATACGCTCATGTTACGACGAAGGGAAACGCTGCGCTGAAACACTGTTCTTCGATTACTATCGGCAGCACAAGCTTGGAATAAAGGTGGCCCGTATTTTCAACACGTATGGCCCGCGCATGCATCCGAACGACGGGCGGGTAGTGTCGAATCTGATAATTCAGGCTATTCAGAATAAACCCATAACGATCTATGGGGATGGAGCACAGACGCGGTCGTTCTGCTATGTGGACGACCTGATTGAGGCGCTGATTCGGCTTATGAACTCGCCAGACGATCTTACGGGCCCAGTCAACCTTGGCAATCCGGCAGAAACCAGTATTCTGGAACTGGCGCAGACAATCATCGATCTTACGGGCTCAAGTTCATCGCTGGTGTACCGGGAGCTTCCATCTGACGACCCGAGAAAGCGATGTCCAGACATTTCACTGGCAAAGGAAAAGTTGGGCTGGGAGCCAATGGTGCCTTTGAAAGAGGGATTGACTAAAACAATCGAGTACTTTGAAGTGCTTCTGAAGAAGGGCGAGCATCCGGCCTGAAATGGAAGGCGAAAGAACAATGTCCAAACGTAACAGGCAATGAGAAAAGACCATTTGCTAACTTAATAGAATTTTAATGCTTGGCCGTACCGCTAAGCGATGTATTGGGAAATCATAGATTGGATCATGTGATACGTGCAAAAGTCGCTGTTATTAAAACTCGCCCTCAAACCGTTATCGAGGATATCGACAGGCTTGTCGAGATGGCAGGTCTTGAAGACGCGCTACCTTTGGATAAACCGACTATACTTAAAGACAACATATCCTGGCATATGCCATTTTTGAGCGCCAATACCACACCATGGCAGTTAGAGGGTATCATAAAATCTTTGAGCAAACGTGGATACCGAGATATGGTCTGTGTTGAGAACCGTACTGTGGTAACCGATCCTGCCAAAGGTCAACGCCTTAATCGTTATACTCCTGTGTTGACCGAAAACGGCATTCCCGTGAAATCCAATTTCAACCCGGATCACATGAGATGGATCAGGTACGAGCCGAAGACCGAGATGCTGGTTCTGCACAAGGTGTTTCCGAAGGGCATTTTTCTGCCTGATTACTTCTTTGGCAAGAATATTGTGCATCTACCCACGATGAAATGCCACATTTATACTACTATGACAGGTGCTATGAAAAACGCATTCGGCGGTCTTCTTAACCACAAACGTCATTACACCCATAGCGTCATTCATGAAACGCTTGTAGATTTGTTAGCTATACAGAAGGAAATTCACTCGGGCATTTTTGCCCTAACCGACGGTACCGTGGCTGGTGATGGTGCTGGACCGCGGACTATGATGCCTGTAATCAAGAACTACATGCTTGCCTCAGCCGATAGTGTGGCTGTTGATGCTGTTTCCGCTAAGATGATGGGATTCGATCCTATGAGCATAGGCTGCATTCGCATTGCCCATGAACGTGGTCTTGGTGTCGGCCGGACTGAAGAAATAGAAGTAGTAGGTGAGGACATTTCAGGCGTTAATTTCAACTTTCGACAAAGCGACAACTTAGTAAGCAGTGCCGGTAAGCTCTTCTGGTTTGGGCCACTGAAATTTTTGCAGAGATTAATGTTTCACACTCCTTTAGTCTATGCCTTCATTTTCGGTTCGTTTTTTTATCATGATTATATCTGGTGGCCAACTGTTGGCAAAAGACGTATGAAGCAAATCGAAGACTCCGGATGGTACAAGCTGTTCCAGAGCTACAACGAGCTGATTTGATCCCACAGGTAATTTCAAAAAGCTTTCTGGTTTAAACCACTGCTTGACAAAGTTATTTTCTCGAACGGAGCTTTTTCTTGATATAGTGCATTAACTACTATTCCAGTTGTACCTGTAAATTATCTGCGCCTATAAACAAAATTCCGCCCGAAAAGATTGTTTGGCAATATAATTTAGGTAGGAGCAGTGGTGTGTGCACACCACAATAGAGTATATAAAGGCTTTGCAATCAAGATCTTTTACCTGGTATCGATGATTTTGGTGAGAGCATTTACGAAAGTGGGCGAAGAGCTTGTATTTTCAAGGAATTTCGGTATAATCGGACCGTGAACAAGGAAGAATGCAGTTAAATTGAGGATGTTTGGAAATATAGTTTACAATGGGCAGGAACACTGAACCAGCGGCCGAAGTGTCTAAGCGGCCAAGTGAAGCTAAAACCGCAAATGGTAGAATCCCGGTAGGACCGCGTAAGGGGTTGAGGACCAAACTCCTGATCTTGTCAGCATCACTCGGGCTTTCGCTTGTTTTGGGCGAAGTTGTGCTTCGTATTGCCGGACGACGCTGGGCTCCGTCTTATCCTTTGGTTTGTAGGCGACCTGAGCTTTATCAGCAGTTTGAGCCATACGGTTATCGACTTTGGCCATCGAGATCCACGTACTACTTTTATCCTCGCAACAATCCCCGCAAACTGTCACTGGTGTCGAACTCAGACGGTTTTCGGAGCAGCCGGGAGTTCGATGAAGTCGATGATCGATTGAGCATACTCGTCGTGGGCGACTCGTTCGTGCTTGGCGATGGAGTGGAGGAGTCTGAGAGGTTCACTAATTTTCTGGAGGCGACATGGCCTACGTGGCGTGTTAATAATCTCGGAATGACCGGTTATGGGCCAGACCTTATGCTTAGGGCACTTGAGGAAGTCGGATTGCGTTCAAATCCTGACTTAGTTGTGCTGTGTATGTATACCGACGACTTCCGCCGCGTAAGGCCGAGATACGCTGGCGCAGGCTACGAAATCAATCGGTTCAAGCTGGTCTCCAACAGTCTTGTGAGCGTACCATACCCGAAATTTCGGCCATGGGATCATTCGCGATTTTTTCAAGGAATCTGCCACGCCTATTGGAGTTACACCAAGGCTGAATTCCAACTGAACCGGGCCATACTTGATCGTTTTCTTGCGCTTGGCAAGATGCATGGATTTGACGTAGCCGTCATCTTTCTCCCCGGGACCCACGACACTAAAGTGGACAAGCGCCGGAGAACTTGGCTTCGGCAATATGCCCGAAAGGGTGACGTTCCTTTTCTGGACCTGTCCGAGACAATCCATAAGGCGGCTATAAAACAAAGCTTATTTATCCCAGGAAATCCCCATTGGAACTATAAGGGACACCGAATCGCTGCGATCGAAATAGGTCGCTTCTTGGAAAGAGATGTCATCAAGGATCACAGGCCGCCAGCCATCGGTTCGCCAGCCCAATGAAACGAGCGTGGATCGATCTACAGAAGATGTGAGGCTCTGTCATCAGTATTGGTATCGCGAGCTTCCAGTCGATATGAGTAATGCCAGTTGAAAATCAACTAATTCATCTACAAATGGGGAAAAGAAGCTTTTTGGAACAGTAAAATTTACCATAATTTTGGTAGGAGGAGCGGTAGATGCACGCCGAAATATTGTGCAAAATAGCTCTAATATCAAGGTTATATAATAAGAATTGGGTGAAAGAATTTGGCTAAAGCGGCCTTAGAGCTTGCGTTTTTAAGAAAAGTTTGGTATCATAGGGCAGTGAACAAGGAAGAATGAAGTCAAACTGGGGATAAATAATGGGGATAGAGTTGAGTGATGTTAAAAATCACAAACAAAGAAATTATTGACAGAAGATACTGAAAACTCTGATACACAACAGTTGGTAGTCAAACCTATAATTAACTCTTTTCTCGATGAGATGATTTCTGAGCTTTTAAAGCTGATCGTAGAGCAATAGATGTTATATATTTTTAATCGGGGAAATCAATGATTAAAACATATTTGTTAGTTTCATTAGTGCTGATTGGATGTCTATTTATGCATTCAAGACGGATTTATGCAATTAAGTGAATCTCGGAAAGATACTTTATGGGGTTCGTAGGTTTAGGAATGTACCTCATATATATGGATGCGGAGGGATATAAGAAGACGAAGAAAATAGCAATAGTAAAGTGGCAAAGCGAAAGATAAGAAGGTCAATAACAGGGACAAAGGCCAGAGAATGAAAAAAAATAGTCTGGTTAATTGAAAAATAGCAAAATTCAAACAGCAAAGGATATATAATTGTGAAGCGTAGTATTTTAGGAATAATTCTACTTTTGTTGTTAACGGTGATAGTTAAAGATGGGCATTGTGTCACTATTTCGTTGGATTCCTCAACTACTTATCAGACAATAAGCGGATGGGAACTTACGGCTAATGAGCCCAGAGATTTTCCAGCTTCATTCGATCAATACATTGGAAAATTATGTGACGCTGTAGTCGAGGCAGGAATTAATCGTATCCAGTTGGGAACTCATCTGGCTTTTCAGCATGTTGAAAACACTAATGATAATGGTGATCCTGATGTTTTTAACTGGAGCGGATTTGATTTTTCTGATTTCGACATTAAAGTCGAGAAAGTCGTTACTCCTTTACGAAATCGTTTGCAGGCGAACGGTGAGAAACTTCATATTAATTTGCTGACTATTGAGATTGCCAGTGATGCTGATGTTTTCCATAAAGACCCCGAAGAATTTGCAGAATTTATTTTGGCCCATTTTATTCATCTTCGAGACAATTATGGCTGGTGGCCTGATTCTGTTGAGATTTCTTTAGAGCCTACAATTTTTCATACCTTTGACGAAGACCCCCTAAAATTAGGTGCTGCTCTTGTAGCTACGGGTAAACGGTTGAAAACAAACGGATTTAATCCCGGCATAATCGCCCCTTCAAGTGAGACACTTCCTAAAGCTATTTTCTGGTTTGATCAAATGAAAACAGTGCCTGAAATTTTTGATCATTGGACAGATTATTCTTACCATAGATATGGAGGGGGAGCCGATGAGAATTTACTGACTATAGCCAGCCAAGCTGCATCAAAAGGACTAAATACTGCAATGTTAGAATGGTGGAGTAGTTCTAATAGTTATGAGTTTTTGCATAAAGATCTTAAAATTGGAAATAATTCTGCCTGGCTGCAGTCAACGGTTGGAGGACCTCCTGCTACTTTTTTAATGCCGGGTGCTATGCGCATTTTTGGTATAGATGAGTCTAATCTCTCCGACCCTGTAGTTATGAATCCAAAGACTAAATTTCTGCGACAGTATTACAAATTTGTTAGAAGCGGTGCTGAGAGGATAAAAGCTGTTAGTAATGATTCTAAATTTGATCCTTTGGCGTTTGTTAATACGGATGGCAAGACTGTTGTTGTGGTTAAAACTTCTCAGGGAGGAAGTATTATTATTCAAAATCTTCCTGTGGGTACTTATGGTGCAAAATATACAACATCCAGCGAATATGATGTGGATCACTCTGATATTACCATCAATGCGGGTGAATATCTTACAACCAGCATTCCTGCTAAAGGTGTGATTACTATTTATAGTAAAATTCCAAGTAATAATCAAACACCGATTGCTGATGCAGGTACTGCTCAGGTAGTAGTGGACTCAGATAAGAATGGAATTGAAGCAGTTACATTAAACGGCAGTGCAAGTCAGGACCCGGATGGAAGTATTACCAATTATCTCTGGACTGAAGGATCAACCACGCTGTACAGTGGTTTAAGTTCAACAGCTCAAGTTGACTTAAATGTTAACGTACATACAATTACTCTTACAGTCACAGACGATAAAGGAGCTAAAGATACTGACACCGTACAAATATCCGTCTCTCCGGGAAATGTTATCCAATACACTATAACCCCTTCAGCAGGACCCAACGGCACTATTACACCATCCGGCGCAGTTCTTGTAAACTCGGGAGCCAATCGAACCTTTACTATCGCAGCTAATACAGGCTATTCCATTGCTGAAGTGCTAGTTGATGGAGCAAATGTTGGTGCGGGAGCCAGTTACCCTTTTACTAATGTTACTGCTAATCACACCATTGCAGCCTCTTTTGCCATCAAAACCTACACTTTGACAGTTTCAGCGGCCAATGGTTCTGTAACGAAGAACCCGAATAAGGAAATCTATAATTACAATGAACAAGTAACTTTAGAGGCTATTCCAAATCCCAATTCAAATTATTATTTTACTAATTGGTCAGGACCCCTGTCCGGCAGCGCCAATCCCGCAACCATCGATATGAACTCAAATAAAACAATCACCGCAAATTTTGCCTATGATGGAGCTAATCCGAATACGAATGGCAATATACCCGGCAAGAATTCTGTTCAGGCCGCAAGAGATGCAATCGTTCAGTTACATATCGCTGATAGCAGCTCCGGCGTGGATTACGAAAGCGTCACGATCCAGGTTGGGGGGCACCTTATTTACGATGGTGCAAACGAGACTTCCTTTGGCGTCTATGACTCTACAGAGGGTATATGCAGGCGTGTCGGGACGGCATCGGACTATACCTTTGTGTTTCAGCCGTCAACTTTGTTTGACTACGAGCAAAAGGTAGATGTTGTGGTAAATGCGAAAGATAAAGCCGGTAACAGTATTACACCAGCAGAAACATATTCTTTCTATACTTTAATGCGGACATTCGGCAAGAACGTCAAGGTGAACTCAGATACCGGCACTCTTGCGCAGAATCATCCGGCCACTGCAAGGGACTCTGATAACAATATCTGGATTGTTTGGGACCAGACAACTGCCGCCGGTGATACCGACATCTATATCAGCAAACTACCCGTAGGCGGAAGTGCCTTTATGTCGAGTGTGCCTGTGATTAACACTACGAATAACCAGCGCAATCCCGCTATTGCAATCAATGGCAATAAAATATATGTGGTATGGGAAGAGCTTTCAGGCTCCAATTGGGATATACTACTCTTGACATCGACCGATGGGATTAAATGGACGTATGGTCCAGACAATAAGCCAGACCCATGCCAAGTCAACATTGATCTTGAAACTACAGCTCCAGATCCAATTACCCTAAACCCTGCAATAGCTATTGATAGTTTGGAAAAAATATATGTTACTTGGGAGGAACAGCGAAGCGGAAACAAGGACATTTGTATTAGGAGCCTTGAAGGTGGCGTATGGGGGACTGCGACACAGGTAACAGACGGACCGAGCAGCCAGAGTGAACCAGCGATTGCTATAGATGATGTAGATGGCACTGCATATATAGTATGGACCGATGCAAGAAACTCTGGTACGGCTACAGATATTTACGGGGCTGATTCTGACACAGTGCTTTGGGATGATGTGTCGTTGATTAACACTGCCAGCAATCAGTCAAATCCCGCTTGTGCGGCCTCTGGGGGAGTTTTACATCTATTGTGGATTGATGACGATAACGGTTCCGACGACATATTCTACGGGAATAATGGGAGTGCCTCGTCATTTGACGGTATTTCTATTGTGGATGAAGACAATACCAACCAAAGTGCCCCGTCTATCGCGGCTGAAGGTACAAAGGTGTTTGCATGCTGGCAGGATTCTCGCAACGTATCGGGTAATGCAGACACGGATATTTACTACGCAGAGAAGACCGGCTTAAAGTTTGGGACAAACATACTTGTCAATGATGATATAGGAACATACACACAGACAACCCCGGTCATCGGCACTGATGGAGATGGTAATCCATATATGGTCTGGGTGGACAATAGACAGGGAAATAACGATATCTATTATGCGGGTGCTATGTCGGTAGGTCCGGCTTTGGCAACAGATGAGGTAAATGCTGGCGTTGGAGGAACAGTAGGAAATAGCAGCTTGCAGGTCTATATACCTCCCGGCGCACTTTCTGTAAACACTGAGGTTACGATAGCCGAAATGGTCAATCCTCCGGAACTTCCATCAGATACTTTTGGCGTATTCTACGAGTTTAGCCCCGGTGGATTGCAATTTAGCACACCGGTTACTATTACTCTTCCACACACAAGTAGTGAATGTCCTGGGTACTCGATACATCGGGTCTATTGGTATAACGCCGAAACTGGTACATGGAGTCAGACCGGCATAACTAATGTTCAGCATTTAGAGATATCATCCACGCTTCATGCTGTTACATTCCAAATCACCCATTTTACCGGATTTGGTGCCGGCGGAAGCGTAGGCGGTGTTGTGAGTGCTGGCGGCGGTGGAGGAGGAGGGGGTGGAGGCTGTGCTATATCTGCTAACGGCCGGGGTAATGTGATTGAATATATGCTGCCATATGTTTTTTATGTTGTTGTCTTGTTACTCATTAAGCTAAAGGATGCACGCAATCGCAAGGCAATATAGCATGAGGCTTTGCAAGTGATATTTGTGAGCATCATCACGGTAATATCAATATGCAATTAATAAACAGATTCTCCCCGGTCATTTTTTAGGTTCTCTCTTTTCTTGTTCCTGCGTTGCTCCTGCCATAGGGGATTCCCCGATACGGGCAAAGGTGGTTAACCTGATAGTAAAAACATATTTTCCACTTATTTACAAAAACTGAGACTTCATTATCATGGAATTATAGATTATTGGACATTTATAAACAGCGTTTCATTAGTTTTTATAAGGTAGAGCTTTTCATGAATTAAGGTTAGAAGTGTGAAAAAAAGCCCAAAATAAAGAAAAAGGTAGATTTTAACCGAAAAATAGATATAATACGGATTAGGAATGGAGATTTGGTCGAAAAAAGGAATAGTATCTTTATAAATATTTCTCGCTGAATCGGCACGGACGCACCAATTATCGTGTTAAAAAAGGCACTTTGTGTGTTCTGCGGTTTGTTGCCGCAATGTTATAGAGCAGTTGCAGAAGTGCGCATTGTGAAGGAATTGTACGAAAAGAACGCTATCTTCGCCGTTAACTTCACAAAAGCTAAAATTACCTGTGGTTTAAGAGCATGTCTTGAAGATATGTATAAACTGTTGCTATGTAGGGGATTACGCAAGATTTCCTGCTGCAGCTCACAGGGACGGAGTCTGAATCAATGCCAATAGTGGCATGATTGTGAGGATACATGTGGTGTCTACAAACTGGCGGTTAATGAGACGGCAAATGAAAGTCTTGGCGCGGAAATCTTCCGGGCACATAGGGCCATATAGCAGCCCGTTGAGAAGAGGAGGAAATAGACTTTAGTGGAAGCACTTGTTATAGGAGCGGGACCGGCAGGGCTGACAGCAGCATATGAGTTGAATCAGCTTGGCATCCGATCTGTTATTTTCGAAGCTGATACCATAGTCGGTGGCATTTCTCGTACAATCAACTACCGTGGATATCGGTTCGACATCGGTGGTCATCGTTTCTTCTCCAAGGTTCCTTTGATCAATGAGTTATGGCAGGAGATGCTGGGAGAACAGTTTCTCTTGCGTCCCAGGCTGTCAAGAATACACTACGACGGCCACTTCTTCGACTATCCCCTGAAAGTAACGAATGCGTTTCAGGGTTTGGGGTTCGTGGAAGCCGCACTTGTTGGTATGAGTTATGCCAAGGTGAGATTCAAGCCGAGCCTTCCAGAGGATACCTTCGAACAATGGGTATCGAATCGCTTTGGGCGGCGGCTTTATGAGATATTCTTTAAGACATATACAGAGAAAGTGTGGGGCATGCCCTGCAGCGAGATATCAGCAGAGTGGGCGACACAGCGGATTAAGAATCTGTCGCTCATAGAGGTTCTTCGGAACACTTTCGCTGCCAACGGGAGAAGTAAAGACGGACAAGTCATAACCACTCTTATTGAACAGTTTCGCTACCCACGCTTTGGCCCTGGAATGATGTGGGAGAAGTTTGAATCATCATTGCGGGACAGCGGTGTCGAGACGTTTCTTGACAGGAGAGTGGACAAGATCAGGCACAATAAGGGACGTGTGGAATGCATTAGTGCCAGGAGCGGCGAGGAGAGAATGATAAAGTTGTCAGCTGATCACTTTATTTCGTCGATGCCGTTACGAGGTTTGATTGAATCGCTGGAACCGGCGCCCCCGGATGAGGTCTTGCGGGCGGCCGCCGGACTGCGATACCGCGATTTCATTACCGTGGTTCTGATCGTCGATCGAGAAAAGGTTTTTCCCGACAACTGGATCTACATCCACACCCCGGAAATCAAGATGGGGCGCATCCAGAATTACAAGAACTGGAGCCCGGATATGGTTCCTGACTCCTCGAAGACATCGTTGGGATTGGAATACTTCGCGTCGGAACATGAAGATATTTGGTCCTGGCCTGATGAGAAGCTAATCGAACTGGGCATCAAAGAATGCGTGCAATTGGGTTTCATCGAACGGGATGAGGTCCGGGACGGTACTGTTGTCAGAATGAAAAAAGCCTACCCGATCTACGATCAGGCCCGGACGGACAATGTGGCAATCCTGCAGGGCTATCTGGATGGATTCGAGAACCTTCAGACCATTGGCCGTAACGGTCAACACCGCTATAACAACATGGACCATTCAATGTTGACGGGCCTTTTCGCAGCAAGGAACGTTATCGGAGAACGACACGATGTGTGGGCAGTTAATGTTGACAGCGAGTACCATGAGGAGGTGACTTCTGACGGAAAACGAACCGTATTTGAGGGCGCTGCAAAGGAGCAGCAAGAGGAAGATATGGATCTTGCTGATATCCTGAGGGTGGCGTTTGCGAAGTTGGATCCGGTGGCACTGGGGATGTCAGTGGGAATTGTTTGCGGCCTCGGGCTCTTTTTCGCTACTGTAGCCCTTCTGCTCAAGGGAGGCCACTTTGTCGGACCGACCCTCGAATTGCTCAAACACTATCTGATTGGCTATCAGGTTACGTGGACAGGTGCGCTTGTGGGACTGGTAGAAGCGGCAGCCATCGGATATGTAATCGGTTGTGTATGCGCGTGGCTGCACAACACACTTATTAACGGCTATATTTTCCTTGTCCGGCGGATTGCTGAGTCGAAGCAGCGTCGAGACATCTTGTGACGAATCGAATGTCCAATAAAAAAGAACAAACAACCAGAGATTCTCATGATCGTGAAGTAAGACGGGCCGTTGCTCGCCTGAAGGCGGGTATTCTTGGTTTAGTGTTCGGTATGATCTTCGGCGTTGGTCTCTTTGCTATGACCGCTATACTGCTCATTGAGAGCGGGCCGAATACCGGCATGCACTTGCGTTTGCTCGGTAACTATTTCATTGGTTATGCCGTCACATGGAAGGGTGCATTCATTGGATTTTTGTGGGCGTTTGCTGTTGGAGCGATAATCGGGTGGTCGATCGGAATCATCTACAACCGGATTGTTGCAATTCGGACAAACGGCCTGAAGAAATAATGGATTAGCATCTTAAAGCGCAGCCATGACATGAGAGTCGGAATCGATGTGACGTGTTGGTGTAATCAGCGAGGTTTCGGGCGGTTCACGCGGGAACTGGTAACAGCCCTTGTGAATCTGTCATCCGGCAACGAGTACGTCCTGTTCACGGATCAGCAGACTGCCGAGGTTGCCGACTTCCCCAAATCGTGCCGCTTGGCAATTGCGAATACTTCAGCAGCGGCGGCGGTGGCGGCATCCGCAGACGGCCGGCGATCAATCAGGGATGTTCTTGCCATGCGCCGTATGGTCCAGAATGAGCAGTTGGATTTGATGTTCTTTCCGGCTGTGTACTCCTATTTTCCGATTAATCGTGGTGTTCCGTGTATTGTGACGTTCCACGACATCATCGCCGAAATGCTTCCTAAACTGGTTTTTCGATCATGGCGGAGCAGGCTGTTCTGGGAGCTGAAGTGTCGTCTTGCCGCCCGGCGGGCGGATTTGGTGGTAACGGTTTCCCTCGCATCGAAGAAAGGACTCATGCGCCACTTCGGTCTCTCAGAGAACCGCGTCGCCGTTATCAGTGAAGCTCCGGCTTCTGGTTTTACTGAGGTCGCCGGCAGTAAACAGGCTGACGCCGAAGTGCTGAAACGCTATGGTCTGGAACCGGGTAAACGATACATCCTCTATGTTGGGGGCATTAGTCCGCACAAGAATATCGATACACTTATAGAGGCATTTGCCGAAGTGCGCAAGAATACCCGACTGGAGGATGTCCATCTTGTTCTCGTGGGAGACTGGGCGGGCGATGCGTTTTACACATGTTATGAGGAGCTTTGCAAGTTAGTAGAGCATTATGGAATTGATAATGCTGTAAACTTTACCGGTTTCGTCCCTGACGCAGATCTGGTGCATTTGTATACAGCATGCCAGGCATTTGTACTCCCCTCGTATCTCGAGGGATTTGGTTTGCCTGCGGTCGAGGCGATGGCATGCGGAGCGGCCGTTGTCGCCAGCAATGTCGGTTCCCTGCCTGAGGTTCTTGATGGGGCCGGAGAGCTGTTTGACCCGAACGATATGTCAGCCCTTGCAGCCTGCCTGAAGCGAATCATAGGAGACTCAGCTTATCAGCAGCAATTGCAGGCGCGCAGTTCACGTCGAGCTTTGGATTTCTCATGGGAAACCTCAGCGCGGCAGTTGATGGACATCTTTAATACAATGAAGGTGTGATTACGCAAGCGATCTGATATTAGAAAAGATGCTAAGTGACGTAGCTGAGCATGGATATAAAATAAATCCCCTAAAAAGAAACAAGCTCGATTATTAAGAACCGAGAAGGAGAGTCAGAGACACATTAACGATCATCGAATACGTTCGATCCGATTTTGTCGGATGATTTTTTGTTTCTGTTGCTGGCAAGCCTATTGCTTAACATTGCTCTGATAGTGCATGATCGGGTCATACAGCGGCTTCTATTACTCAATGACTCTTAATTTTAGCAGTTTGTATGTATTTGCCGATATAGCTTTCAGAATATTATTTATCTGGA
>VRUK01000103.1 GCA_019456195.1 Planctomycetota bacterium | reverse complement strand
TGGAGTGTGGATGAGGTAAAGGGGAGAATGGGACATAAACCTTCGTCGAAGGTTATTGATAAATATATTACGTATTTGGCATTAAACAAGCACAAGCCAAAACAGAGAATGTACGAAAGCGATTTGAAGAAGTATCAGGAAGAACTCAAAGAGTCAAGGGATAGGGAACGAAGAAATGAAGCTTGGATTGAAAATCAGAAAAGAGAGGTAAGTGAATTGAAAGACTTAATGCAAATCTACATTGCCAAGTTGAAACAAGTTGAAAATATGCGATCCTCGATGGGTGAGAATACAGGCCTCCAGACAAACATACCCGTTTTGCCAGATGAGGCGATGGCTATTGCTGCTTGATTCAGCTATAGCTACTTCTTGCTTTATTCGCGCAAACCAAGGTTAATCGAGCGGTTCCGATCAGTTCGGCCTTGCGGTATTATCTGGACGGATATAAACAAAGATTTACGCTGGAGAGGTGGTTTTTCCCGAGTCTGCAGGGCAAAAGGTATGATCCTGATAATTTCAGCCGTGACTTAAGGAATGCCAATAAAAAAAAAGGCTTTAAATGGACTTGTCTGGATTTTAGGCATACTTTCGGATCACAGCTTGCAATGAAGGGCGAATCGTTATATAAAATATCTACTTTAATGGGAAATTCACCGGAGATTTGTAGGAGGCACTATGCAGCTCTTATTCCTGAAACCATGGCTGATAGTGTTGAGTTTGGTCAAAAATACTTTGATTCTGTTATGATAGCCGGTTGAGAAATCATATAAAGTTTCGAATGCTCCGCTTGAGGCCTCACAGAGGCATTAGGAATTAAAAGGGGGCTGTTTTTGGGTAGAAAACAGAGGTTTATTGGTAATATCTTGACTTGGCGGTATTTTAGGACTCTAATTGCCTCGCCAGTGGCGATAAATTGAGATGAGCTAGTTGTCGTAGATTAAACGAGAAGAAAAGCAAAAAAACAGGTTCAAAAAAAAAGAAATCGGCAATATCAACTGGTTTGAGGCAAAATTGATGGTTAAGATAGGTGAATATGAATTTTGAACAATTATTTCCAGATATTGTAAAATAAAAAGGATTGTAATCGATGAAAAGTGATGAGTTATTTATCAATGGAAGTGAGTGGTTCAAAGCTGATTTTCATCTACATACAAATGCGGATAAAGAATTTATTTTGCCAGAAGGTTATGACAACAATAATTTCATCAAGGATTATGTGGCAAAGTTGAAAGATGCCGGAATTGATATCGGGTTTATCACCAACCATAATAAATTCGATCCTACTGAATTCAAGAACCTTCGTAATGCCGCCCGGAAAGAAGGAATATTTTTATTAGCTGGGTTGGAATTGTCTGTGAATGATGGCTCTAACGGCATTCATACACTTATAGTTTTTGATTATGAAAGGTGGGTTGACCAAACCAATAATTATATAGAACAATTCATTACGGCTGCCTTTGAAGGTATTCATAATCGCGAAAATGAAAATACCTGTTGCAATTATAATCTTAACGATTTGCTGGAAAAACTTGATGAACACAGCCGTGCCGGGCGAGATTCATTTATTATAATGGCTCATATTGAGCAAAATAGTGGGTTGTTAGATGAACTGAAAGGCGGCAGGCTTGGACGACTTGCCCAAAGCAATAAATTGTTCCGCCAAATGGTGCTTGGCTTGCAAAAACTTCGAACATATGACAATATCTCAAGATTACAAGAGTGGTATGGGACGCATCCGCTACCTGCCTTTGTCGAAGGTTCCGATTGTAAGTGCCTCGATGATATTGGCAAGATGGGAACTCAAACAGATCAGAAAGGCATTGAGCAAGAGAAAGCCTGTTATCTTAAAATTGGTAATTTTAATTTTGAAGCCATTAAGTATGCTCTGAAAGATAAAGATTTCCGAACCGGTAGTAAGCCAAAATTACTAACAAACAGTTACATTAAATCCATCGAATTCATCGGCGGTAAATATAATGGTCAAAAGATTTGCTTTTCCCGTGAAATGAACAGCATCATCGGAATTCGTGGTAGCGGTAAATCGGCAATTCTGGAGGTACTCCGGGATTCTTTGGCAATAGACTATGGAGCCAGTGTTGAAGATAGGGAGTATAAAGGCCATTTGCTTGAATATACTCTGGGCAGTGGAGGTAAGGCCGTTGTTGAACTTCGGGGCCAGGACCATACTTACCGCTATGAGAAGATTTATCGTCAAAGTCCGGCGTTGTATCAGGATGATATTCTGATAGACACAGTTAGCATTGACACATTGATCAGCAAACCCATCTATTTCGGTCAGAAAGACCTTTCCAGTTCCGGTCTTGATTTTGAAGCAGATTTGGTGCGCCGATTAACTGGCAATAGACTGTCTAATATCCAATCACAGATTGAACAAAAGAAAAGGGAAATCGAGGTCATTGTAAGAGCCATCAAGAATATCCGTAATATCGAACAGCAGAGAGAACAAATCGAAGCCCGTAAAACAAACCTCGTACATGAACTGAAGATTTTTAAAGAGAAAAAGTTGGAGGAGAAGCTTAAAAAAGAGGCTCGTTTTGGAGAAGATGTTGTAAAACTTAATAACACACGAGAAAGATTGGCCAGTTTTTTGACGGATATGAAAGCTGTTATTGCTGAGCATGAACTGTTTTTCGAACAACCAAAGTTAAAATCGTTGGAGAATCAGGATTTATTTGACAAGGCCCAGGCCATATTTGAGAAGTGCCGGGCTGGATTTGATCAATTAAAGAAAATTTCGGAAACTGCACAAGGACATAATGAGGAATTTTGTAGCGTAATAACTGAATTAAATCAGCGAAAAGAACAGCTCAAAGAAGAGTTTGCTAAAATCAGGCGGGAAATAAATCTGCCGCAAATCAATCCGGATGATTTTGCAAAACACAGCGCTGAACTCAAGACCATAGAATTAAAGCTAAAAGAAATAGATCGAAGCAGTCAAAAAAAAGAGGAGCTAAAAGTCAATCTAAATCAGGCCTCGACTAATTTAACGGATTTTTGGCATCAGGAGTTTACTACTTTACAAAGTGAAATTGGAACATTTAATAAAAACAGCGAATCCCTTTGCATAGAAATCGAATTTCAAGGCCGCAAAGACCTGTTCAAAGATGTACTGAAGTCTAATTTCCGTGGAACTAGGTTAAATGATAAAAACTATACAGACATTATTGGCAACTATTCCAATTTTATAGAAATGTACAGAAATTCTAAGTTTGCAAAAGATGCGTTTACAGATACCCAATGGGTCGCTTTTTCGGAAAGATTTACGGAGAAATTGGTTGAACTACTTATCTATCGTGTGGAGGATAAATTTACAATCAAGTATCACGACAAACCACTATCAGAACATTCGCTGGGGCAGCGTGCCTCGGCGTTGATTCTTTTCCTGCTGGCACAAAAGGATAGTGGGTTAATCATTATAGACCAGCCGGAAGACGATCTGGACAACCAGACCATTTATGAAGATGTTATCAAGATATTGCGTAAGCTTAAAGGCGCAATGCAGTTCATTTTTGCCACTCATAATGCTAATATTCCGGTTCTTGGCGATAGTGAACAGGTTATAAGTTGTTGTTGTGAAGATGATTCTTTTCATGCTGAGATCGGCAGTATCGATAATCCACCGATTCAGCAGAAAATTGTCGAAATCATGGAAGGCGGCGAAGAGGCATTTCGTCGCAGGAAGGATATATACGAATCATGGAAGCGTTAGAATTACTGGATATAATCGGTGACGGCGAGACCAGCCGGGTGCAGTTTAAGGAAATAATAAATTCGCCGGATCAATTGACAGCGGAAATGGCTGCTTTTTGCAATTGCTTAGGCGGAAAATTAATAATTGGCGTCAAAGATGAAACCGGCAAAATCGTCGGTTTGTCATCGCATGACATCCGGACGATTAGCTCGATGGTTGGCAATGTGGCTTCTAATAATATTAAGCCCCCAGTGTTTGTTGTAACTGAAGTGGTGACGGTTGACGAAAGAAAGGTTCTTATTGTCGAAATCCCCCAAGGTACAGATAAGCCCTATTATGACAATAAGGGAATAGTGTGGACAAAAAACGCATCTGATAAACGCAGGGTAACAGATAATAATGAAATGGCTCGATTATTGGCAGAGGGTGGTAATCTATCGGCGGATGAGATGCTGGTAAGATCCGCTAAAATATACGACTTGAACGAGAATGAAATATTTGATTATTGTAAACAAAAGGCAAAGGAGTCGGGTAAGGAATTCGATCCCGATTCGGTAAGTGATTTTGCAAAATTACTGGAGAATCTTCATCTATACAAAGACGGCCATATTAATCTTGCAGGTATATTGCTATTTGGAAAAGAGCCTCAAAAGTTCAAGCCGGCTTTTTGTATTAAAGCAGTGTCTTACTTCGGTAACGATATTTCTGGCACAAAATACAGGAGCAGTAAAGACATCATTGGGAATATAAAAGTCTTGTATGCTCACGGCAAGGACTTCCTTCTTGCCAATTTGGATAATATTCAAAAGGGTCAGGGATTTAATAAACAAGGAATTCTTGAAATTTTCGAAGTCGCAATTGAAGAGTTATTGGTCAACGCTCTGGTTCATCGTGATTATTTCAAAAATGCTCCTATCCGGTTGTTAATATTTGATAATAGAGTAGAGATCATCAGTCCTGGTAAACTCCCAAACAATCTATCGGTGGAAAATATAAAAGCTGGTCAAGCAGTTCTTCGCAATAACATTATTGCTTCTATGGGTAGTAGAATATTGCCTTACCGTGGACTGGGAACAGGGATTAGCAGAGCATATAAAGCTCATCCCGACATCGAGTTAATTAACGATGATGATGGCGAGCAATTTACAGTTAAAATCCCCAGGCATTTATAATGCGTATCCGTGCGGTTGTTGAAGCATTCCAGAGAATGAACGATGAGCTTGCTAAGGAAAGGCGTGCTATGACAAGAATATGGAACAGCAGAGAAAAACAAATTGCAACTGTTATTGAAAATGTCGCTGGCATACATGGTTCGATAGAAGGTCTTGTCGGAAATCAGAAAGCTTTACCCGAAATAGAAACTCTTTCTTTAGAAGCTATAACAGACGAGGATGAATTGATGGCAGATTCGACCGGTGGTGATTGACAGACGCATTACTCAGGGAACACGCGGCCGGACCGGCATGCGATGGTGTGAACGTATCTGGACAATATTGGCTACCTGCAAAAAGCAAAAGCGAAATGTTTTTGAGTTTATACACGAATCTGTTATCGCTAACTGGAGTAAACAAAAATATCCATCATTAATCTGTTAAAAACTGTGAACGGTTATAAAAAGATGAAATTTCTAATTTTTCACAGGTGTCAAAGTTATATTTAGTTCCCTTACCAACAGCAAGGCCGCGGTTTCCAGACCGGATAAAACAAGCAAACAAAGTCGTGGCAAGGGAAAAACCTTGGACAAAAGGACTTTACGAAAGTATAGCTGCCGTTGACTTGATTTACCGACAAAAATTAGATGAAAAGAACCGGATTTGTCTCATCATTTTGGATAGCACTTTAGAAATCTCGTTCAAGGAATTCTTAGTAAATGATGACAAAGTGCCAAGATTAAGTGAAGCTAAATTAAAAGGTTTATTTAACAATAGGGTTGACGTTCACAAAGAAATTAAAAAATATGTTAAAGTTAATTCCAATTTATGGCCAATCATCGAACATTATTATATTCTTCGCTGCAAATTAATTCATGAACGTGCCACGGCTGGGATAACCGATGAACAAATTGAAGATTTTCGCAAAGTTGTCCAAAAAGTACTTAAAAAACTATTTGGCCTCAAATTTAGTAAATAGTATACCTAACAAAAATAAATAATTGATTTATTTTTTAACTTGTGTTTTTTCAAATTTACCATGTATTAGTTAACTTATCTTATCGTATTTAGTGATGCCCCCGAAAGAGATGCATGTTGTCCGATAGGACCTCGGAAAGATCGGTGTCGATCTGGCGAATACTGGATATCTGTTGTTGTATTTTGTGAATGAGGATTAATAGCCCTCTCAATTGTTCAATAGTGAAAGGTGTTCGTGTGTATACGTAGGAGTGAATCTTTAACCATTCTTTTAATACGCTGTACCCAGAAATCTCGAAGTCCAACACACCAACATCTATAGGACCAACGTTGAAAACTTCTCCTTCTTCACCAAAAAGACGAACACAATTTGTGGAATTAGAAATTTGGTATTTTTTTAGTCTAAATGAACTAGCAAATGAATCCAGCAATTCCGTCAAGCTTTCACCCAGCTCGCAAGGTGATTCTGGGTTTTCCAAGTTGGCAAGCCGCTGTCCCTTTTCGGCCAGACTCCAGAAAAGGTCTCGGTCTGCAGGAAACGGAATCTTTGGACAGTTTCTTATTTTGAAGAGAGCTCCTTCAAACGAATCGAGGAATGTATCGGAACACAGTACGGCATAAACATAATAAACAATGCATTGAGCAACATATTCATCCGATTGGTCAGGAGACTGCTTATAGTGCTGGATCAATTCAGCGTTTATGTTGGGCAGGGGAGTAGGGTCCCATGATCTACGTCCTCTCTTGTAGCTTGGAAACCGGTTGCAAAAAATGTGGGCGTTGCCGCGACTTGCGAGATCATTGTCTGGGACGAACCAGCAGAACGAAGCGAAACGGTGCAACCGTTGTCCAATTTCTTTGGGGGAAGGGGCAACTGCTATTCCCACAGTTTCTCTAGTTTGGAATGCGCTGCGCACTTCTGGGCGACTCCGCGAACCGCCGGGAGTTGCCCCCAGCGCCGTCAAAACATCGTCAGTCATAAGCAAGGAAAGCGTCACAAAAGGTCTGTAGCTATATCTGCAAATGACGTCTGCTCCGGCGCGTCCAGCAGTTCCCAAAGCTAACCGGACAGCTTCCGTGAATTTGTTGTTTCCCGGTGGCTTCTTTTGCCCCTTAAACCAATGGGTTTTTAACGCATCTACACTCCTGCTCAAGTCACCTATCTGCTGAGATCTTCTCCGCAAGATGTCACTGTTTGCGTGGATAAGCAAAGACGTAGGCTGAAGTTTTAATCCGCTACAATGACGGGCAAAGATATAATGCTCATCTTCACTAGGAGTGTTTCCTTCGGGGTATAATGGCCAGAACAGTGAATACTTCTCGTTGTCAAACGTGGGCGTCGGCCTAAAGGAATAGTCTTCCGAGATTGGGATTGTCCTGAAAATTTCAAAATATTGTTCTAAAGTGCGGTTTCGTGACAATTCGTCAATTTTTTGTTCACGATTGAACTCAGCTATGGAACCGTGGTAGATTATGGCGTTCTCAAGTTGATGGTTATCACTTGCGGTTGTTGCAAGCAGCAACATCCGGCCTTGAAGTGTTCTAAAAAGATTTGATGTGCGTACTCCAGTTCGGCCATCCAAATCAATATCCAGCACCCATACTACCCGAAAGTGAGAAAGCAACCATTTTCGGGCGTATTCGTATGATGGGTTTTCAGCAAACGCTCTTGGGAGAACAAGACACAAAATTCCAATTTCATTGTCTGCGACTTTGTTGCAAGACCATCGGAGGAAGTATATAAACGCATTTTTAAGCTGCTTTTGAGTGTTTTGACGAGTCCTTCGTTCGTGTTCAGGTGGGCGGAAGTCTTGACGCAATGCTTCGATGATTGTAAAGTTTCGTGGGTCACCCATTGGTGGTGAGTCAGAGGAAGGTGGATTACCAATGACAAGTCTGATTGGAGGTCGAACCTTTTCGCGCGCCACGGCCTGTTCCACGGCGATTAAGTTGTCCGCTTGAACTGCATCTTCGTTTTCGAGCGCATCGCTCAACGTGTTGGTAAGAACGATCTCCACATTGTCAAGTGTCGATCCGTCATCTGCCAACATGGCTAAGCGGTAGTGCGCCAAGGCGTATGGCGCAGGTAGAATTTCGAAGCCCACTATCTGTGGTCTAGCATTTTCGCGGCGGGAAGCCATAATCAACTGTTCAAGAAAGGTTCCAGTCCCGCAACATGGGTCTATTAGCCTGTTGCCATCTTCATACAAGGATCTCTCAGGATGCTGTCTTGCAACCACAGCTTCAGTTAGCTTCAGAGCGTATTGAGCTAAAGGGCGGGGAGTATAAAAAGCGCCGAAGTCAAATCGTGTCTTAGCGTCGAAAGACGCAAGAAAATGCTCGTAGAGAGCGTGGTAGTCGGGAACTTGGTTCTCATTGGAATCAAATTGGGTATGCGCAAGCAGGAGACGACAGTCACTGAACCATGTCCCCAGGGGGCCCAGAGAATTCAATTCTCGGTCGAGGGTTTCAAAAAGTGTTCGGAATGGCCGCAGACGCTCGGTATGGTCTCGGTAGAGTACCTCCGTCCAAAACTCTTTCATTTTGACATCTCGCTCCCGAGGTGTATCTTCGTGATTTTGCAGGACACGATGGGCATATATGAGACCGAAGGTCAGAGTCTGTGCCAGAAAATCACCAAACGCCTTGGGATTTCGCAGTTCTCGGTCATGGTGCGTTTCCACAAGTTGTTTGAGTTGACGTAATGCCGTGATTGTTTGATTCTCTAACTCATCGAGACCAGATCCCTCCGGAATAGTAGTTAGCTCACAAATGTTTGTGGAAAGTTCTCTTGTGCGCAGAGCGGCAAACTCCACAAGGTTTTCTTCGGAAGAAATTCGAAATCCAGCTTCGCGTAGTAAAGAGCGGAATTCCATCTCTAATTGAGTGTTCGGTTCGAGACTTTGCCAGTCCTGTGCAAGAACCGGCTTCTCTATCAAGTGTACGATTCTGGGAGCACCTGACGGGTCGTAGAATATGAAATCGAGGCCATCTGTAAGAATCACGGTGTACCCTAAGTTGAGATACTTGCCGACTTGGCTCTCGTAGGCTGACGGCGAAATGTATTCCCTGACATTGAGCTCTTTAGCTTCTGCATACCCGTAGACACCGAGGGACGTACTATTGTAAAAACGCCAATCGGGTCGTCCCGAGTTACTTTGTCTCTTTGGTTCATAAATCACTCTCGCTTCAGGGCAAATGAAATGCACTAAACTTTCGATAAAGCTGCTTGTCGTTGGACGATATGAAAGTTCGGGTGTATATTCACCTGTTCGGATTGCTTCGCCGAATTTATCTTGCAGTTCCGCTAAGTAAGTTTTTGCCAGAGTTTCAAAGCTCATACTTTATTCCTTGGTGTATTTTGGCCTCGTGGTGCTCGAGAATTCGCTTCCCAATTGCCTCTGCCAGCAGCGGAGGGACGGCATTTCCTATTTGGCGAGCAATTTCCACTTTATTCCCTGCAAATATGAAATCCTTCGGGAAACTCTGCAGGAGAGCACCTTCTCTCAACGTAATGCTACGGAGTTGTTCGGGGTGACCAAACAATCCTCGCGTGAAACTGTCGAAACGGGCTGTGATCGTGGGAGCCACTTCATCCCAAGACATTCGTCCGTACACGTTTCTGTGTCCAATAGCATCTGCACTTCTACGATGACAGTCTGCAAGCAAATGTTTCGGAAGATGTTCTCTACCCTGTCCAGGACTGAGAGCTGCAATTCGTTTTAGGTTTAGGGAAGACAATTTGTCTTTCCTATGGTGCCGAATATCTTTATGCTCTCTTCCGTCATCCGGTGGTGGTGGAAGGTGTCCTATCGTTTCTCTAACCGTTTTTCTTTTGTCCGAAGGAGTAAAAGACAGTGGAAAGGCAAATTCAATTAACTCGCAAGGCTTTCGTTCCCCGAATACGAATACACGTCGTCGGCGCTGGGAAACGCCATAATCTTGAGCGTCCAATACTTGACAATAAGTTAAATAACCGGCCTTTGTTGCTTGATTAAGAGCATCATGCAGTATTTTCCGACCACGCTTACCCCCGATACCCGGAACGTTTTCAATCAAAAAGTAATATGGTAAAGTTTCACAAATTAATTCGACAAACTTTATTACCAGATTGTTGCGATCATCGTTGTCAGAACCCATACGCTGGACGGAAAAACCTTGGCACGGGGGCCCCCCCGCCAACATGAACAGTTCTCCTGCCTTCACGCCTGTTTTTGTGAATAGCTTCCCTTCAAGCATGTCTTCTATGCCAAGTTCGAGCACTGGATGGTGAAAATAAGCGGGATTTAACCTTTGCGTCTCTACACATTTAGGATCAGTATCAAAAGCTAGCAGAATGTTGAATCCAACCCGTTGGAGACCAAGACTCAAACCACCGGCACCAGAGAACGCATCGACACATGTGTAGTTCATTTATCACGACTCATTTTTAAACCAGCTATAACACTTGAGAACGAACTGCTGACCGGTTCGTTCACACATTGGAAATCCCCCGTAAGTTCTTTCGCCATAGGTAGGGCTGA
Organism: Planctomycetota bacterium; assembly: GCA_019456195.1. Taxonomy (GTDB): domain Bacteria; phylum Planctomycetota; class Phycisphaerae; order Sedimentisphaerales; family Anaerobacaceae; genus NIOZ-UU13. Next base: position 10,465 of record VRUK01000103.1, on the reverse strand, counting down.
AAGAAGTTCAACGAGAGCATTCGCAGCAACAGCACAAGCAAATTTGGGAGGTACGGCCTCGCCTATCTGCTTGAAAACAGAATCAAACGATCCCTTAAACTGAAAGTCGTTTGGAAAACTCTGCAACAACGCGGCTTCTCTCATTGTCAAGCCACGATTTTGTTCTGGATGAACAAATCTTCCGCTTGCCGGATTTCTTGCATAGTGAGTCACCGTAATGCTTGGTTTTTCCCAACTCAAACGTCCATACACGTCGTAAAAGCCCTTAACCTTATCAAGGCATTTGGGGCCGACGCCTGCTGGACGGCTACCCCCATTTTTAGGTATTGCCGCTATAGTCGCGAGAGTCTCCGGCCTATGTTTTGCAGATCTGTGCATGTGGTCATCAGGATGCTCATATCCGGGTTCGACATGAGGAAGGTGGCCAATCGCTTGGCGAACGTCAAGAAAGCTATTCGGTTCCAATAATGGCTTGGGCAACAAAAAATCTCTGTTCATGGCAATTATAAGTGCTCTGAAACGTTCTTGGGGTACTCCAAATGAAGCTGTATTATATATACTTTGTTTCACTATATAACCGGCGTGACATAAAATGTTTCTGGCTTCGATGAAATAATTCCAATACTTATGGGAGAGCATCTCTGGTACATTTTCCATAATTATACATTCAGGCTTTAGTTGTGTTGCTATGGAAGCAAAAGCACTAACCAAAGTGTTACGCGGATCATCACACGACCAATTTTTTTTCCGATGTGAGGTAAAACCTTGGCACGGAGCGCACCCCAAAACCACGAGCCGTTTCTTAGGATTGTAACCGTTCAGTTTCTTTGTAAAAGCCTTCAGGTTCCGCTTGTTGTCCACTAAGGTGCGTATGTCTGTTGGGATGCATGGGGCTGTGAAGTTATGCTCATAGGTTGCCGCGGCATCACTGTCGATGTCGCAGCCTCCGAGTAGTTTGAAAAAAGATTGAATTTGAGATAATACCGCAAAACCCAAGGAAAGCCCACCACAGCCGGAAAAGAAGTCTATCACTTGGAAAGGAGCATCGTCTAAGGGACCGTGATTCTGACAAGGCTTCCACTTTTTCAATTTTTTTTGTGCTGCAATAGTTATCTTCCGGGTATTTCCACGCAAATCAGGCTGAGGATAGTTCCCATTCGTAACCAATAAATAAACCTGCTTGAGTTCTTTTTGTAATGTTTGACGCGTTCGTAAATAAGGGTGTTTGGAGCGTGTTCCGTTTCTGTTCAATGCTGCCATCACTGTTTCAACGCAAGTCTGCAAATCCTTGTTGATTTTATGTTCCCAAAACCTGAGCACCGTCCAACCATGAGAACGAAGATTCTCAGTGACTTCAATATCCCGAGCAATATTTCGTTCAATTTTCTTCCACCAAAATTCTCGGTTGGATTTAATATCGTACTTCCTATTCTCCCAGTCATATCCGTGCCAGAATTTGCTGTCGCAAAAAACAGCGACTTTAGAAGAAATGAAAACAATGTCAGGTTTCCCATTTAATTTTTTATAATTCTTTCTGTATCGATACCCCCTTTTCCACAGAGCTTTCCGCAGTCTAATTTCAAGCTTTGTGTCCGAAGATTTCACAGCCTGCATTGTTTTGCGACGTTGTTCTGGTGTAATCCTATCCATAGTAATATAAATAAATCCTTTCATTCCCAGAATAACTGCTCATCGCCATAGCAATGGATCCGGTTGTTTGTTCGACATGCCATATAACCTTCTGCAATTGCCTTCTTAGCACTTAATTGTAGCTTTGGCCAAACTTTTTTTCAAGCTATTAATATTCAGAGAAATCCGACGTTCGCCGCTCTATATCAGTGATTATCAGCTTTAATCCAACAGAGGAGTATATTGCACACCTAATAAATAAAAAGTTAGTTTTTACTGGGTTTTTAATAGGGGTGGCAAATTTCGAGCCTGTAACCTCAGCACTATGGGCTCGATAACATCATTATGACCTATTATTTTCATTCGAATATTCACTGTGCACCCATTTATTTATAGTTCCGACACCAACACCAAGTTCCTTGGCAATTCTTATCTGTCCCCAACCCGCCTTCCTTAGTTCTGTAGCCTGCTTCTTGTCAAAGTATCTCCCCGGATTGCCAAGCTTCTTTCCCTTTGCCTTGGCGGCCCGAAGGCCAGCCTTAGTCCTCTCGCTGATGATTGACCGCTCATACTCGGTCAGGACTGAAAATATCCCTGCAAGCATCCTTCCAGCAGATGTCGAAAGGTCTATGTTTTCCCGGAAGCTCACCAAGGTCAGATTTCGTTCCGTAATGTAAGTGATAATCTTGACGAGATGAGGCAACGACCGGCCTAATCGATCGAGCGAGTGAACGACCAGTACCTTAATTTTGCCCTTCTGGAGGGCATCCCAGCAAGCATTCCAACCCGGACGGCTTTCCTTTGCTCCTCCAACGCCGTGGTCAATGTACTCGGTTGGTTTCCATTTACGCAATTGACAGTATTCCCTCAAGTCACGCATTTGTGCATCAACTGATTGGTCATCAGTGCTGACGCGGGCGTAAATTGCAATTGTATTTGTATTTTTCATATCAAAATTTCCTTTAGAGATTAGAACAACAGTCTTTGAGTTTGGCAATGTTTCGATAAAGAACATCCTTCGAGGAACCCCTGATGCACAGAAAGAGCCGTCATCGCCGTTACAACCGTCAACCCCTGGTTTACAAAACCAAGTTCCACCCTCATTTCTGCTTGAATACGCGATATTCGCTGAAAAATCCAGGTGATTGTGGTGATAGGAGTCATGCTCGTGAGGTGGTGTGGAGTCATTTTGGAGTCATGACTTCGAGCCGCATTTGGCGAAAGTTGACAACCACTTCTTGTTGATGTAGTCTATGCGCAAGCGTTTCTCGGATTTCGTAAGGGATGGCAACGGAGGAAGTTGGTTGTGGATATGGAAACTCTCGGTCATGAAGATTCACCCACGTCAGGCTTATTAGACCTGATGTGGGCACCGTGCTTTTCGCCGCACGCCGAGGATGAGCGTTTAGTGAAAAGTTGGGTGCCCATGAAGTTCAGGGTATTTGACTACCTGAGAAACATTTGGATTCTGAGCTATATATTAGTTGCGCCGGTGGCATTCCTGATCCGGAATGCAGGAGAGAACGAATCTTACCCATTCAGGCGTCACGAGTTCTTTCTCGGTTTCCTGGTTCATGGAGAAGTTTTTACATAGAACTTTAATACCCCTTTGTCGGCACTTTGCATGTAACGCGGATATCTGATCCACTCTCGCGTTGATCTCCTGCGGTAGATGGGTTTCAAGGAGGATGTCCGGGTCAAGCAGGATAATCCGGTCGTTGTGCCATCGCATAGTCATAACGTAATGGCCGTAAATTTTATAAACCTTGTGGAGGAAATGCTGTTTGTGCGGATAAATGTTTAAACAAATGGCGAAAAGGCATAACTATGGAGCACTAGCTTTCGATTTTGCTTGATAAATCTACCTGAGCTATAGAAGGTTCAGAGAACTTACGAATTCTGAACCATATCACCTCGCCTCAAGTACCTTCGCCGGATCCATTGTTCCGGGTTTCAGGCCTGGTATATATTGGGAGTTCTGAAATTCCTCTTCGTGTTTTTCGAATGCAGACGGGTTCCGGTCAGAGATATTTTCCATATCCTTATGGGCACTTACGAGCGCTTCCGACGGTCTTATTATTTCTGCCCTGACGAAGACATAAAGTTTGGTTTGTATATCACTATGCCCTGAGCTTCTAAAGAGCAATTGGCATCATAGATCGTCGGAGCGCCGAAGACATCGTAGGAGTAGCTCTCCACTATCACATTATTTACATCTGAAAAAGCGACCACGCTGCCGAGGCCATCGAAGTGATAGTAGTAAACGCCGTTGCTGTCGGTAACGTCCACCATATATATCGGCTCATCGATTCCGGGGCCGTAAACGAACTTGCGCAACAGATTATCGCTGCCGTCATATTCGGCTATCACCTGCTGGCCATCATAGCAATACTTCGTGGTCACATCGGGCGAGCCGTAAACCGTCTTTGATACTCGTCGGCCCATATAATCGTAGCTGTACGAGGCGACCGCCGCATTGCTCTGGTCGTTGACATCCGTCAATCGGTTCTCGCAATCATAACATAAGGCATAAAAAGTACCCTACGCCTTCAACTCTTCCTTCAATTCCTTGAACTCCTTTGGGGAGGTAGATATTTCTCTATGCCTGTGGAAAATAGTATGTACGTTTTCTTGGCTCAAACGTTGCTTCCACAGTTCCCGATTTCGTAGTTCCGTCCCCCTTTTTAACTTCGATATTCAAAATCACATGGAGTTTCTTCGTATCTTCTGGGGCTGTAATGCTAAAAGGAGGTGAATTTATATAAGCATAGTAAGCCTGGTAGCTATTGTTATATCTAAAATCATCCATGAGACTATCTGAAAACGGACTTTCTAGTACGATGGGCTCGCCATCTCTCGTCAGGGATAACTTCTTGATTTCGATCTCTACTGCCTCTTGATAAAATGCTTCGATCCTCACCTCATAACCCGAATCTTCGTTCTCTAGCCGACTATGTCTTATCAAAGGTGCAACAAAAACACCATCAACGGAATATCGTTTTCTTATTTCTTGTGACACTTCATTCGGAAGTGATGTTGAGGGAAGCTCAGGATTCTCAAAATCAACGATAGAATGTCCCTTGCACCCAGGTAAGATCACGATGACCAGTATTGGCATCAGACAACATAATAAATTAACCTTACTCAATTTCTACCTCCTTTATTTACAGTTATTGCCCTTATCACTATTTCTTTGGCCTTGGACTTTCTATCTCTGGCTTTGGACTTTCTATCTTTGGCTTTGGATCATTTCCCCATATTCTGTATGGTAGGTAGTCGGACAATCCGTGCCCTACTCCATACCATGCAGCCCTATGCCAACCGTAAACATCATACCATTTGCTCGGCATTGGTCGAGGATTAACATAATTGAACGTTCCCCTAAATTTGGACTTTGTGACGAGAAGATCTGTATCTCCATCATAAATTGCTTCACGGCCGTCTGGATGCACGAATTTGAATTCTATTTTGCCCACTTTATTATTGTGTGAATCAACCATGTAATCGGGCAGTTTCTTCCAGAGGGATCCCCGAGCTTTTGCCTCCGTTCTAGTCGGTGGAAGATTGATGTTCCTGCTTTTACGTCCCCCGTAGTGCCAATCATTGTACCATTTAAGTCCAATGGGATCGACAAACATTATTGGATTGTTCCCACAATAAGTATACATGTTCAGTCCATCGTCGTAGCCAATCGGATCTGTCTGCAGGAATCGGCCGATATCGAAGGCGTAGTACCTGGCCCGGTAGTAGTACAGGGCGGTCTCATCATCGGCCCGGCGAGCCGTGAACATGTACGGATTACCGATGGCGCTTGGGGAGATTTCGGTGTAATTGGCATCGTAAATCGTCGGAGCGCCGAACACATCGTAGGAGTAGCTCTCCACTACCACATTATTTACATCTGAAAGAGCAACCACGCTGCCAAGGCCATCGAAATGATAGTAGTAAACGGCGTTGCTGTCGGCAACGTCAATCATATATATCGGCTCATCGATTCCGGGCCCATAAATGAATTTCCGCAACAGATTATCGCTGCCGTCATATTCGGCTATCACCTGCTGGCCGTCATAGCAGTACTTCGTGGTCACATCGGGCGAGCCGTGATCCTTGGGCTTTTTGCCTTTGCGTTTCCTGCCTTCTTTTTCAAGAGCCTGCTCTTTGAGACGGATTTCTTCGCGTTTGACGTCAGCTTTGGCTTTCGAGTCTGCATCGAGTGATTTCATCGCTTCTTTAATCTTTCTCAGCCGATTCTGCTTAAAACGCAATTCTTCGGGCAGTTCATCGCCACGCTTATCTTTGCCGTATCTGGCGTCTTCGGCCTCATCAACAGCCTGTGCCTGGGCTAATAAACGCTTAACCTCGCCTTCAAGTTCTTCTGCTTTCTTTTCCATTCGGCCATAACTCATCGCTTTGTGCTTAGATGCGTTCGCTTTGACCTTTGTACCGTCCAGTGAAACATGCCCAAGCTTGACCAGCCCGACCTGTCTGCACAACAGCAATGCCTGGACAAATAATCCGCTCAGGGCCTTGAGATGACGTTTGCGAAATTCAGCGATGGTGTCATGGTCGGGGTGCTGGTCCGCTGCGATGATGCGAAACGGTATCTGATAGTAAGTGGCCTTCTCAATCTTGCGAGAACTTGGGATACCGACGCAGTAGGCATAGAGCAGCAGACTTGTCATCATCTTCGGGGCAAAAGGTGGCTGACCTCCCTTGCTGGAGTTATAGCTTTGATAGATAGCCGACAAGTCCAACTCATTTACGACATCCATGATGAAATAGGACAGGTCATCTTCCGGCAGCCATTGTCTCATATCAGGCGGTAACAAAAGCAATTGATTCGGCTGATACGGCTTGAAGTGTATTTGCGTTTTCATAACTCGTATTATGCTGCAATGTCACTCAAATGCAAGCATTCATTAATCATTCTAATGCTTGATTTTATGACCGCTAAAAAAATGAGGTTCTCCGACAGGCTCCTAGGGCAAGTTGCGTCTCCGTTGTCCCCAACGTTCAACAAACACATCGCTCGATTTAGAACTGATAGGGATTTTTAGAGCTTGTTCTGAACCTCAGCTTCACATAGAACCAGACGCTTGGAATGGCAAGTTTGCAGCCCAGGTGCGTGTAGAACTTATCAGTGAACTCCAGCGGATAAAGGAGGCTGCATTTATTCTCAATAAGGCGGGAGTGGGAATGTCTCAGTTAAAGTCAGGAGCACCAGCACCGCAATATCCAGTTCACGGACGAGAAGTCGGAGAGAAGATTCTATTTCATTTCCGAGAATTGATAAAATAAATTAACTGACATAATCACAAAGCAAATTGATGGATTTAAGAATGGATTAACCCAAGCCGCCCATTTGCAACAGAATTTGCAACAGCGATGCACCTTTAGGCTACTGTTACGCTACTGTTGTGCTACGGTCAGCATCACAAGTTCTTATTTAACAACCATTAATCATTTATTCACAAGTACTTACAAAACCTGTCTTCGGACTGAAAATCCGTGTGTCGGTGGTTCACCTTTCGGGAAATGTCTTGGAAAATCTTGTAAAGAGTGTATATGGTGTACAAGGCAATCGTTTAAACTACAATATGGAAATATTTATAAAGATATCTTTACTAAAAGTAAAGGATGGTAAGAATAGATAAGTTGGATGAGAAAATACTCGCTAAATTAGATATGAATGCGAGAATTCCAATAACAAAACCAGCTAAATTTAAAAAGGAAAGGAGACAGTTATGAAGCGGGTAGCTGTAATTCTATCAGGTTGTGGAGTAATGGATGGTTCGGAGATTCATGAGGCAACTCTATCTCTTTTGTATCTTGACCAAGCTAAAGTTGCAACTCAATGTTTTGCGCCTAACAAAGATCAGTTGGATGTGATAGACCATAAGACAAATGAACTCATTTCGAGGCAAAAGCGTAACACTTTGAGTGAATCTGCAAGAATTGCTCGAGGCAAAATTCTTCCACTCTCTGAACTAAAAGTTGATCAATTCAATGCCCTTATTTTCCCGGGTGGATTTGGTGCTGCAAAGAATTTAACAACATTTGCACTTGATGGCCCTGACTGTACGATTGATGCCGAAGTTGCAACTATTATACAGCAAGCTATAGCAAAAAGTAGAGCAATTGGTGCAATTTGTATTGCACCGGTTGTTGTAGCACGTGCATTGCGTGATTCAGGAGTTTCGCCAAGGCTTACAATAGGTGATGATCCTGAAGTAATCGAAGCCCTTAGGAAAATGAATGCCGAGCCAATTTCAGCCAAAGTATCCGATATAGTTGTAGATGAAAAACTCAAGATTGTCTCGACTCCGGCATACATGTTGGCTACTGGCATTGCTGAAGCTGCTAGGGGCATTAACAAACTAATCGAAAAGGTTCTTGAGATTGCACCTCAAACCTAATAACTTATCAGCATCGCAAGAAACTATGGTTTAAGCCATTATAGGCTGATGAGGTGATTTTATTTACTTGCATCTAGAGATTATGTAATGAAAATATCGTGGAGACAATGTGAATATTACAAACAAGGTAATAACAAAAGATGATTTAGAGGCTGAACTCGCATATAATTTAAAAAATCACAATATTAATCTATGTGACAAGAATACATGGCCGTATAAAAATAAAGGACAACGCCAAATTGGTTCTAGTTCGATTATTGTCACATATCCGCCCAAGAGAACTTTACCACCAGCAAATTCGTGGAAACAAGTATTTGATTCAAATAGTATCACACCCCCTCAAATAACTATTTATTGCCATATACCTTACTGTACTGGTAAATGCCGATATTGCGGATTCAAAACTATTACTGGCGATGACTTTGCACATAATGACTATATAAATCTTTTGCTAACTGAGATTGGTCTTGTCAGCCAGATCATTGATTTAAAAAACACCAAAGTAGTTTCTCTATATTTTGGTGGTGGTACTCCTACCGTTTTTTGTAACAATCTGCTTAAAAAATTATTAATAGGAGTCACTTCTCATTTTAATATGGCCTCAAATGCTGAGATTACTGTTGAGGCTAGCCCAGAAACCATTAATGCCACGAAAGCAAAGCTTCTACGAAAACTTGGTGTAACGCGTATTAGTCTTGGTGTTCAAACATTTGAGGATGATATTCTACGCCATATGAACCGCCGTCATAATACTGAACAAACTATTTGCACGATTAATGACTTAAGAAAAGCCGGACACGAAAATATTAACATCGACCTTATAAAAGCTTACCCCAAGATGAATCTTAGCACGGTTATATCTGATATTGAGATGGCAGTGAGCTTGGGTATTGAATCAATAACAACTTATGAGTTAGTTATAAGAAATGATTCTGCTTTGGGGAGTGATTATTATTCTACACATGAGGATTTTTTGTCTCCCCCTGAACAAATTCGTCAATCACTTGCTTATGATACTCTTCTTCGTTCATACAATTATAAAGTTGGTCCGGTTGGTTGGTATATTCGTACTAAAAATGCCGCTTACCAACAGCAATACCATAAATGGCGGGACAATATCCCATTCCTTGCATTTGGAAACAGTGGATATGGCTTTTACAATAATAATCAGTATTATAACAGTGACAGTATTAATGAATATGTACAATCTATACAGGACCGGAAACCTCCTATTAGTCGCACATGGGCACTTAATGCAAAAGAACTTCTATATAGGTCTTTTGTATTTGGATGTAAAACAGGTTTCAAGCCTAGAAAATTTCCAACTGCCAGCCGAAGTGACTGGAATTATCTAATGCAAAAGGTAGGTGATCTTATAAACAAAGGATTGCTGGAAAATAAAGATGGCAAGATTGTTATGACAAATATTGGACGTATATTTTCCGAACAAGTTGCACATGAGTTTTACTCTACGGAAGTTATCAAGGCCGAAGAGACCTCGAATTGGTTAACAAAGGACATTGCAAGTAAACTGTAAAAAAACTTTTAGATAGGTATATATTGTACCATCTGTTCCTTTTATAAAATAACATGGAGTACAATGAAATATGTTTACTCATGTTGCTACACGAATTGACTCTCCGATACGATATTGGCTAATAACACAATGCTGTGTTACATCTTCACATGTTAATAATGAAAAAGATTGCCCGGAACGGGAAAATCTTCTTTTTCAAAAATGTTATTACGATGAAAAGGGGAATTTCCATTGGGATGGAATACGATTTAGCCAATACATGGATTCAATGCTTCATCAATTCGAAATAGATCCAGGTTGGTTTCTATTTCTACGGGATAAATATACTCCACGATGTGAGCGTATTCTTCAGACCGCAAAAAAGATATCGTCAAATGCAACGCCAACTCTGACAAACTTGGATTTAATTTCTTTACTCAATGATTATCTCTCTGCATTTTACGAATTTGCTCCAACTATAATGTTTACTTTCGCTGTAGAAAAATTATACGAAAAAAAGTATCCCCAAGTATTTCATCGAATTTGGGAGAAGGTATCTAACCAAACTGACACTCTCCGCCTCATTTCTTCTATTAACTCTTTCCAAAAAGATTTATCTAATACTCTATCGGATGAAGATGAGGCCGGGGAATTACGGATAATTTTAAGAGACATCATAGAAACCCCGCAAGGACTTACGGAAGGTGAAAAGAAAAGTCGAGAAATTGCAAGGCTTTCAGTTCGGCTGGATGAAATAAAAGCATTTCGCGACATAGCAACAAAAAGTCCAAATGTAGCTGGTGAGATTGCTTCACTTATTCGACACATGCAACATGATAAGCCTGACCTTTATAACATTTTGGTTGAAATACAAAATCAGTATGGATGGATCAAACATAGATCG
>VRUK01000010.1 GCA_019456195.1 Planctomycetota bacterium | reverse complement strand
TCCTTCCTGATAACATATTTTTCACATATCATAACACACATGACCGGTGAGACATATGTCAGGAAGGGTAATCCGATTACACACTAAAAATTCTTGAAAATATTTGCTTTTTGGCAAAATACTGACATTTATTCGGACTCGACATAGGCAAAATCAACATCTGTGGAGACATTTTGGTGACAAGATGTTACCTGAAAATTGTGGTGTTTTTCAGCTTCTGAAAGAGGTTCACTTTTCGAAAAATTCAGGTATTTTTTTACAATTCAATGCGAAGCTATCTATCACACACTAATACTTGAAACGACACCTCATTTCTGATAGAATTATTTTGTCCCTACTTAAGGATAACCTAACTTGCACAGGCATATAAAGAGAGCCACCTGCACTTTTGGGTTTGTCACCACGAGTCTTGGACCAGAGATGGAAGAAATCTGTTATTGAGAATAAGTATGACCGATGTCACACGCATTTTGACTGCAATTGAACAAGGCGATGCGAAGGCTTCAGACAAACTGCTCCCATTAGTTTATGAGGAACTGCGCCGTTTGGCTGCTCAAAAGATGTCGCAGGAACCGCCCGGCCAGACACTTCAGGCTACAGCTCTGGTTCATGAAGCCTACATTCGGCTGGTAGGTTCACAAGTCCATGATTGGAATAGCCGCGGTCACTTCTTCGCCGCTGCGGCGGAAGCCATGCGTCGGATTCTGATTGACAGCGCGAGGCGCAAGAGGAGTCTAAAGCATGGTGGCGGGCACCAGAGAATCGAACTTGATGCGGCGATTTTCATGGGCGGTAAGGTTCTACCAACGGACGATCTGATTGTCCTGGATGAAGCTTTACGGAAACTTGGTAATAAGGACAAAACCAAGGCTGACTTGGTGAAACTCCGTTATTTCGTCGGTTTGACTTCGGAACAAGCGGCCGAAGCTTTGGGCATTTCGCCAGCTACTGCTGAGCGGCATTGGGATTACGCCCGGTCTTGGCTGCGTGTGGCAATAACGAAGGATGCCGATCCCAAATAGGGATAACAAGCAGTTTTTTTGGATTTTTTAAGTTTTGTTGAGGGAATCCACTCCTGTTTTACGCACTGTATATTGAAGCTGAATTGAATGGAGTAACTTATGTGTGCCGAGTCGATGAAAAATGAAGAAAGCATATACCACGAGGCGGTCTCAAAACCACCAGAAGAGCGGAAAGCCTATCTTGAAACAGCGTGTGACGGCGATACCGAATTGTTGGCCCGTATTGAGGCTTTGTTAAAAGCCCGGGAAGTAAAGGACAGTTTTCTTGAAGCTACAGAGATTGATCGATATGCCACTCTGGACACATCTCCGTCAACTGAAGGTCCCGGTTCTATCATTGGCCGCTACAAGCTCCTCGAAAAAATCGGTGAAGGCGGATTCGGTGTGGTCTGGGCGGCCGCACAGAAAAAACCTGTGAAAAGGCGGGTGGCTCTTAAAATCATCAAATTAGGGATGGACACCAGACAGGTTATCGCCCGCTTCGAAGCCGAGCGCCAGGCTCTTGCCATGATGGACCATCCGAACATCGCCAAAGTGCTGGATGCCGGAGCAACGGATACCGGTCGGCCCTATTTCGTCATGGAACTGGTCAGAGGGATTCCTATCATCAAGTATTGTGATCAAGCGAAACTCTCAATCCGGGATCGTCTCGATCTGTTCATCAAGGTTTGTAATGCCATTCAGCACGCTCACCAGAAGGGGATTATTCACCGGGACATTAAACCTTCCAATATCCTGATCACCTTGCACGATGGCATCCCAGTGCCCAGGGTCATTGATTTTGGCATAGCCAAGGCGACGCAGCAGGAACTGACGGAGATTACAATCTACACACAGCACAATCAGTTCATCGGCACACCTGTCTACATGAGTCCCGAACAAGCGGAGATGAGTGGACTGGACATCGACACCCGCTCGGATATCTACAGCCTGGGTGTGTTGCTCTACGAGTTGCTCACAGGCAGAACACCATTTGATGAGAAAGAACTGATGCAATCGGGCATTGATGAGATGCGCAAGATCATCCGCGAGAAGGAGCCGCAGAGGCCAAGCACCAAATTCGCAACGCTTCAAATCGAAGAGCAATCCACGACGGCCACACATCATTCGACAGACTCACCCAGGTTGATCTCTCTTATTCGCGGCGACCTCGACTGGATTGTGATGAAGTGCCTGGAGAAGGACCGGACACGCCGCTACGACACGGCGAACGGCTTGGCGTTGGACATCGTAAGGCATCTGAGTAACGAACCAGTCGTTGCCCGTCCGCCTACTGTGGTCTATCAACTCCAGAAAGCCTGGCGTCGAAACAAGGTTGTTTACACCGCCGTCGTCGCTGTTGTCATCGCTTTATTGTTAGGTACGGGGGTCAGCGCGTGGCAGGCATGGATAGCGAATTCCGCGCGCATGCAGTCAGACGCTGATCGCGAAATAGCGGTGCAAGAAGAACGCAGGGCAAAGGAAAGTGAGCGAAATGCTGAGAAAAACCTTTACGACTCGCTGGTGCGCGAAGCACGTGCCGTACGCATTGCTCGTGGCACGGGGTATCGACAAGAGGTTTTTAAGGCCCTGAGTCAGGCCCATGACCTCGATGTGCCTGGAAAGGATGTTACCGATCTACGCAGCGAAGCCGTTGCTTGCATTGGTGACTATGTAGGTTTTCAGCCTACGGTTGTATTAGAGCTTCCTGAAGCCCCTAATGCCCCCAACATCTTGTTGGCAGCCCTTCATCCAACGGATGCAATCGCAGCCTTCGCCTTATCCGATGGAACTGTCATCTTAAGAGATGTGCATTCCAGCCAGGATATCGCCAGATTCGAGTGCGAGCACCCTCCCACAGGCCTATGCTTCGCCCACACGGGCAATACGCTTCTCTCGCTTCACGAACCCCAAGGCGGTTCCCCTGATGAACGCTCTACTGATGCCGTGGCCCACCTCTTTGCACATACTCAGGATGGTACGTGGGTCCAACGGAAAACCGTGGAGGTCCCCCATGCCAAGACATGCTTTGCAACAACGATTGGATTCAAGATTGCTGTCGTAGACACAGTGTCAGGCTCAGCCCATTTGACTGAACCGCTGACGGGCAGCATTGCATACGAGTTTGATTTTCCTGTAGATGCGAACCGTCCTCCTGTAATATATCTGAGTCCAGATGGTCGTTTACTGGCGACCGCCACCTTCGAGTCAGCCAACTCAGATACATCTGTTTTGGACATCTGGGATATCACACTGGATCGTCATCTGGAGCGCCTGGAACCGGGTTTAGCAGCCGGCACATATTTGAAATTCAGCCCGGATGGGCGTTACCTCGTATTTCTTTCAGCGTCTGGGGGGGTAGTTTATTCCACGGAAACGTGGGGACCTGTGGGCCATTTAACGGAGCGGTTTTATGGCAAAGCACAAGCGATCTTCTTGCCACACCGCACTGTTTTGATCTTCTCCTTGGAATCGAGATTCTTTCTATGGGATTTCGAAAAGAAAGAGTATATAGCCACATTTGAACAGGCTTTGGGAGGTGGGCAACGGCTTTCCATCTCTGCTGACGGGAAGTCATTGATGACCTTTTACCCCAAACAAGCCTGGCTATACACACTCGATGCCACCCAAGAAAGGTTGACTCTCCCTGGGCACACTGGCGGAGTTCCCGGAATTGCTTTCAGCCCGGACGGCTCTCGCCTTGCCTCTGTAGGTAAGGACCGAAGACTTCGGGTCTGGAACAGTGCTACGGGCCATTTGGAGTGGGAGCGAGGACTGGAGAGATTAGGCCAGGGCGTTGCATACAGCTCGGACGGAAGATGGCTCGTTACAACCGATTACGAGAGAGAACGCGTATGCATTTGGAGCACAGATACAACTGAGCAAGTTTCCAAACTAGGGGACGAAAGCGAGAAGCAGACATGGAAAGCGGAATTGACCGACGATAATCAGCATTTGGCGACTGCTACGACTGATAAAATATCTGGCCAAGGGGCCATTACGATTTGGAGTTGCACAATAGATGAGTCAGACACGCCGGAAACAGAATTTAAGGCAGAGCGACTGAAGTCATTCCCAGGCCGGATCATAGATTGTGCTTGGGCTCCCAACAATCGGCATCTTGCCTTTATTCGCAGCAAGGGGGATAATCGATATCGAGAACGGGAGCTGTATCTATTTGATCTGAAGGATCTGGCGGGCACAAAAAAACCACGTCTGTTGGCGAACAACCTTGCCGGCGCGGCCGCCCAGATAGTCAACTTCACACCTGACAGCCGGCAGATACTTGTTGTCGATGCAAATCGGTTCATAGTGACCTATGACGTACAGTCCGGACAAAAGCTGACCTCTTTTCCGACACTCAAGACAGATGATACAGCCACCTGGAACGTGGTGGCCCTCATGCATAAACTTAGTCCGGATGGGACGAAACTGGCTATGGGATCACGTTCTGCTCTCGGCGTCGATCTGTGGGACTGCGAAAACCAGCATCTTCTCTATTCAATACCGGAGCAAGAAGGATTCGTATATTATTTCGCCTGGAGCCAAGATGGCCGGCGACTTGCAGTCTCTCGCTCCAACGGGGATATTGACATCTGGAACATTGCGGAAATTGAGCGTGTGCTGGCCGATCTCAGACTATGGCCGCCCGTTAACAATAGCAATTCTGAGTGATCATGAGCTTCATGTTTGGGCAAAGAATGGAGCAATAAAAGATGCTACGCCATATATGGCATACTTCAACGCCCTCGAAGCCGAGCAGCGAAAGAAGGAGAACGAGAAATGAATACAAACAATCATTTTGAGAAAATAGAAACACACTCAACGATGGAAAGGAGGTGGCGCCATATTAGTAACTCGCATAAGCAGAATTTCAAACAAGTTGTAGTCCAAAAAAGCAGCCGGTGAGTGTCATGCCGCCAAGCAGTGACTCACCGGCCCAGCCCCACTCAGGCGTATGGTTTGCACGCCCGAGGAAAGGCTCATTTAATGATACAGCAAACCATCAAACAAAACAATAATGGAGAATCGAATCATGAAAACCAAAATCACATTCGTCGTAGTTGGATTGGTGGCCGCTATTGTGCTTGGCAGTGCCGGGAGTGCCAGGGCAGCCACCTGGACACAGAAGACCAATATGCCAACGGCAAGATGGAATTTATCCACCAGTGTGGTGGATGGGAAAATCTATGCTATCGGAGGTTTAGGTGGCCTTAAAAAGGTAGAAGAATATAATCCGGCGACAGACACCTGGACAGAGAAAGCTGACATGCCAACAGGAAGGATGTGGCTAGCCGCCAGTGCGGTGGATGGGAAGATATATGCCATTGGCGGTAGAACCACTTGGCATGGGGGAGCTACGCTTGCCACTGTAGAGGAGTATAATCCAGCGACAGACACATGGACGCAGAAGGCTGATATGCCAGCACCAAGAGATGGTTTATCCGCCAGTGTGGTGAATGGGAAAATCTATGCTATCGGAGGTTCGGGGGGTGGAGTCGATGTATCAACCGTGGAGGAGTATGATCCGGCGACGGACACCTGGACAACGAAAGCTGACATGCCCACTGCAAGATGGGTGGTATCTACCAGGGTGGTTAATGGGAAGATCTACGCCGTCGGCGGGCTAACAACAAGCGCAGGCCTTCCGACCGTAGAAGAGTATGATCCAGTGACAGACACATGGACGAAGAAAGCTGATATGCCAGTTCCAGGCGCTTCACGCACCAGTGTGGTGGATAAGAAGATCTATGCCTTCGGTGGAACTCCACGTAGGGGTGGCGCGCCTGTTTCCACATTGCTCCAGTATGAGCCCGCGACGGATACCTGGACAGCAAAAGATGACATGCCGGTCAGAATGCTCGGCATGAGGGCAAGCACAGTGGACGGGAGGATCTATGTCATTGGTGGATCGTCAACACCTTGGCCCTATAGCCCGTTTCTCTCAACAGTGTGGGAATATGACACCGGACTCAGGGTCGCATCACCTGACATCAATGGGGACGGAGTCATCGATGGCGCAGATATCTCCATCATGGTCGATCACTGGCACATGGATGAGCCATCCTGTGATATTTTCCCGGCGCCTTTCGGCGATGGAATCGTGGATGTTCAGGACCTGGTCCTAATTTCGGAGTACCTGTTGAAGGAAGTGGAAGACCCTACCATAGTAGCACACTGGGCATTAGACGAGGCAGAAGGCGATATCGCCTTTGACAGCGCTGGCATCAACGATGCCTTCGTCATTGGCGATCCTCTCTGGCTGCCCGACGGAGGACTGGTGGATGGCGCGCTTCAGTTGGACGGAGTAGATGATTATATCATTACCGCTCCTGTCCTGAATCCTGCGTCTGGGCCATTCAGCGTTCTCGCATGGATCAAGGGCGGTGCCGCAGGGCAAACTGTCATCTCCGAGCCAGGTGGCGTAAATTGGCTGTCCACAGATCCGTTAGAAGGCTCTTTGATGACGGAGCTTACAAGCCCCGGCCGCGGCGCCACTTCACTGATGTCGCAAACAAACATCACTGATGGTAACTGGCATCGTATAGGTCTTGTGTGGGATGGCTCGTACAGAACACTCTACGTAGATAGTATTGCAGTGGCTCAAGACATACAGGATGGACTGACAGACTCAGCAAACGGCCTGTACATCGGCACCGGCAAAGCTATGGAACCCGGAACCTACTTCTCCGGCTTTATCGACGACGTCCGCATCTACAACCGAGTTGTGATACCCTAAGAAATCGAGGCGTTTGTGCAATAGGGCAATTTAGAAAAGAGGTAAATACCCAGAAAATCCACACACCATCTCTTTTGCCCAAATGGCCGGTAGTTCGAGGGACTGCCGGCCATTTTCTTTATGATTAGCGATAATTTATTGATTTAGAAATTGCCGCGTTGGCCAATAACAGCACAAACTATTTGCAAAAAACATCGAAAATTGAGCAATTTTCGACAAAAAACGCTAAAAAACCAACAATAACCAACGAAATCAACGGTTTTCACTCAAAACCCCTCAACCTCCAATGCACCTACCCATTTCCCTGTTGAGTTCCATTTAAAATAGTTTCCTGTGAAAACAAGAATCCTTAAATAATCAATCATCATTAATCATTAATCACTCGAAAATTCGAAGAATTTTCGACCAATAACGCTCACTCTTAAAAACAAAAATAAAATAATTCAAATATTTTTATCTCCTTTCTCTACATAGAGTTACAAGAATCCAGCATCGAAAAGCGAGACTTTTTTCGACTCAAACATGCACACTCGTCTAATTATAGAGGGCTGCTTTCTTTTAGCAGAGCCTGCCCTGAGCGTAGTCGAATGGGTTTTTTACTCCCTGAGTTTACCCAAGTTTATCCAGAGCTTGCCCTCGGTGTGTGCTTACTTGCTTTTCTGCCGGGGGGGTGCTGCTAACTTGGCGTGCAACAGGGGAAGTGCTGCTAACTTGACCTACAACAGGGGGCCTAAGCCCACAATATGAAATATGAGACTTGAGATATGAAACACCAAACTTTAGCTCACTTTAGGCACTTTAGTCACTTTAGGCACTCTTTCAATTATAACATATTTCCAGTACACTCTTTTATGCAAAACAAACCCAATTTCAAAAGGAGTCAAATGAGCGTAACCTCTATGATAACAATGAGATATGCAAATATGGACACTTGGTTATTCAGAAAAAACAAACCCAATTCAAACCCAATTCAAAGCCAAACAAAGCCAAACAAACCCAATTAAAGCCAATCTGCATTCGAGCCGACGAGCAGAGAATATTGGCTGTGCAAATAAAGATGCGAAAATCCTTACAGTAAAAAATCTTGTGCCGGCCGCCGAGAATGAGTATGTTCTTTGGCCGAACGCTGAAATCCGGAAAATATTGCTGAACTGAAAAATGAATAAATACAATCTTCCAACACATAAAGAGTGCCTGGCCATAATAAAGGCTTATCACGTTCCGCCGCACATCGTAAACCACAGTATGGTCGTGGCTGAATTGGCTGTCTTTCTGGCGAGAAAACTAAAAGAAAAAGGCGAAACTGTGGATCTAAACCTTACCGAAAGCGCCTGTTTACTGCACGATATTGTTAGAGTTTGTGATATTAAGGAATTGGATTACAGTAGGATTGGACGGCCCGTCACGGACGAAGATAAAGCAAAATGGAATCAGTTGCAGAAAAAGTACGAAGAAATCCCTCACGAAGATGCCGCTTATGATATCTTAAAAGAAAAGTATCCTGCCCTCGCTCTAACTATAAGAAAACACAAATACACAGCCCTGCTGGACGAAAAAGAAAAGCCGGATACCTGGGAAGAAAAACTGGTCTATTATGCAGACAAAAGGGTTATGCACGATAAGATTGTGTCGCTGCAAGAAAGACTGACCGAAGGCCATAAAAGACATGCTCTCTTTTCTGAGTCGCACTCCAAAAGGAAAAGTATCATAGCAAAAGTTGACCCGTTAATCTTTAAAATGGAAAAGGAAATATTCAATAGGATAGGCCTGAATCCCCTTGATATTACGGACGATATTATCGACTCGAATTCAGTTATTGACACGGATAATCGTTCAAATCTCCGGCCCGTAGAACAAAGCGAAGTTGGAAATAGTCGGGCAAACCCGGGAATCTAATATCCTGATTCTTACCTTGTCCGTAGTAATGCTTGGTATGCGGCAGATTCGTTTATAGCCGACTGTTTTACCCTCAGCGACTTGCTGCCATTTACCGTCTATATAAGCATCAACGGCGAATTCGGCAATTCGCTGACCATAATCGCGTATTTGTTCCTGAAACACTATGCAATTGAATCTCTTTTGTCCATCTAATGTAACAACTAATTCAGCCTGCGTAGTCCAGTCGGGCCCCATCCAGCAAGTTGCAGTGTCCCCATCCAGTGCGTTGGCCTCTTCGAAACCCATTCCCTGTCTGGCTGAAGCGCTTGCACTTGCACCTTCGGCAAGGTTGGTCTTGAACGTCTCGCGGAGGCTTTGCCCGACTTCTGTTAGTACCTTACAGTCGCGCTTTGCAAACAGCCCATCGCGATTAGGCGGAATGTTCAGCAGAAGCACAGTATTACCCCCGATTGAGCGATACCAGATATCGAGAATATGCTCGGTTGTTTTGACACGCTGTTTTTCATCGCGCCAGAACCAGCCATGCCGGATTGATGTGTCGGTCTCGGCAGGGTACCAGTGCAAATATCCTCCGTTATTGAGAGTTTCCTGGAGTTTGCCAAGGCTGCCCAAATCCCGCGCCGTCATGTCCGGCCAGGTAAATTTGCCCACCGGCGCGTCTATGGGAATAACGCTCCACTCTGCCGCCCTTGTATTCCCGGCTTCATTGCCGCACCACCGCAAGTCCGGCCCTTTACCGAAGATCGCCGCCTCCGGTGCCAGCTCACGGATCAATTCATACCACTGCACGTATGTGTATGTCTGCCCGCCTTTGCGTTTGGGATGTGCTCCGTCAAACCAGACCTCGTGGATTGGCCCATACTCGGTTAGTAGTTCGAACAACTGATTAAGGAAATATTCATTGTAATCGTCAACGACAAATTTGAAGGTTCGCTTGTCCCGGAACGGACGACCCGGCACCGGCCTCGGTATCACCCGCTTGGAGTATTTGCTCAGATTGCCGTACAGGCCATTCGGGTTTTCGATTTGATACAGGTCCGCAGGAGACAAATACACCCCGACTTTCAGCCCGTATTTTTTGCAGGACTTGACCAAATCGCGCAGCACATCACCATTGCCGTTGCGCCACCGGCTCGAAGCAACCGAGTGATTTGTATAACGTGTCTGCCACAAACAGAAACCGTCATGGTGCTTGGCCGTAAGAATCGCTTGTGTCATCCCGGCTGCCTTCATCATCCGGCACCACTGGTCTGTATCCAGATTTTCGGGATTGAAGATTTTCGGGTCTTCCATACCCGTGCCCCATTCGCGAGCGCTAAACGTGTTGACGCCAAAATGGATAAAGCCGATGAATTCACCTTCCTGCCA
Organism: Planctomycetota bacterium; assembly: GCA_019456195.1. GTDB lineage: Bacteria > Planctomycetota > Phycisphaerae > Sedimentisphaerales > Anaerobacaceae > NIOZ-UU13. The sequence continues at coordinate 66,665 of VRUK01000010.1, read as the reverse complement.
GGCAAGCTGCCGCGGCGAAGGTCTGACGTTGGCTGCCTTGCGAATCAGCTCTTTCTTTCCCAATGTTTTGCTTTGCTCGACCTCGTCATATACACGCACGTAATCGACCACGAAGTAATCTGGCAGTTTAGCCTTAGATATATCACCGCCCCAATCGCCGATTTCTTCAGTCAGTTTCATATATTCCGGCACCTGCGAGACACCACCAGCGCTGGTGCGCCAGGTTTCTTTGCCATCGACGTAGAAAATATATTCATCTGATTTCCAGTGCAGCCCGAACGTATGGAAGCCCTTGTTGATACCCGGTATCATGCTGAGCTTGCCTCCTGCATTTTTGTGGGCGGCGCCATAGCCGTCCCAGTGCAGGTTCTGAGTTATCTTGTCTTCGAGCCATGGTTTTTCCATTATATCTATTTCTGTGCCGTCTCTACCTTCGTTTCCGACTTTACCGACGCTGCCGATGAAAAGCCAAAACGCCGGCCAGTGGCCGACCTGTTCGGGAAATTTGCATCGACACACCCAATAGCCGAACTTATGCTCGAATTTGTTCCTGGTTCGCATTGCTCCGCTGGTATAACGCTGGCCGTCTTTTTTTGTGCGGATGAGCAAATTGCCTTTGCCGTCCAGGTACGAATCCTCTTTTACCCAATAGCCGTCACGCCTCTTCGAATCGCCGATGATTTCCCATTTGGACGTGTCAATCTTTGTGCCTTCGAATTCATCGCTCCAGGCCAGCTTCCAGGTCTTTCCCTGGCCGGCGGGGGGCATATATTCCTCTCGAACCTGTGCATGTGTCATAGAGGCTGTGCTTACCAACGCACAAATACCTGCAAAAAGAATCAGAAGTTTAATAATATAGGATGGTTGATGTTTCATATTTCGCTCCTCGTAATTTCGATGATACTCAGTATATGGCCGGTTGTTGATTAGTTATTTTCCGGTGCTTCTGCTTTGCAACTGCTTCGCCGAGTTGCTAATAAGCTTGAAATAACCGTAGCCGTCAGCATAATCACATACGCGACGATGGTGAACCAATATGCCCACGTTGCGGTCTGGATATGAGCCATTTTTACAACCACCGTGCCGATGGCAAAGGACTGCAGGAACATTTTAATCTTGCCGGATACGGTCGCGGCAAAGTTGACACCGCGGGACTCCGCGAGGTGGCGAATTATTGTTACATAAGCTTCTCGTGCAATTAAAATGCCTGCTACCGACCAATGGATGGCCGACAACGCAGCCGGGCTTAAGCTGAAAAGCTTCGGCTGACCGATTAACGCAAAGCAAATAAAAGTACCGCAGACCAGAATTTTGTCCGCCAGCGGGTCCATCATTCGGCCGAACTTGCTGGCGACGTTTAGCCTTCGAGCTGCCAGGCCGTCAACCATATCGGTTACGCCGGCGGTAACAAAGATAATGAAGGCGATGTCGAGAAAACCGGGGAACGGCACTTCGCCATCGGCGTAATATGGCGGGGCCAAAAGAAGCATAACCAGAAAGACAATGGTTAAAACAAGCCGACCAAAAGTTAAAATATTCGGGATAAGCTTTAGCATAAACAGAAGTTTACCTTTTTAGAAATTCCATCACAAGGAATAATATTTCCAAAAAAGAGAAAATTTCTTACGACGTAACGATAAAATTTGCAGCAATATTGTCACACAACGAAAAAAAACTACAGAAAGCATCTACGTTCATCTTATGACCTACCCAATCAGAAATGTAACTCTCAACAATGCAATAAATCGTCTCTGGATTATTATCACTTATTGTGGCTGCGAAGTCGTCAAAGAAAAATAAATTTTCAGTTTTTCTTGAACCTCGGATATGATCTGACATCCTATTCTATAGAAAGTAAGATCTTATTTGATTTTGAGGAGATTAATGGAATCCTTTAAACAATTGGATATCTGGGTAAAACAGTGTCAGCGTGGTGATCGCAAGGCGTTTGAAGCGATTTTTAGGTTGTACCAGCCACGGCTACGCTATTACGTCAGGCGGCTGGACCATTCATCTGCAAACGCTGATGATTTGCTTCAGGATATTTGGATGAAGGTCATTAAAAAGATAGGCACGCTCAAAGATGTGCGTGCATTCACTGCCTGGCTGTATCGCATTGCACGAAACGAGGTGATGTCTATGGCCAGAATCAAAGATCCGTTTGTGGGGCTGTCTGATGAATATCTTGACCTGTATGCCCAAGTTGATGAACCGGTCTTTGATGACGAAGATGCAACACGAGTCCATCAAGCTCTCAACAAACTTAAGACTCATCAAAGAGAAATTCTCACATTGAGTTTCCTTGAGCAGATGCCATACAAACAGATTGCTGAATTGCTTGGTATTAAGGTGGGAACTGTGAGATCGCGAGTCTTTTATGCAAAACAGTCTCTTTGTAAGGAATTGGAGAATAGTTATGAATAAACATAATGAACTAAGAGACAAACTGCTGCAAGCCGATGGTATCGATCCTTCACAGGTCTCGAATTCTGAACTTACTTGTTTTCGGCAGTTGTTGGATAAGATGGAACCTGAACGAACTACCTGGAAACGAATTAGAATTATTAGTCAAAGGATTACCAAACCAGCTATTGCAGCGGCGATCCTTATGGCTGTCTTGACTGTGATTTATTTTAGGGGAGACTCGATTGACGGGACAAACTCAGCATGGGCCAAAGCGTTGGAGGAAACGAGAAATGCTAACAGTTTCACATGTAGAGTCAGAATAACACAAACAACAGATGTACCTGAAGAGGGCAAAATAGTCGCTAAGGAAGGTGAGATATTTTGGTATTTCTCTGAGCAACACGGCGGGTTAATGGAATGTTTTGTAGATGGAAAACTGAGTAGCAAGACCTACTTGTTATTCGATAGTAATGAGTCTGTTCTGATTAAACCAACAACAAAGGAATATGAGCCTCGTCCCTTAAAGCAAACGCGGGATGACATTGTTGAAAATGTTAATCCCAAACAATTAGTAATACGAACTTTAGAGGGCCATTATGTTGAGCTTGGTCAAAAAACCATCAATGGTCAAGTCTTGATAGGTATTGAGAGTCGAGATTCAAAAGCTATATATGGTGCCTCAATATCCAGGTCTTTCGAAGAATTTGTCCTGCAAATCTGGTTTGATAAAGACACAAAATTACCAGTACATATAGATTTGGTATCCAAACCCAAAGAAGCAGATTGGAAAAGACGGTCGATATCTGACCAATTCGACTGGGGTGTTGAATTTCCTGTCAATCTATTTGAGCCTAACATTCCCGGTGACTATACCCTCAAGGAGTACAAAAGGAGCGAATTCGACGCCCTTAAAGGTCTGCGTCTGTTTTCCGATCTGAGTAATGGCAAGTATCCGAGTCGTCTTGATGATGAGACTGTTATAAAAGAACTGGGAGATTATGAGAAGGCGCTAAATACGATGAAAGTAAGACAAGAGCTTAAAGGAGAGTACCGACTTGATATGATTTTTGATGCATGTCATTTTTACTCTCAACTGATTGATGAGGGAAAGCGTGTAGGATACCACGGGGATAAAGTCACTGTAAAAGATTGGGGTTCTATTTTGATGTATTGGAGTAACTCAGCTTCGGATTACCGAGTTATGGAGGTATTCCTGGAGACCCTACGAATAGAGAAGTTTTCTGCTGTCCAGCTTGGACAACGTCTCTTTGAAACACAGGGTGTAGCAAGCCTTTCCACCTTCCAGGAGGCGGATAAGTTTGAGACGGAGTTGGCTATGCAGAATAAGCTGCCTGTCACTATTCGTGTGGTTGACGAACAAATAAAACGCCCGATGGAATTTGTTCGAGTTGAAGTAGTGCCTAAGGCATCTGAATCTTCGCAAATTAAGCGCGTCCATACAGATCGGTTGGGGCAATGTAATTTTCCACTATTGCTGGGAGATTATGAGGTAACGGCGGTGGGATGGGAAAATGGTCGACCCATTAACTACAGCACTACCCTTTCTGTGGCACCGGGCCACAAGAATCCATCAGTTGAATTAGCTATTCCCACTATACCCCTCGTAAAGGGCCGCCTTGTTTATGCTAATGGAAAATCCGTTCGAAGAGGAACCATTAGAATTGGGGAAAACAAACAGATAACCTACCTTAATGGTCATTTTATCATGGCCGCACCTCACGGTGATCCTTTAGATTTTCAACTCGGTTATGCCTTTGACGCAAGAAGACACACAGGGCAAATGTTTTTCTGGAGGACGGCAGACCAAACAGGAGATTTGGTTCTTGTTTTAGATTGGCTGGCCACCATTAGAGGACGTGTCATTGACCAAAAGGGCAGCCCTCAGTCAGAAGCTAATCTTGGATTGTACGCTTATTCTAAGGAGATTTCTGGACAGGTGCGTAAGCTTTGGAGGCAAAAAAGAACCAATACTGAGGGGGTTTTTGTGTTTAATGGAGTACCCGTTGGAGTACAAATGGAACTTGTTGTGAATAATACAGATGTTCCTGAAAGTAAAACACATATAGATATTGGTGAACTCTCACCCGATCAGAGGTATCATACAGGAGATATTGTGTGGCCTAAATCATACGATAAATGATATATCTTTAGAGGTAGTTTGAGAATCTTAAAACATTTTTTACATAAGGTTCTCTAAAACAGGTTATACGAATGCTGTTCCTACCTTGCGCCTTGCAGTAGAACAATTACCTTTTGGTGATTGGCTGTGACCTCATATATTACAGATATAAGGCCAAAGGTTTCTAAATACTTTAATGCCGATTGTATTCCTTGAATTTTTGAGATGCACACAATTTGACAGCTTCTTAAATGTTGAAAGGATTATTAGTCCTCAAATAATCTACGATATTGCCTCTTTCACTACTTGAATGGAAATACAAGCAATCTCAGATTATCTCTTTTTTCGTATGGGTGGATCAATTGTTTGAACAAGTCGATGTATGGGTACGTAAGTGAAAAAGGGGGGATTTTACTATATTGAATGGGAAATCAAACGAAAATGAATTTGACTTGATGAGGACAAGATTATGAAAGCGTTGATGTATTTTCTTGGGATTATAATATTTGCCAGCGCAGTTGGTTTGAATAGCGGGTGCAAAGAGAAAGATCAGACGCCTCTGTCAGAGACACAATCAGCACAACAGAAGGAGTCTGGCGAAGCCACAGAGACTCCTGGACTGGTAGCTGTCTCGGCTGAGCAGGCTCAGCCTTTATCGATCGGAGCTAAGGTACCAACAGTGTTGCTGAAAACGGTCGATGGCCAAACAGCCGACTTAGTCGATTTGATCAAAGAAAAACCGACGGTGCTGGTGTTCTACCGCGGAGGCTGGTGCCCATACTGCAATACCCAATTAGGCGGACTTAAGGAGATTGAGCAGCAAATACTGGATGCGGGATGGCAGATTATTGCAATCAGTCCCGATCGGCCACAGAAGCTGTCAGAGAGCATTGTCAAGCATCAGATGAAATACAAACTCTTTTCGGATAGCAAGATGGAAGCATCAAAGAGGTTTGGAATCGCATTCAAGGTCGATGAGGCAACGATTGAAAAGTATAAAGGCTATGGGATTGATTTAGATGATGCTTCTGGGGAAAATCACCATCTACTGCCGATTCCAGCGGTGTTCCTGGTCGGGCCCGACGGCGTAATCAAATTCACATACGCGAATCCCGATTACAAAGTCCGGCTGGATCCACAGGTGCTGCTATCAACAGTCAAGGCAGAATTATAGCCACAGACTAAATTTGCTCGACGAGTAAATCATAATCTTTTGTGGCAATAACTTTCGTATTGATAAATTCACCTGGTTCCGCGGAGCACTTCTTTATTATACAGATACTGTCGATGTCTGGTGCCTGGCCGTAAAAGCGTCCGCGGCCTTCGTTTTCACTGTCAACGGCATCAACGAGACAGGTAAGCTGACTGCCGATTTTGTTTTTGTTTTTTGTGAATGCGATTTTCTGCTGAGTGAGCATTAACTCTTCGAGACGCTGCTTTTTTACTTTCTCGGAGACCTGGCCGGGCATTTGTGCCGCGGGGGTCCCGGATTCGGCGTAGAACTTAAAGCCGCCCAAGGCATCGAACTCGGCCCATTTGATAAAGTCCAGAAGCTCGGCGAACTGCTGGTCGCTCTCACCAGGGAAGCCGACTATCAAAGTTGTCCGCAGAATAATATCGGGCATAGCACCTCGAAGTTTCTCAATAAGCCGTTTGAGCTGGTCTTTGGAATCGGGCCGACGCATGGCCTTTAGGATTGTGTTATTTACGTGCTGGATTGGAATGTCCAGATAGTGAACAATTTTTTCGCTCTCTGCGATAGTATCGATTAGTTTGTCGTCGATTTCTGTCGGGTATAGATACATCAGCCGAATCCACGACAGGCCGGTAATCTTTTCAAGTTCGCTGATAAGGGCGGCCAGAGAGTTTTTGATTTTCAAGTCCCGGCCGTATGATGTACAGTCCTGTGCGATTATATTAAGCTCGACTACGCCCGATGAAACTAATTCGTCCGCCTCAGACAGAACGAGTTCCGGGGGTTTGCTTCGGAATCGACCTCTGATTGCCGGTATTGTACAAAAAGAGCAGCGGTGGTTACAGCCCTCGCTGATTCGCAGGTATGCCCAATGGCCGGGTGTAATAAGCAATCTGGTTCTGTCGTCGGGAATTGTCTGCGGCGGTTGATTCAGATAAGCGGCCGGGTGTTCATGAGAAAGCGTTTTTTTGATTATCCCGGCAATATTATCTCGCTGGCCGAGACCGACGACGGCATCGATGCCGTCAACCTGATTAAAAAGTTGCTCGCCTTCCCTTTCCGGAAGACAGCCGGCGACAATAACTTTTTTTACGGCGCCGCTGAGTTTGTGTTCTAAGGTGTGCCTTATTGTTTCGAGCGATTCGGCTTTTGCAGGAGCGATAAAACCGCAGGTATTGATGACAACGACATCGGCGGTATCAGGGGCGGCTGTTATAAAAAAACCGGCCTGGGCGATTTCTGCTAACATTCTTTCGCTATCTACCGAGTTTTTTGGGCAACCTAACGATATAAAGCCTACAGTGACTTTTTGCTTATTTTTCTTCATAACCTGCAAAAAATAGCAAAAAAGAACAATTTAGTCTAATATTTTTAATTTAGATAAGCCTGGAGAAGAAATTATTTTTACTCATTCTTTCAGAATATACTTGACGATAAGTGGTATATGCAATAGAATATTCCGAGATTTCGTTTAATTCTGGGTTAGAATCGCAGGAATGTGGATAACATCGTTTATTGGACTCGGGATTATGATGACGGGTGCAAAATTATGACCAGCAGCGGCCAAAATGTCAGCCGCAGTCGATGGCTAATCACGGCTTTGACTGTAGGATTTGTGATTTGGGTAGGGGGGTATTGCAGCCTCTTTGCCCAGACAGATACCGAACACAACGCCGAGAAAGCTATTAAAGATTTACAAATCGATACTACTTTAACTGATCCCAATATACCAATTCCTGAAATCTACGAGACTCCACCCAAAATCGTCGAGCAAATAGTCGGGGGAAAAGCGGAGTTCAAACTATTCTACTTTTGTAAGCAGCATACATCCGATGAACTTAAAAAAATTGTCCACGAACAGTTTGCAACAAGGCTTTTCAATGAAAAAGGTAAATCAACTACCGTCTCAGATTATACCGTCAGCAGTAACCCTGCCACGAACCAGTTGATAGTCAGATGCCCGCTTCGTGAAGATGTCGATGCAGTGCTTGAGCTTCTGGAAGCGGTGGATGTTCCTCCGATTCAGGTCAAGATAGACTGTCTTATATCCGAAATTTACTCAGATTTTACATTCGACCGGGAAACCACTATTGAAATTGGAGAGTTGTTCGGTGAGGATATTGCGATGAAACCTGGTGGTCTGCCCTTTGGGAGTAGCGTTCAGGATTTAATAAACGAAGGAGGTGAAATCCCTCCTGCATTTCCGGGAGCTTCATTGAGGGAACTTATTCGCGCCAGAATGGGTCTTAATATTGGATATTTGAGCGCAGCCCACGAATTCACGGCCCTGGTGGACATACTTGAATCAAGGGGTTATCTGAAAATCCTGATGAACCCAATGCTTCAGACCATTAATGGTAAAACAGCAATAGTTAAATCAACTCAACATGTACCGCTGCAAACGGTAACTAAGTTCATACCTGTTAAAAGCGGCGGCGAGTACGCTCCCCAAACTGAAATAGAATATATAGACGTCATTGACTCGCTTGAAGTCACTCCCCACGTTTTTGCCGATGGTACCATCGCCCTTGAAACCGACATTCTGCTTGGTGCAAGAAATACTCCTGATGGTGTAAAGCAGGTACCAATCATTACCAAAAGGGAAATCACGAGCAAAGAAACTCGTATTCGTCCTGGTGAAAGTCTCATAATCGGCGGAATTAGAAAGACCGTAGAGTTTGGTGTTGTCCGCGGTGTCCCGATTCTAAAAGATATACCAATACTGGGTTTTTTGTTCTCCGGCGAAGATACCGAGAAGCGTGCGGTCGAGACTGTGTTTGTACTGACTCCGACCTATTCCACCGGCGGCAGACCAAAACAGGAAATAATGAAAGAAATCAGAAAAAAGCATGCACCGGCTTCTCCAAGTGCTTTGCAGGAAGCTATTACAGATTTCTTTGGAGATAAATCTTCAGAAGAGCAGCAGCGTGATGTTGATGCTGAGCATTCTCGTCTCGAGGCCGAGGCGGAAAAGGTGGAGGACAGAAACGCCGCTCGTGAGTCAGAAGCTCGGGCCGAGCGTCTTACTGCCGAAGCTCAAAAAGCAACATCCGATGCAGCAAAAACCAAAGCTGATGCTGACAAGCTAATGGCTGAGGCGAAACAACTAATAACCCAGGCTGAGGCGAAAAACAAGATCGCTGAGACGGCCACAACCGATGCAACGAAAACCAAAGCTGAAGCCGAAAAGTTAGCTACAGAGGCCAATAAAAAGTCCAAGGCTGCTGAAGCAGCCAAGGCTACTGCAGAAGCAGCAACGGCAGAAGCCAAAAAGATTCAGGCGGAAGCTCAGAGAGCAAAAGCTGAAGCTGAAGAGAAAGCTAAAGCCGCCGAAAAGGCCAACCGAGAGGCTGAGGCCGAAAAAGCAAAAGCCGAAAAAGATAACGCAAAACCTGAAGCCTAACAAGACTAAAGCACACAAGACAAATGAGATATCCGGCTAAATATGCCGTTTTTCATTTAACGGCCAGTCGTACCATTCCCAGATGCCATTAGGAGAACTATTTTTTATATTAAAGGGAACAGTCTATGGATAATTTTAACGGCAGTAATTTTGGGGGACAAAATATCAACGATCCTATCCCGCTTAACCAAGACCTCGACAAGCCTATTCCTTTAGACGATATCAGTATCGGAGGAGGTGGTGTTTCACATGCGCCCCTGGATTTAGGCGGCAGTAGTCCTGTGGAATTGCCGAAGATTGAGGCCCCAAAACCTGTTGCAAAAAAGCCGGCTGAAAAAGTAGCCTCAGGCGATAGAATAACGGGTGTAAAGACCTTTTTTACAAAACTGCACCCAGGGGCCATAAATTTTCTTGATGAACAAATCACCAAATGGCTTACAGAAAATCCTGAAGTTTCCATAAAACGAACAAACATCATTACAGGTGAGATCCAGGGAAAAAAGACCGACCCGAATATTATTATTACAGTCTGGTATTAAATAAGCTGTCTCAGAATTATCACGGGTACATGCTATGTTTGCAGGTGGGGTTATGGTTTCTCTGTCTGCATTTTTCAATGAATAAGCTTTTCCAACACTCTGCTATTTCGGCGGAAATGGTTGTTTGCATCTCAAAACAGGCAATTTTATAATTCTGTGCGCCGAGTACATCCTCTGCTGTTTGACGGTACGACATGACATCGGTCTGCGGCTAACTGGGAAAATAACCAGCAACTCATAAAAAAATCTTGATATAATTTCTTGACATATAGTACAATTTCCATTAGTTTATCTGGTTTATCTGTTTGTGTGTAGCAAATGAGACTTGTTTTGATAGATTGTTTGGAGGTTTTTTGTGGCTAAAGAGCTGGCTCGGAAACTAATAAATGCAGGGGTACATTTTGGACACGGCGTGAGCCGATGGAATCCCAAAATGGGCCAATATATTTTTGCAAAACGCGGTAATATTCATATTATTGACGTCAAAAAAACCTTAAAGGGGTTATTAATTGCAAAAAAGCTTCTTGCTGAAGTGGTCTCTTCCGGAAAAGATGTTGTTTTTGTAGGCACGAAACGGCAGGCTCAAAAAGCCGTTGAAGGTGTCGCCGAGAAGTGCGGAATGCACTATGTCTCGCAGCGATGGCTTGGCGGGATGCTTACAAACTTCCGAACCGTTCGCTCGCGGCTGCAAAGATTGGAGCAGTTGGAAGCGATGGTCGAAGATGGAACTCTTGACCGTGAAAGCAAAAAGCAGGCATCGAGGCTCAAGCGGGAGATGAGAAAGATTAAAGCTAATCTCCAGGGTGTTCGGAATATGTCTCGTTTGCCCGGTGTTGTTGTGGTGATCGATGCCAAAAAGGAATATCTTGCTCTGATGGAAGCAAAAAAGCTGAATATTGTAACTGTCGGAATTCTCGATACTGATTCGGACCCTGACACAGTAGATGTGGCCATTCCTGCTAATGACGATTCTATCAGAGCGATTGAATTGTTACTTAACGAGTTGGCCGATGCCGTGGCGATTGGAAAAACAATGGTTTCTGTTCGACAGGAACCGGCTCAAAGGCCAAGACGCGTCCGCTCAAAAAGACCGGTTCTGGCCCGCGCCAGCGAAGGAGTACCTCAGACATTGCCAATTGTTGAGCAAAAACCAACGCAGAATGCGGATACTGCCTCCCAGCCAGCACAAACCGAACAGCAGGAGTCAAAGTAAAAAGGCACAAGTCTGTGATAGATAACTTATAGTATTCAGCCGGTGATATATTTTCCGGCTAACGTAGTATAAATGTCAAATTTCAAATAGAGAGATTTCCTTTAACACAATATAAGCAGTACAAGAATAGGAGTTATTAATATGGCGGAAATTTCAGCAGCAATGGTGATGAAGCTGAGAAATATGAGCGGACAGGGAATGATGGATTGCAAAAAGGCCCTTCAGGAGGCTGATGGTAATATCGAGCAGGCTATGGACACACTTAGAAAAAAAGGTCTTGCTACTTTGGCAAAACGCGCCGAACGAGAAACTACCGAAGGTCTGGTTGTCTGCAAATGCAGCCAGGACGGCAAAACATCAGTTCTTGCAACGCTTTGCTGCGAGACCGATTTTGTGGCCAAGAGCGACGGATTTGTGGCTACAGCGAAAACTCTGACCGACTATGCCCTGGTATGCCCGGCCGATCAGGGCGCAGAGAATATCCTTGAGTCCGTTGTTGACGGCAAAAAGTTCAGTGACATTTTAACCGAAACCGTCAGTAAGACCGGTGAAAAGACACAGGTTGGGGATTACGCAAAATATCAGCTTGACGGCCCGGGTCTTATCAGCACTTACATACACTTCAACGACAAAGTAGGTACAATGGTTCAAATTGAGACCAGCGATGACAATGTAGCAGCCGCAGATGTGCTAAAGCAGACGGCCAGCGATATTGCGATGCACATTACCGCAACAAAACCGCTGGCATTAAATAAGGACGATATTGACTCTGAGCTCATCGAGCGTGAGAAAAATATTTTTGCCGAGCAGGTTAAAAATAAACCGGCCAACATCATAGAAAAAATCGTCGAAGGCAAGATGAGGAAGTTCTTTGCAGAGAATTGTCTTCTCGACCAGCCTTTCGTTAAAGACGACAGCAAGTCGGTTGAACAGGTCCTTACCGATGCCGCCAAACAGGCTGGAGGCGAGGCTACAATAAAAAGATGTGTCCGATTTGAGGTTGGTTAAGAAACGTCCTTTGTGAGCCGTGATATAGGATGTGCACGACGAAACTCGCAAGTCCGCTTCTGTCCAGACGGGAGATAAGGAATAAATGGCAGCGAGCAAATATAGTCGCATATTGCTGAAACTTTCCGGCCAGAGTTTTTGCAGGCCCGGTGAATTCGGGATTGACGGCCCTTCACTTGAGTCAATCGCCGAGAGGATATCACAGATTTGCAAAATTGGCCCGCAGGTCGCCGTCGTGGTGGGTGCCGGTAATTTCCTTCGGGGGGAGGCTTTCTCACAGGCTAGTCATATCCCACGAAACACGGCAGATTATATGGGGATGTTGGCAACCATTATCAATGCCTGTGCGCTGCAGGAGACGCTTGAGAAGCTTGGTCAGCCAACGAGGGTGCTCAGTGCAATAGAGGTTCCTGCGATGTGTGAGCGTTTTATTCGCAGAAGGGCCCTTCGGCACCTTGAACGCGAAAGAGTTGCAATACTGGCCGGTGGAACTGGAAATCCTTTTTTCACTACCGATACCTGTGCTGCTTTGAGGTCTTCGGAGCTTGATGTGGGCCTACTCATAAAAGCAACAAAAGTCCAGGGTGTTTACAGTGATGACCCCGAGAAGAATCCGGATGCTCAGTTTTTCGAACAATTGACTTACGACCAGGTTTTGGAGAAAAAACTTAGAATCATGGACCATTCGGCAATAACTCTCTGCCGTGACAACAATATTCCGATAATTGTTTTGAATATTTTCGAAAAGGGCAACATAACAAAGGCCATTTGTGGCGAGCCGGTCGGCACTAAAATAGTAATGCATCAATAGCGAATTGAAATACCAAGTGAGGAAAGAAGATGTCCGTTAATGAAATACTCTCTGACAGCGAATCCAAGATGAAAAAGACCATAGAAGTGCTTCATGATGAGCTAAAATCCCTTCGCAGCGGAATGGCTTCTACCGGACTGGTTGAAAACATAAAAGCCGATTTCTATGGAACGCCGACGCCATTGAAACAGATGGCAACGCTTGCGGCACCACAGGTCGATATGATTGTAATTAAACCGTTCGACCCTGCTTCGATTAGAGAAATTGAAAAGGCAATCAAAGCCAGCGACCTCAGCATCGCACCTATTGTCGATGGCAAGGTAATCAGACTTAATATCCCGGCACTTAGTGGGGAAAGAAGAAAACAGCTTGTTCAGCAGGCCAAACAAGCAGGTGAGCAGACAAAAGTTGGGATTCGAAACATACGAAGAGACGCCATTAAACATCTCGAAAAACAGCAGAAAGATAAGCTCATCACCGAAGATGACCTTAAAAACGGCAAGAAGCAGGCTGATGATATTACTAAGAAATACTCCGACAAGGTTGACGAACTCATCAAAAGTAAATCGGACGAAATAATACTCGATTAGTTTTGGCAAAAGTGCACATCTAATAACGGGGTGAGGTATTGTTGAAGGACTTTGTGCTTATGTGTACTAACAATATTTTGGGGGATCATAGTGATGTCGGCTGAAAAGATATCAAAAGCTAAGCCGCCCAAAAAAACCGCTACGAAGATAATCAAGCTGATTTTGATATTTATCGTTATTCTGATTGTGCTGGTATTCTTGTTTGTACCTGCATTCATTTCATCCAAGAAGGGCAATCGTTTCGTATCAGGTAAAATCAATAATTCAATTGACGGCCGGTTAGATTTCGCCGGTCTTTCAATGGGCTGGTTCAAAGGGATCAGTATTGCAGAACTTAGTTTCGCTGATAATGCAGACACAATTTCCATCCAGGTAAAGCAAATCACTATAAAGCCCCGATATGGTTCAATTTTGACCGGCAATCTTTCCTTCGGACAAACGACAATCGACCAGCCTAAGATAAGCATAAATCTCAATAATCAACCTGTGAGCAGGCAGGAATCTGTGGGTGTGTCCGAGCCGATTCCCGCCAAAGCCGGATATCTTGCCCTTGTTATGGATGTAGTCGTTAACGACGGCAATTTTAAATTGACAGATTCAAAAGCAAAAACCGTTGAACTCTCGGAGATAAACTCAAAACTGAGTTTACGTCCCCCGGGCAGGCAAACAGATTTTGATATCAACCTGGCTGTGGTTAACAGTAAGGCTGAGAAATCACAGATTCACGCCGAGGGCAAAATTAAACCTGATAAGGCGATAAGGAACTGGTCCCTTAAAGGTACTACCGGTGATTTGATTGTAGAAGTTAATGATCTGGATCTCGAATCTTTGGGTTCGATTCTTGAATTGGCTAAAATAGATGTTCAAGCCAAAGGACTGGTTTCTGCCGATTTAAACGCAGTAATTAAAGATGGCAACTTCGAAAATTTGACCGGCTCAATTAAAGCAACGAATCTGGATATAACCGGACCGGCGCTAAATGGCGACAATCTAAAAACGAGTCTGTTGAATGTTGCTGTGAAGCTTAAAAGCCAACAGCAATTGATAAACATCGAACAATTTCAGTTCGACAGTGACTGGCTTGTTGGGCAAATCGGCGGAATGGTTCCCACTACTTTTAGTTCCTGGTCCGACTTTTTAACGTCCGAGTCAGATGTGAGCTTGAATGCTGATTTTGAGCTTGATGTCGCCGCAGCTCTTTCTCAAATGCCGCACACATTTGGTATCAAAGAGGAAATGAAGGTCACCTCGGGTAAGTTGAGCGGAAATATTAAAGCAAATCGCGGCAAGCTTAATGGCCAGGTAAAGCTCAACGAATTGGCCGGCACCATCGAGAACAAAAAGCTTGCTCTTTCCCAACCGGTTACAGGCAAGCTTCAGATTTCAACCGATAAGAAAAAAATACGTTTCGATGAACTCGATGTAACAGCTTCGTTTGCAAGAATTAATGCCAGCGGACTTCTTGAGCAGCTTAAATATGATGGTTATGTTGACCTGGAAAAACTTCAATCGGAATTCGGACAGTTCGTGGATTTAGGTAAATACGAGATTTCCGGTGAGATTGTTGAACAGGGAACTTTGTCGGTTAATAAAAGCGAGATAACGGGCAGCGGTGTATCACAGGTTAAAAATCTTCGCATAACTTCAACGGATGGTACCACAGCGCAAGAGCCAAGGGCGGATATTAAATTTGCTTTTGCTGTGGACAGAAAAACTAACGTTCTGATCTTTAATTCTATAGAGACCAATGCGAGCCTGGGCCAAATCAATATTGATAAGGCCGTTCTTCCAATAGGTGGAAATACGCAAGTACCCGTGAGCCTGGATATATCTGCTAAGAATGTTGACCTTGAAAAAGTGAAGCCATTTGCGGTTTTATTTGCTTCTTTACCGAAAGAAACACAGCTTGCCGGTATCGCCGAATCAAAAGTTTCCATAAGCTCGGATAAAAACATCTACAAAGTAACAACCGACTCAACAAAAATTAAAGGTCTAAAGCTCACTTATCCCGGCGAGGAGCCTTATGAGCCAAATGAAGTATCACTTGTTTTTGAAGCTGAGATTAATCCACAAGGAACAACCATTAAAAACCTGCGATTGGAAAGCCCGCGAATTAAAGTCAACGAAGGTCAATTTACCCAAAAGAACGAATCAGGCAAAACCATACTAACAGGACAAGCCGAACTCGA
The DNA here is from genome assembly GCA_019456195.1 of Planctomycetota bacterium. Classification (GTDB taxonomy): domain Bacteria; phylum Planctomycetota; class Phycisphaerae; order Sedimentisphaerales; family Anaerobacaceae; genus NIOZ-UU13. The sequence goes on along the minus strand of VRUK01000010.1, from coordinate 51,171 downwards.
CTACGACTGGTCCGCGGTCAGTTCTGTGGCGGCACCCTATTTACCTGAAGGCTTAACGCTAGAGGGCAAGCGAAAAGACTTTGTCAGTTTTCTTAGTGAATATCCCATTAATGATGTAAATCAACTATTACCCAATCTCACAGCCAATGCCAAATTAGGTTTCGAAAAAGCCGGTTATATGGGATTGGATTTTGGCCCGACCGACGTAGATATTCAAATCCGTAACGGTCTGCTTAAAATTGTACCGTTTGAGACTACTGTCAACGAAGGCCGGTTTAATTTTGCCGGCCAGGTCGATTTCAACCAAAAACCAGCTCAATTGAAAATGGACGAACCTCTCCAGCTAATGACGAATATCAAAATCAACGACCAGACGACCAAAAAGCTTCTGATGTACCTCAATCCAATTTTCGCAGACGCCGTCAACGCCAGCGGCATTGCTTCTTTTAGCTGTGAGCAGCTCACTATTCCGCTCGATGCAGCCGCCCAAAATCAAGCTGAAATTGTTGGTACGGTTTCAATGGACCAATTGCGTTTGCAGGCGTCGGGCTTGCTCAGTACGATTTTTTCAGCGGGCGGTACCAGTGCCCGCGGTGCGGTTATTACTATCCGTCCGACTAAGTTTGTCTTGCGAGATGGATTTCTCAGATATGATGATATGCAGATGGATATCGGTGATAATCCCGTCAATTTCAAAGGTGTTATCGGTCTGGATAAGAGCCTGGATATGACCGTAACTTTACCCTACACCGCCGATGGTAGAACAGTAAGGCTTGGTCAGGAAACAACCAGCCAAAGGATCAAGGTATCACTCGGGGGTACTGTCGATAGGCCCGAACTTGATGTTGGCAAACTCCTTGAGGGCCAGTTATTACAACAACTGGAGGAACAATTGCCGAATCTTCTTGAAAAATTACTGAAATAACATCAATAGACCGGTAAATCGTAGAAATTCCCAAGCGTCGAATATTCTTCATTTAGCCTGTGGTTTTCTCGCAGGTTCCCACCCTAATTTGCCGATATAACCTTGAATTGAAAGGGCATAGAGATGTTATCACTTAAGGAGCTTTTATCAACTCCTACAACTCAGCTTGGTAAGGCCAGCCGGTTTGCTGTTTTTCAGATTAAACTGTGGTCTCATTGTATCAGACTGCTGGAGAAAAACCATGCAGGCCGTCAGGCGGCTGCTCTTTCATATCATACGGTTTTCGGGATTGTGCCCCTGGCTATCGTAACGCTTTTGATATTCCAGTCATTCCCAGCCTATAGTAACGTTGCTGAAAATCTAAAGAGTCTCGTTTATGAGCAGCTTAACCTGTCAACTATCGAAATAACACCTGATAAAGAAAAACCGGAAGAAATAATAAAGATTACGGAAGAACTGGATAAGATAGTGAGTGAGTTTTTTACCGGTGTAAACAAAGGCTCGATCACTCTGTTTAGTGTGGTAATTGTTGTTTGGGCGGCTTTATCTCTTTTGGCGACAATAGAAAAGGCGTTTAATCATATCTGGCACGTCGCAAGGGGCAGAAATTTTCTGCATCGAATTATCAGCTACTGGGCGCTTTTGACTCTTGGGCCTTTGCTTCTTGGGGCTGGCATATATATAGCCAATCCATATACAACTATCGCGTGGTTTCAGAAAACTTTTCTTGCAGAAATTGCGCCGATCCTCTTGTCTTATATCGTAGCTGCGGTTGCCTTCTTTTTGCTCTATTTAGTTTTGCCGAATACGAAGGTTAAGGCAAAAGCCGCCATTTGGGGCGCCGCGGTAGGGGCTTTGGTTTGGGTAGCCGCCAAAAGTACCTTCGGATATGGTATTACGGAATTAAAGCTGTACAGCACGGTTTACGGCGTAATGGCCCTGGTTCCGATGACGGTGTTCTGGATTTATATTACCTGGCTCACGGTGCTGTTCGGCCTGCAGTTGACGTTTACCACTCAGCATCTCAGCAGTCTCGACGCCGCTGAGATTGCCGCTGCCAAGCAAAACGAAGAATATTTCATAGCGAACGACATTACCGCCATAAACATCGTCAGAGAGATAGCCCTTGCTTTCATGAAGAATCAGGCCCCGGTTTCGCCGGAGGTTATATGCAGTAAATTAGATGTTCCACCTGAGTTCGGTGACAAAATTCTCGACCATCTCGTCAGAAGAGGATTGATAGCAAAAACTTCCGAGCCTAAGGTTGGTTTCCTGCCCGTAAAAGACCCGGCCAATATCAGGTTGTCTGATATCGCCGAAGCCGTATCTGTAGCGGGCTTTGCACAATCGGCTCCCGACCAGCCGCAGGTTCTTGAGCAGATAAATCAATCACAGCGAAATATCCTGGCTCAATATAGTCTGAAACAAATTCTCAGCGCCCAACAAGATAGTTAAAATTACTTAAACAAAATCATAAGGGCATTGTAAATAAAGAACAGGCCGAAGAAAAATAGTGCTATCGCGCAAATCATAAGCACTATTCGCATTCCTCGCGGGCCAAGCAAAACCGAGCCTTTGAAACTCGCCCACGACAAAGTGCCAAGCCAGATAAAATCGCACAGCCAATGAACGATTGCGAATATTACAAAGGCCCATATCCCTATTCCGGTAGCAGTGGTTGCAAGAGTTAATCCGACGGTCGCCCACCAGAGGAGAAAATATGGATTACTTGCCGACAGTATTATCCCTGTCAACACCGGGGTGCTTTTGGTGGTTTTGCTTTGTTGTTCTTCTTCTGCTCGCAGACTCTTTAGCATTTGGATTGCCATTATCAGCAAAAACGCTCCGCCTGCCAAACCGATGATAATTTGTGCCGTGGAAAGTTTTAGTATCCTGCCCAGACCCAACACAATCAACACCATCAGCGGAAATTCGACAATGCCGTGCCCAACGGCGATAAGCATACCGGCGTATCGCGAACGTGTCCCCATTCCAATCGCCGCAGCAGTCACTGGCCCCGGTGCCATTACGCCCGATAGCGATATTACAACAACCTCAATTAAGAAAAGTATCAGTTCCAGCAGGTCACCAATTTATTCGCCGATGATTTTTACTAAGAGACGTTTTTTGCGTTTGCCGTCAAACTCAAAGTAGAAGATGTGCTCCCACGGCCCGAGATGAAGCTTTCCTTCTGTAATTGCGACCATGACCTCACGTCCCATTATTTGCCGTTTCAGATGAGCATCTGCGTTGTCCTCATACCCGTTATGGCGGTATTGGCTGTGCGGTTTTTCCGGGGCGAGCTTTTCAAGCCATAGTTCGTAATCGTGATGAAGGCCCGATTCGTTGTCGTTGATAAATACCGATGCTGTTATGTGCATTGCGTTAATAAGTACAAGGCCTTCCTGAACGCCGCTTTTATCTACAAGCCGCTCTACTTCATTATGGATAGATACAATCGCCCGCCGCTGCGGTATGTTCATCCAGATTTCTTTTGTCAATGTCTTCATAATATAAATCTCCTGCATAGATGCGGCAATTATAGATTCATTACCAATATAAAGCAAGCCGCTAAGCGATAGGCGGCAGGTTCTGGATGGGCGGGTAATATTAAACGACAATATCTTTACGAATATTAGAAGCTGTTATAGGAGCCCTTTATATTGTGCTTTTTATAGCATCTAATCTTTTCTTGGCATCCTTGTCAGTAGTAAACAGCTTCTCAAGCTCTTCACAGGGGTACTCCTGGCAATATGCACAATTTTCGATATGCTTTTGACTTGCACACTTTCTCATATAGCAGTTGTGGCTTCCTGAGAATAATCTCCCGCCTTCGGTCTTACATCCGTCGCAGTCGGTAATATCCTCCGGCTTATATTCCTGGCCGTAAAGCTCTTTAATTTGTTGAGCGATTTCCTCTCTCATTTTATATTGTTTCTCTTCGTCCTTTTCCCTCGTTGCCAGGTATATCGGGCAGCCTTGACAATTCAGACCGCAATAACCAATAGTCTCGTTCATAATTCTCTCCTTTTAAGCAGAATTATTTCTGATTCAACAGTTTTCGGTAAACCGCCTCGATGGTATCGACCATTGTTTCCGGTGCGAATTTTTCTTTTACAGAATTCCTTCCGTTTTCACCGAGTTTTTTTCTTAAGTCCTCATCTTCTATCAATTCGGCACAGGCCTTTGTTAATTGCTCGATGTTTTTGGGCTCAATCAATCGGCCAGTATTTTCATTTACAACTTCTTTCGCGCCGTCAACGTCGAAGGATATAGCCGGCCTGCCACAAAGCATTGCCTGCGGCAGAGTGCGCGCAAGTCCTTCCCTCAGCGAGCAGTGAACGAGTATGTCAGATGATTTTATGGCAAGGGGTATTTGGCTCGGCGGCAATAGGCCTGTGAATTTAAACTTTTCGGTTAATCCTAACTGGCGAACTTGTTGTTTGAAATGGTCGGAAAGATTCCCATCTCCAACAAACAACCAAACGCACTTTTCAAACTGCTTCGAGAGCTGTTTGGCGGATTCGATAATATATTTATGTCCTTTGAGCATAAATAATCGTGCGATTGATGCAAGCACAATCGAATCTTCACTGATTTCATACTTTTGGCGGAAATCCTTTTTGCGATCCTGCGATATTGGCTCTAAGAAATCATCCTCTTCGATAGCTGAATAAGCGGTAACAAACTGCTCCGGCCTGCCGATACCTGCGGCCGTTGTCTGGCGGGTCATTGCATCAGCGACACTGATAAAAAAGTCCGTTCGCTTTGCAGCCGACTTCTCGGCAGCGATATAAAACCTGTTGAGCCACTGGCTTTGGTACGGATGAAAGGCCAGTCCGTGTATTGCGTGTACGACAGCCGGCAGGTTGTCTGCCCATTTTCCTTTTAAGCTGTGGCTGGCAAATCTGCCTAATATCCCCGCCTTTGCTGAATGAGTGTGAACAATGTCCGGCTGTAATTTGTTGAGTAATTTCTTTATCTGGAAGTAACTGATAGTATCGTTAAATGGATTTATCGCCCGGCGAAGCCTGTCAACAACTATAACTTCATAATTCTGCTGCTTAGTCTGATTAAAAAGCTCGCCCTCCGGCCCGATAGCCGGTCCGGCAATGAGCGTTACATCATGACCTCTCTGTGCTAAGAGCTTACAGGTGATAAGCGTATTCTCCTGCGCCCCGCCTAAAATCAACCGTGTTATAATATGAACGATTTTCAATGCTTCTCCTGCATTCTTTCCTCTAATGCTTAATCCACATCAGGCACAATCCCTGAGGCGGAGCGAGCTGTCCTGCTGCGGTACGGTCTTTTGCTTCAAGAATCTCATTTATCTTTTCCGGCTTCCACCTTCCCTTGCCCACATCGACCAGGGTACCGACGATATTCCTGACCATATTATACAAAAAGCCGTCCCCCTCTACATCAACATATATCAAGTCTTTTTCTTCCTTTTTACTATTACCAACATCACAGCGAAAGATTGTTCGTACCGAACTTTCTCTTTTATCCGCTACGGAGGCGAAGGATTTGAAATCTTTTTTGCCGACCAGAAGTTTCGCTGCTTCAGACATAGCTGTAATATCGAGTTTAGTGTGCAGATGCCAGCAGTGCCTGATTTTCAGGACGGGCCGAACCTGCCCTGTAAAGATCGTATAGCGGTATAACTTGTTTGTTACCGCGCCCATCAAATCAAAGCCCTGAGGGACTTCCACCGCTTCGGTAATCGCGATATCTGCGGGGAGTCTGCCCGTGATTGCCCTGGCCAGATTTTCCGTTGGTATTGGCGAATCGATTTGAATAAGACCAACCTGCCCCAAAGCGCTTACGCCGGCATCGGTTCTGCTCGCTCCGAACAGTCTTATCTCAGAGCCGAGCAGGTCCTGTATTGCTTCGGTAATCACACCCTGGATTGTTCTTAGTCCCGGCTGAATTTGCCAGCCGTGATATTCGGTGCCGTCATAGGCAATTGTCAGTTTTATATTGCGTACGGGCATTATTACCGATTAGAGCAACTTTTCCGCTATCTGGATAGCGTTGAGTGCCGCACCTTTTCGCAACTGGTCGCCGGCGACCCAAATATTTATACCATGATTCTCAGGTATGGATTCATCCTGCCGGATTCGACCGACCAGGATATCATCTTTGCCGGAGGCGTCGATTGGCATCGGGAAGCGGTTGTTTTCACGGTCATCTAATAATGAGACGCCCGGCGCCGTACTCAAAAGGTCTCTGACCTGGTCCGGAGTAATCGCCTCGGTGAACTCAAGATTTATACTCTCACAGTGTGCGCGTAATACCGGGATACGAATACAGGTACAGGTGATTGCAATCTCAGCACAGTCGAAAATCTTTCTGGTCTCGTGGACCATTTTCATCTCTTCCTGATTGTATCCGTTCGGTGCAAGCGGCGCGTTGTGACTGAAGCAGTTAAACGCTATTTGGTACGGGAACGCCTTGCAGGTCGGCTTTTTCCCGTCGAGGATTTCGCGCGTTTGTTCTTCCAACTCGACCATAGCCGAGTGTCCCGCACCGCTCGCGGCCTGATAAGTGCTCACGACCATTCGTTTGACAGGATTTGCTTTATGCAGCGGCCAGACCGGCACAATACCGATAATAGTTGAGCAGTTAGGATTGGCGATTATGCCTTTATTCTCTTTAATTGCCTGCGGATTTATTTCAGGTATAACCAGCGGAACATCCGGGTCCATCCTGAACGCCGAGGAGTTATCAACAACGACCGCACCGGCTTCAACAGCGGCAGGTCCGAACTCTTTAGTTCGCGAGGCACCGGCACTGAACAAAGCAATATCAACACGGGCGAAGCTGTTCTTTGTTAATTCTTTAACGGTATATTCTTTGCCTTTGAATTCGATTTTCTTACCTGCCGACCGGCTGGACGCCAACATTTTCAAAGAATCAAATGGGAAATCCCGCTCTTCCAGGATTTCCAAAAATTCCTGACCGACCGCACCGGTCACACCTGCGATTGCCAGATTACAACCCATAGCTTAAAACTCCTCAAAATCTTCTATTACGGATAAACTTAAAGGCAGCCAAACAGGGCTGCCCATCGAACTTGCTTGTGCCAAATCTAAGGCAGGATTATAGCCTTTATATCGGCATAATGCAATAATCTTCCGCTAATATATATTATTTATTCTGCTGAGGTTAATGTTTCAGCCGGTTTTTTCTGCCAGATTTCCGCCATTACAGACGCTGTGATAATGCATATAAAAACGAAAATCGCCGCCGGTATCGCCGCTTGTTCCCCGAAATGTTCCAGTGCTAAAACCGTCCCTAAGCCGGCGTTCTGCATCCCAATCTCAATCGACAGTGTCCGTCTTCGCCGCAGCTCCATACGAAAAGCAGAGCCTATGCCGTAGCCGCAAAACATTCCGTAAAGATTAAGTATCACCGCCGTTATCAAAACAAATTCCGTCACCTGTCCCAGGCGGTTCTTGTTAAGTGCTATTACCATCGAGCAGATAAAAATGATAAATGTAACCGATATTGCCGGGAATATCGGCAGGACTTTTTCGATTTTTTCTTTTAAATAATGCCTTACTCCAAATCCTATGAACAAAGGCAGAATCACCATTTTGATGACACTTAATACCATTTCCCAGAAAGGAATTTCCAGTCTCGACCCTGCCAAAAGGAAAGTTAATCCCGGCGTTAATAGCGGACACAACAACGTCGATACGGTTGTCAGCGAGACCGAATACGCCGTATCTGCTTTGGCGATATAACACATCACATTGCTTGCCATCGCTCCCGGCGCCGAGCCGGTCAGTATTAATCCAACTGCAATTTCAGGCGGTAACCCGAACAGTTTAACCAGAACAAATGACCCCAACGGCATAATACTAAACTGCGCGGCCGAGCCGATTAGAACGATGGCCGGCCTTTTGGCGATTCGTTTGAAATCTTCGATTTGCAGGACCGCCCCTATACCGAACATAGTAAGGGCGAAAAACCAGTTCATTCCCTTCTCCAGTCGAAGAGCACGTGGCAAAATACGCTCGATGGTTACCGCGAAGAACCAGGCCATCTTCTCCTCAAGCGTCAAAAATACTTCAGGCCAAAAATACGCCACTACCCCAAAGGTAACCACCCACACCGCAAAATACTTCATATAAAAATCTAATGCCTTCTTCAACATATCGAGAAGTATAAATCCCTTTTAATCAATCATTAATTGAAAATATTTCCATCAAACCAAAATGTCTTTATAGTCGGCGCAATATTTCTTCCGTTTGCAGGCTCTACAGTGAGTCCCCCTCCATATATTGTCAAACTGCTCCATAACTTTGCCGACTATTGTTTGATCATCGGTGATAATGCCGGCCTCGAAATTTCTTTTGTGTTTGCTCTTGGCCCCCATACCCGCGCCGGTAAGATTGGCACTGCCGCTGTAAGCGAATCCGCCGTCGATGATAACGGCTTTAAGGTGGACTCTCGGGCATAAAATTCGTTCCATCCCATCTATCAGGTTCGGGTATTTATCGAAATCCTTTCGAAAGGCCGGTCCGGGCTCTTTGGCGTGCAACAGCCTTATTTCAACTTGTTTTTTTACCAGATCGGACAGAACCTCAAGAAAAGGAACCATCCGACCCTGCTTTTCTATATAAAGGTCTTTCAAATCGGAGGTTGCTATCCAAACGAACCTGCGGGCTTTACCGACTCGCCCGCAAATCACTTTTTCGTATATGTCCCTGTCTGTGATGAATTCAAGCATTTCTGTATTCTCAATTCGATACCCTTAATTCGACATACTATATTCGATATATTAAATACCGGATACGAAATTTATTATCTGGTTGATGTTTTAGCTGAATCTTGTTAAACAAATACGCCTATGCCGGACAAAAATAAAAAATATCGCATCGTTATCAGTGCCGCCGAGCCAAGCGCTGACGCCCATTGTGCGGGCCTGATAACTGCATTGAATGAGAGCGGTTATGATATTGAATTTGTCGGTGTGGGTGGCCCGAAAATGGCTGAGGCGGGCTGTGAACTGCTGGAGGCAACCGTCGGCAAGGCCGTCATGATTTACAAGGCCTTCACGCACATCTGGCGTTATTACAAATTGATAAAACGCTTAACCGGTTTTATCAAGAGCAATAAGGTGGATTTGGTTATTGTCTGCGATTCCCCCGCATTTAACTTTCACATTGCAAAGGCCGCAAAAAGAGCCGGCGTAAAGACGCTTTTTTACGTTGCTCCTCAGCTTTGGGCCTGGGCGAGCTGGCGAATTCATAAACTTCGCAAATGCTGTGATAAACTCTGCTGCATACTACCTTTCGAGCAGGAATGGTTCGGTCGAAGAGGTATGGATGTGGTTTTTGTGGGCAATCCGTTATTTGATAAGTTGGAGATTGGTTCAGACCATTATAAAAGATATGAGGAATTTAATCCCGAAAAAGCCAGATTTGCTCTTATGCCGGGATCGCGTACCGCTGAGATCGAATCGCTCTGGGGCCCGATGCAGCAGATTGCTCTGCGCTTAAAGGAAAAATACCCGCAAGCAAGCTTTATTACGGTAGCCGTGGATAACGAAAGAGAACAGTTGCTTAGAAAAACGAAAATCGGCGGTTTTGAGTGTGAATACAAAATTGGTTCAGTTAACCAGACTGCCGGCGCTGTAGATTTTACGATTGTTACAAGCGGTAGTGCAACGCTGGAGGTAACGGCGGCTGGCTGTCCTATGGTGATAATATATCAATCAAGCAGGATTCTATGGCAATTGGTGGGGCGATGGCTTATAAAAACGAAATATCTGTCTTTGGTCAATATCCTGGCGGGTAAGGAATTAGTGCCGGAGTTTATGCCTTATTTTACTTCTATTGAGCCGATTGTCGAAAGCATTGAGCCACTTTTGCAAGACAGGGACAAACTAACTCAAATAAGCGGTGAACTGATACAATTAGCTCAGCCGTTAGCTGTGAAAAAAGCCCGCAAGGAGGTAACAAAGATAGTTCTTGAAATGCTGGATTAGGCATTAACTCTAAAACTGCTTTGTTGGAGCACCACACTCCGGACAGACTCTCGTTTGGTCAATGACGCTGTCTTTTCCTGAGAGGCAATTTCTGCCGCAATCGTCACAATAGGTCAGACCACAGTCAGTACACTCATTCCACATATTGGCTAAGCCTGACAAAGTTCCATGAACTTTTCCATGGACTCCGTTTCGATCGCCGGCATGTTTTTCATCGGCGCACATACATGTTTCTCCAGACATACTTTTGTCTCCTATGAAAACCAAAGAGAAAGCGGTTATTTTACATATCTTTACTTTGCCTATTGGGCACTATATATACATCTTCTTGATACTGCCTTGATGTATAATACTTTTTTGCACGCAGCAGGCAAAATTAATAATAATAAGCTATATCGGATGAGAATGTGGGGAGATTTAATTAAATCTGGCGGCTATTGCAGCATTAATGAAGATTTTTTCGGATGGATAATCTTTCTTTAACGTGGCTTTATACATCATAAACCTTCAGGGAAATCTACAATTTATGTGTAACCTTTTTGGAATTTTCCCTTAGTACAGAACGTATAGAAAAACTTAATGTAAATCCTTTTAGGAGCTATCTGTTATGTTTAACTGGTGTAGATTTCCATTCTGGCCAATAAGACCGATATTCGGCTTTGAGGCTCTGTGGGGTGTATTGGCTGTCCTGGGAGTGATATTTTCTCTGATAATGCTCATCGATTGCCTAAAGCGGTCGGCGTCGAAGTTTTATACTTCGATAACTAATGAAGGTAAGTATGACAAATTAATATGGGCCGCTGGAATTGCTTTGTCACTTAGTTTTTATTGTGTCGGGGCAATTGCATATTTCTTTGTTATAAAAAGGGCCAAACCTGAGAACAAAGAATAGCAGGCAATAGTATTGACCGATATTTCCCATAATGGGTTTTGGACCGCAAAATTGATTTGAGCAGTGTGATGTTGAAAAGATCAAGTCCCTCTTTTCGGTCTAATTTGCATTAAAAATCCTCAGTTCTACCTTAAATACTCTTTGGTGTGAATTTGGCCATTTTGGCGGACCAAAGTGCCTGCATTTTGGGTAATGTTTTCGATTATTTCACTAAACAGCCCTCTTACCGAACTTTTCGCTTGACAGACTGCTACTTTAAAGGGTAGTATATTTCTATGTAATTCATGTGCAGGGCGGCTTTAGCTGCTTAGCGAAGCAAAGACACGCAGGGTCATATTGAAAATGACCGTTATTTTAGAGGAGAAAGTGATGAAACTCACAATCGCTGCTATTATACTGGCATTATTATTGGGCATCCCACAGGTCGGCAACGGTGCGCCACCGGCCAATGACGACCGTCAGAACGCAGAGTCGGTCGGTAACGTAACGGACTTGGCTTTCGACACCACAGAGGCAACAATTGATGGTCCTGAAGCTTGTATGTCAGGGGCGAACATCTGGTATTGTTATACCGCCACCTGCTCCGGTACAGCTACTGTCAGCCTTTGCGGCAGCAGCTTCGACACTAAGCTTGCCGTCTATTACGGATGCGGTTCAACTCCGACTTCGGGCGATATGATCCAATGCAGCGATGACTTCTGCGGCAGGCAATCGGAGGTTGCCTTTCCTGTGACCGCTGGCTACAGTTACCTTATCGAGGTTGGCGGTTACAATATACTTGAGTTCGGCTCAGGTGTGTTAAATATTAGCTGCGATGATAATCCTGTTTTTACGCCATCTAATGATGACTGGTTTGATGCAGATTGGGTCAGTAGTTTACATGGACTGGATGTCGACACCACTCACGCGACGAAGGACGGGCCTGGTGATTGTGTTGAGGGCGCGAATATCTGGTACTGCTATACTGCTTCGAGCACAGGTGAGGTTACCATCACTCTGGACGGTAGTGGATTCGACATCGAACTTGCTATCTATGAGGATTACAATATCTTCCCAAGTTGGGATAACAGGATCTTCTGCGAAAACATCAGAGGACAGCAGCCTCAGATCACATTCGATGCGACCGCCGGTCAGGACTACTTGATAGAAATTGCGGGATCGGTAGATGCTAACTTTCCACCGCCAAGCGGGTTAAACGATGACTGCTATAACGCAAAGCTAATCGGTAACGTAACAGATCTAACGTTCGACACCAGCAATGCAACTTTCGACGGTCCCGGCCACTGTATGACCGGCCCAAATATCTGGTATATCTATACCGCCACGTGCACAGGTAATGCTACTGTCAGCCTCTGCGGAAGCAGCTACGATACCAAGCTTGCCATCTATAATGGAGGCGGCTGCAATCCGTTACTAAGCACACTAATAGACTGTAACGACGACTCCTGCGGCTTTCAGTCTGAGGTAACCTTTGATGTTGTCGCCGGTTTGCAGTATCTCATTGAAGTCGGCGGATTCGGCGACCATGCCGGTGAGGGGATGATAAGTATCAGTTGTGAGGGGACAGCACTAATAGAACCAGACCTCGGCGATGCACCGGACAGCACTAACAATTTCGGAAATAACATGACCGCATATCCCAAGGGTGGGCCTTCCGGAGTCATAGCCTATTATCCCACTGTATATAATGACGGCAACTCCGCCGGGCCGGTTGGGCCGATTCACTCGAGTTCTCTTGCAGTGGCTCATTTGGGCAAGATTGTTTCTGATGAAGATGAGGCCGACATGGGGCCGGATGAGGATGGCCTAAACAATATCAAACCTCAAACCGACTCATCGGATAACGACAAAGGTGACGATGGTCTTATCTTCCCAATCAATATGCCACAATGCAGCTGGACTACTTTTGACTACAATGTCAATGTTATCAAGCCGGGTGCAAACCTCTGGATCAATGTCTGGTGCGACTGGAATCGTGATGGTGACTGGGATGATGACACCAGCACCAACCCGGAACTCGCCTGTTCCGAGGGAATTGTGTCCGAATGGGCTGTACAGAATCAGTATCTTATCAATTTGCCGGCCGGATTAAACAAGATGACAACGCCAGCGTTCCTGTCATGGCATCCGGACGATGCAAGCGGGGAAATATGGATGAGAATCACTCTTTCTGAGAAATCCTGGACTGGCGGCAGTGCCCCTGGCTCCATAGGTAACGGCGGATCAGGGCCAAAGGAGGGCTACGGAACCGGTGAAACGGAAGATTACTATTTCGTACCGGGCGAAAGCTTTTAGATATGTGAAGATTACAACGGCGATGGGCTAATTATCGACGATGATTTGTATAAAGGGCTGTGAGCATTAGCTTACAGCCCTTTTTCATTACCTGAGATGACTCGATCTACCATTTAGTCTGTTGATGTATATTGCCGAGGCACTGGCCCTTCAGCGCTGTTCAGGACGAAATTGTTAAGGAGAAAGCAGAAATGTTTGAGTTCGCCATATGCAACTGCCGGCAGTTTTAGCTAATTCTTAGTTTATTGTGTTATTGAATAGAGGATGCCGCTTTTATTCGTCTATTAGTCTTCTTCGTCGTAGTAAAAATCGGTTTCGTATTCAAAAACATCACTATTTTCATTTTCGTCGGCTGATGGATCCAATTCCGAGTAGAGAGAATCATCGGAACTTTCATCGTCCAGGTCGTACTCTTCCACCTCATCTAAAATCTCGATTTTTTTTTCTTCGTCCCACATACTACCTTCTTTCCATTAAAGTACGAAAACAAAGCTTCACAAGAGATGTTTATTGCTCAAGGTCTGAAACAGCCCAATATTTTGTTATTAACCGTTAATATGTACAAATTTGATAACAATTACGATTTTTCTTACAATAGGTTCATGATTTTGTTTGCGCTGTGAGAATATTTTTTTCATTCAAGTTCAGGCGGGGATTTATGTGAAAAATAACCGGCCCCTGTTCCAGATACAGTTTGGCTTGAATTCGGTCATATTAGAAAGCAAAATCACATCTGAGAGGCTCCTATAGGGAATACTTATAACGAGCATTTATGGCACCAAAGACTATCTTAGAAACTGAAAATCGGTTGACAATCAGCGATGGATTTTGTAAATTGACCGGAACATAGGTCTTAACAGGTTGTCAATTACATATTGGGAAGTTTAAGTGGCCAAAAGTTTGCGAATGCAGTCTGTGCAGTCGCCGATAATCCCCATAGTCGGCGACCTAATTCGTAGTAATCCCGGCACAATTTCGTTAGGCCAGGGAGTTGCCTATTACGGCCCGCCCCCGGAAGCCGCAGGGGCTATCGAAACATTTCTTGCCGATCCGGAAAACCACAAGTACAAACTTGTCCAGGGCATCCCGGAACTACTCAATACGATTCAGGCAAAGCTAACAACAGAAAATAATATATCCACAGAGGGCAGTCGAATTGTCGTAACCGCCGGTGCCAATATGGGCTTTGTCAACGCAGTTCTTGCCGTTACGGACCCGGGCGATGAGATTATTCTCCAATTGCCTTACTACTTCAATCACGAAATGGCTGTCGTTATAGCCGACTGTAAGGCCGTCTGCGTGCCTACCGATGACGATTACCAGTTGCGGCTGGATTCAATTGCCGCTGCCATTACCGACCGAACGCGAGCCATTGTTACCATCTCACCGAATAATCCAACCGGTTCTGTGTATCGCGAATCGAACCTTCGGCAGGTCAATGAACTTTGCCGGCAAAAGGGTATATACCACATCAGCGATGAAGCCTATGAATATTTCACCTATAATGGCGTTGAGCACTTTTCACCCGGTTCAATCGAGGGCGGCGCCGAACATACTATCTCGCTGTTTTCCCTTTCCAAGGCCTATGGCTTTGCAAGCTGGCGCATCGGCTGGATGGTGATACCTGAGCATCTTTATATGCCAATCAGGAAGATTCAGGACACGATTTTGATTTGTCCACCGGTAATCTCACAGTGGGCCGCAGTCGGAGCAATGCGTGCCGGAGCAGACTACTGCCGCCAAAAGCTGCGTATGACCACCGAGGTCCGCGAGATATTCCTGAATGAATTGAGCAGCATCAGAGATTTAGTAGCCGTTCCTCGTGCCGATGGAGCGTTCTATTTTCTTCTTCGAGTACACACAGACCTTGACTCGATGAAACTTGTCAAACGTCTGATTCAAGAGCACAAAGTAGCTGTTGTTCCGGGTATGACCTTCGGAATGGTCGATAAATGCTATCTGCGGGTTGCCTATGGAGCACTTCAGAAAGAAACCGCCGCCGAGGGCATTGGCCGCCTTGTCAGTGGTCTGAAAAAGATTTTATGAGCATCTCTTTTTTTATGACGCTTTGGCAGGTGGCGCTCTGGCAAGCGAGCGACCGGGATGGACAAAAGAATTGAAAGACTGCTGAAAAAAGAAGTTTTTCGCTGGTATAATCGACGAACTTGTCTTGTTGGGAGTATAATTCGTTCCGATGGGTAGATTTATCGGCCTTTAATTAGAGGGCTTATTCTCTGTATTATTGGTAATGGTAGGCAAAACAGCACGCTCAAAATATTCGCATCGCTGACCCTTTTGTACTAAACACTCATCTCGAAATAAGCAACTGTCGTAATGATAGTCGAAGTTTGCACATCCGGGATTCCTTGCTTTTGTGTCGTTATCGTCTGGTTCAACTTCTTCAACGTGCTGACTTTTAGTCGTTTTCATCTGGGTATAATCCCTCGCAACTGAAGTAAATTATGTCGTTTATCCTGCTTTTAATTCCTCTTTGCTCAAGTCTCAATCTATAAAAAATATAAGTTATTTATAACCAGATGCAAAAATTATTAAGAAAGTTTCTTTTTTGTCGATTGTCATCTTACACATCTATAACCTCCGAGTTTTTCATAAATAGAAATAAAACAAGTGGGCTTTAGAATAGATTCCCTTTTTAGGGCACAATAAGATTGATTTAGGTGTGGTGTTATGCTTATATTGTGCCCAAATCTCGACTGAATAATTGGAGTTTCTTCGTGAGTGATGGTAGTAATATACGAAAAGTGGATTTATCGGCAACCTTTGCCAGCATTGGTGCGCTGACTTTCTGGTCATTAGGGCCGATTTTTATAACATATCTTACGGGGTATCTGGATTCGTGGACCCAAAACCTGCTGCGATATTCGGTTGCATGTCTGCTATGGATGCCGTTTCTTATCTTTTCCATAAAAAAAGGCCGGGTCAATGCAAGGATCTGGCGAAGGGCTGTTGTGCCCGGTGTGGCAAATGTTGTTATGCAGAGTTTGTTCGCCTGTGCTTTTTATTATATCGGACCTGCCTTTATGGTTCTGTTAGCCAAATCTTCTCTCGTCTGGATAGCGGGTTTTTCTTTGATATTCTTTGCCGAGGAAAGAGCATTAGTCAAAAGCAAACGTTTCTGGTCGGGGCTGGTGCTTTCGATGACCGGAGTAATCGGCGTGATGTGTTTCAAGGAGGATTTCACTGCCGCCGGGACTTTAACCGGTATAGTCCTTACTCTTGCTATGGCGTTTATGTGGGCGGTGTATATTATTTCTGCGCGAATTGCCTTTAGAGATATTGACTCCCGTCACGGTTTTTCAGTTATCAGCATTTATACGGTTGCGGGACTTTTTGTGCTTGGGCTGTTGTTCGGTGATCTGGGGGGGTGTGTTAAAATGGGCCCCTGGCAGTGGGCGTGCATTGTGATATCAGGGGCGACGGCCATAGCATTGTCCCATACACTGTATTACTCGGCGATGAGACGCATCGGGGCGACAATCCCGGCGCTCATTATGTTGGTACAGCCGTTTATTGTCCTTGCGATTTCCCATGTCGTTTTCGAAGAATCTTTGAATATTCTTCAGTTACTTTTCGGAGTTGTTTTGTTAGCAGGATCTGGACTTGCTGTCTGGGCACAGGGGTACCTCAAGCGTGAATCGTAATCGGCTAATTGTGAAATTCTGAAGTTGCACGATTGAAATAATCTCCCGGGGGCATTAAGATATGTTGTCTGGTTTAGCAGCTAATAACGGTAAAAATATTTATTAACAATTTACACATGGGGAGACAATTATGAACAAAGCTGTAAATATCATTATTTTATTGATTACAGTTGTTACATTTTCGCCTGCGCGAGTTTTAGCTCAAACTCGTGAAAGAGCGGACATTTCCGATAAATACAAATGGAACATGGAAGACCTTTACACTTCGGACGAGGCGTGGAATACGGCCAAGCAGGAACTCGTTGCTAAGTTTGACCAAGTGAGCGGGTACAAAGGCAAATTAGCAAATTCTGCATCCGAGTTGTTGGCTTGTCTTAAGTTTAGCAGCAGTGTCTCGAAAGACTTTGGACGTCTATACAGCTATGCTAATATGAAATCCGATGAGGACGTTGGCAATTCGAAGTATCTGGCAATGAAGCAGGAAATCCAGCAGATTAGTACCGATTACAGCTCGAAGGCTGCATTTATCAGGCCGGAAATTGCCGAAATGGATAAGGATAAAATTGATAAGTTTATTGAACAGAATCGCGGGCTGAAAATCTATAAAATGCCGTTATATGACATACAGCGGACGAAGGCTCATACGTTATCTGATAAAGAAGAAAAGATACTTGCCGAAGCGAGCTTGTTAGCCGGCGGGCCAGCCTCAATTTTTTCGGTCTTCAGCAATGCGGAACTGCCTTATCCTGAGATTACGTTAAGTGACGGCACTGCGGCCAAACTGACCAAGGCCGGATATGCCCAGCATAGGGCTTCGCCCATTCGAGAGGACCGCGAGGCTGTATTTCAGGCATTCTGGGATACGTTCACCAAATTCAAAGGGACTTTCGGCACGCAGCTTTATGCGAATGTTAAGAAGGATATGTTTTACGCCCGCACACGCGGCTATGATTCTTCGCTTCACAGCTCGCTGGATGACAATAATATTCCCACAGAGGTGTATTTGGCTCTTATCGAAAATGTAGCCAATAATCTTGATTCATTCCATCGCTATCTGAATCTGAAAAAACGAATGCTTGGTGTAGAGACGTTAAAATATTCGGACATATATGCTCCGGTTGTAAAAGGCCTTGATTTGAAATATACATTCGATGAAGCAAAAAAGCTTGCGCTCGATTCGGTAAAACCTTTGGGTAGCAGTTACGGCCGGGTTGTCGAGAAGGCCTTCAAGGAGCGATGGATTGATGTTTATCCCACGCCGGGTAAACGCTCGGGCGGTTATTGCAATGGCAGTGCCTACGATGTCCATCCTTACATTCTTTTGAATTATAACGGCCAATATGATGATGTAAGTACGTTGGCTCATGAGCTGGGCCATGCGATGCACAGTTATTATTCCAACAAGAATCAACCCTATGCGACAGCCGACTATTCGATTTTTGTCGCAGAAGTGGCTTCCACTTTTAACGAGGCTCTGCTGATTCACAAGATGCTCGAAGAAATCAAAGATGATGACACACGTTTATCTTTGCTGATGACTTACCTGGATGGAATCAAGGGAACGGTTTTTCGTCAGACCCAGTTTGCCGAGTTCGAGCTGCGTATCCACGAGAAGGCCGAACGTGGTGAGCCGCTGACAGGGGATGTGTTAAGCGAATTATACGGCGAGATTCTTAAGAAATACTATGGCCATGATAAAGGAGTTTGTCATATCGATGATTTGTATGCGATAGAATGGGCATACATCCCGCATTTTTATTATAACTTCTATGTCTATCAGTATTCGACATCTTTTACCGCATCCACGGCTTTGGCTGAAAAGGTCCTGGGCAGAGAAAAAGGAGCGGTCGGAAAATTCGTTGAATTTATATCATCCGGCGGCAGCGATTATCCAATTGATCTTTTGAAAAAGGCGGGAGTGGATATGACAGGCGCTGAGCCGTTTAATAAAACGATGGAGGCGATGAATAGAACTATGGATGAAATCGAGGCGATTTTAGATAAAAAGGGAAGATAAGATGAAATAATTTTTTTTTGAGAGGAAAGGGTAGAGAAATGGAAAAACATGTTACTCTTGTAGCCGCGCTTAATATAGGATTTGGTATTCTTGGAGTATTAATTGCCTGTCTGGCTTTTGTAGTTATTGCCGGGGCTGGATCTATATCAGGAGACCCGGAGGCAATGGCTATCACTTCGATTGTTGCCACTGCGATAGCTGTATTTTTTATTACCTTATCTGTGCCGGAGATTATTGGTGGTGTCGGGCTTCTTAAACACAGGGGCTGGGCGAGGGTTCTGGTTCTGATAATTGCCGTTTTGGATTTATTCCAAATCCCATTTGGTACTGTCATTGGTATTTACACTATCTGGGTTTTGCTGAATGACGAGACTGCAAAGTTATTTACAAAAAATTCCGGCTGACAGCAGGTCAGGTTTGAAAGGCCTATTTCAAAGAGGCAAAGAACCTCTTGAATCTGGGCTGATATTTATCGGTAATGTCAAATGAAGTGATTACTCCCTTTGCTTTTCCGATTATGAATTTTCTTTCCACAAATCCGAAATATCTTGAGTCCTTACTATTGTCCCTGTTGTCGCCCATAACAAAGTAGCTGTTCTGTGGTATCTTGACCGGCCCGAAGCTGCGGATAGCCGTAATTGAAGGGATATTCATTACCGCATGAGAAAGCCCATCCAAATCTTCCATCGCCAATGTACACTTTTCTTTCAGGTTGACGGATAGATATTCTTTGTATTTCGAGTCGATTTTCGTATAGCCGGCGGGTTCTCCGTTTAGAAAAAGTGTATTATTTCTTAATTCGATTATGTCGCCCGGCTGTCCTGTTACTCTCTTTACTAATCGAGTTCCCTCATCGGGAGAAAAACAAACTACTATGTCACCTCTTTGTGGATTCGACCATTTTGCAAGCCGATGCAAAGTAAGAGGAAATCGCAGGCTATATGCAATTTTATCCACATAAATTAAATCACCTTCCAGTATAGTGGGATTCATAGAGCCGGTTGGGACCCAGTTCCAGTCAGCCAAACTTGATTTTGCAGGTACTAAAATGAAAACTATGAAAAAAATGGTCACTCGCCATTCTTTCCAGAGCTTGTAAATCAATCTTGTAACTTTTTGTTTATTCATTTTTTCATCCATAAATTATTATCGACAAGGAGAGTGTAATACTATACGTGAAAATTTAAGCCTTGTTCTTTATTATGCTTGAGAATATGTTTCTTGTTACGGTTGCGTTTGTTGAGGTAATTTGGTATTTTTTGTCATATATCGACGCTTGGCTGTGTGGCCAGGTATATCAAAGGAAAAATTTCGGTTGAAAAATGGATTATTGGAGGCAAAACCATGAAGCGAGTTGCAGGTAGTTTATTGGTATTGAGTATTCTGGTAGTAATTTTATCGACATTGGTGGGTTGTCAGGGAATCGCCGGGCCGATTGAGCCGGGCAAAAAAACAATGCTCTTCAACGGTAAAGACCTTGCCGGCTGGAAGTTATTCATCCCGGATGAGGCAATCGATGTAAACAAAATATGGTCAGTGAAAAACGGCGTTGTGCATTGTAAAGGAAAGCCCAACGGTTATATGCGGACCGAAGCCGAATATACAAACTACAAGCTTCACCTGGAATGGCGATGGACGGCCGAACCATCCAATAGCGGTGTACTACTGCATTCCAGCGGGGCCGATAAAGTTTGGCCACGATGCATAGAGTGCCAGTTAAAAGGGGGCAGAGCCGGTGATTTTGTTCTTATCAATGGCACCGGTGTTACTGTTGACGGCCGGGATAGGCAGGATGTTAACAAGCAATTCGTTAGCGTAGCTATGAAACAGCAGAGCAGCGAAAAATCCCCGCGACAATGGAACAGCTATGATATCTATTGTGACCAGGACGTTATTCGTTGTTATGTCAATAGTGTTCTCCAGAACATAGGGACCAGTGCTTCGGATACTTCCGGGTGGATATGCCTGCAAAGCGAAGGTGGTCCGATTGAATTTCGCAATATATATATTGAGCCGCTGGATTGATAAAGACTCTGCCAGCAAAAGAAACTGATTAATAATACCAATTTATCTTTGTGAAAGGAGAGATTATGGCCAAGCAAATTGTGTCCTGTATTTTACTGTTTGTGATTATGCTGGGATGCATATCTTGTGAGCGAACGGTGGACATCGTCACTGAGCCGTATCTGTTGGATACTGGCCTGATTTCGCGTTCGATTTGTTTTGAGAATCCGACCGGTGCTCCGGGACAGGGGGGGAAGGCGGCGAGCAAACTCGGCGCTGGGCGAAAGGGTGCTCCGGCGATGACACTAAAAGCCGGACAGGAGGTACAGCTTTGCGATATCGAGGGGCCGGGGACGATTCGGCATATATGGATGACGACACGAAGAGACCCGCTTAATCTGCGGTCTCTGGTAATTCGCGCCTGGTGGGATGGACAGGAACATCCGAGCGTCGAATGTCCGATTGGTGACTTTATGGGATTTGCGCACGGAAAGGTGATGCCGTATCATTCCGCAGTGCATTCTTTGGGTAAAAATGCTGGCATGAATATATGGCTGCCAATGCCTTTTAGTAAACGAGCTAAGATTACATTGACCAACGACGGCGAAAAGGATGTTCCGTTGTTTTACCAGATTGATTATACAATCGCAGACAAGCATCCAACTGATGTAGGTAGGCTGCATGTTTTGTTCCGCAGGGAAAATCCGACAACGATAAAGAAAGACTTTGTAATGCTTCCCAAGCGAAAGAACAAAGGCCGCTTTATGGGTGCGCTCATCGGCATACGAAACATGACACCCGGCCAGTGGTGGGGTGAAGGTGAGATAAAGATTTATATGGATGGCGACACCGACTTTCCTACGATTTGCGGTACAGGAAGCGAAGACTACGTGTGCCTGTCCTATGGTATGCAGCAGACGCCGTTCCTTTATAATGGTTGCAATCTGGATGAGAAAAACTTTGTCTCGATGTATCGCTGGCATCTGCCTGACCCGATTTTGTGGCGAGAGGACTGTCGCATAACGATTCAGCAGATTGCCTGGAAGAACGGTCTGGCCGAAACGCAGGATGACTGGTCATGCGCGACGTTCTGGTACGAGCCGGTCCCAAGTGCTGTCTTGCCCCGGATGCCGGACGTACAGGCACGGACGGCGGACATCTGGAAGGATTAGCGGATGGATAACCATATGAATCGCAGAGAGTTTCTTGGACAATTAGGAGCTGTTGCTGCAGGAGCAGCAGCATTGAATGCCAGTGTTGCATCAGGCCAGTCAGGCGTCAGCTCTAAGCGGTGGCGAACGGCCGTGGGATTGAATGGTTTTATGTCATCTCGAAGAACTTATGGCTATAAAATGGACATAACTCAGGTCTTGAAGCTTATCAAGAACTGCGGTTACGATGGTGTTGAGCTGGTTCCCTGGCCAAAACCGTATCCCAAAACGCCGGCAGAAGCTCGGACGCTGAAGAAACAGTATGATGATATTGGACTGCAGATAATGTCACTGCAGGGGTCCTCACGCGGAGGCAGTTGCGGCAGTGCCGAAAAAAGCCGGCGTGAGAAGTATCTGTCGGACCTTAAACGGCAGGTTGATTTGTTGGCCTCGTGGGGGTGCGAATTCATTGGGGTTTGGTCCGGAGGGCGGCCCGGTCCAGGAAGCGAGGAATACTGCAAATGGACGGCCGATACATGGAGTCGTTTGACCCAATACGCTACAGAACGCCGGATGTATGTAGTTACCGAGCCTGAGCCGGTAATGGCGATTCATACACTTGAATTGCTGGAGCAGGTGGTGGATTCAATAGGATCGCCGAACTTCCGGCTGATATTTGACCCGAGCCATTCGACTGTGCTTGGCGGAGGCGACCCGTTTGTCTTTCTGAAAAAGTTTCGCCGCAGGATGGGGCACGTACACTT
Organism: Planctomycetota bacterium; assembly: GCA_019456195.1. Classification (GTDB taxonomy): domain Bacteria; phylum Planctomycetota; class Phycisphaerae; order Sedimentisphaerales; family Anaerobacaceae; genus NIOZ-UU13. The sequence goes on along the minus strand of VRUK01000010.1, from coordinate 28,463 downwards.
TACCGACACCGACGGAACACGCCGTGGCGGCAAGGGAACGAGCAAACATCTGACCCTGGGCGATGGGACAGTGGATTTGTTAGGGACGCTGCGTGAGTTGAAAAACCAAAGCTACGACAAGTGGATTATGCTGGACCTGTGGAATATTCCGGATATCTACCGTGCGACAATTGTGGGCAAACAGAAATTGGATGAGATGCTGGATATTCTTTTTCCAGTGTGAGTTTGATTATTGAGTTGTGAGTTAATAATGAAGCCGCGATTTTATGATAAGTGAGTTGGAATACGATGAGTAGAATACAGAAACCTGTACGGGCGGCGATATTGTGTTTGTTGGTTGTATTTAGCTTTTGCACAGTACTTTGTGCAAAGCAGGAGAATCCCATCTATTATGACGTCAAAGACGTTGGCGAACCGTCGGGCCAAACATCTATGATACAGCCATGGAAGGTCATCCCTCTGGATGCCGAATATGGAGGGCAGTGGGTTGTGGCGTCTGACTTGGACGGTGATGGCCAGGTTGAAATCGTCAGCTCCAGGAACGTGAACAAAGGCGACGTTCATTACACCAGTACTGCTGTGGCACAGAAACTGGACGGCTCAGTTTTATGGAAGTGGGGCAATCCCGCTATCGGCCGTAAGATTTGGCACCACGATGTAGCCTGTCAGATTCACGATTGGGACGGTGACGGCCTGAATGAGGTTGTGCTTTGTACAAAAGGTTTCCTGGTAGAGCTTGATGGCGCTACCGGCCGGGAAAAGAGACGCATTCGCATTGCCGATGATGCTTCGGATTGTCTGGTGTTTTGTAATTTGAGTGGTGGCCGCCGGCCGAGTGATGTGTTGGTAAAAGACCGATACCATCAGATTTGGGCTTATGACCAGGCAGGCAATCTTCTCTGGACCATTAAGGATCCGGGCGGCTATCGAACGGCTCATCAGCCCCGGCCTATTGATATTAACTGTGATGGACGCGATGAAATTATGGCTGGCTATGCGATGTTGAATGCCGATGGTTCTGTGCGGTGGGTGTATAAATCGAAGACTGTTGACCAGGCACGCGGGCATCTTGATTGCGTTCGAATTTTTCAGCGGGGCCGGAAACCGGAAGATTTCAAATTGGTGCTGACTTGCTGCGGGGCGAATAATGTAGCTTTGGTGGATGGCACCGGAGAGATTATCTGGGAAGTTGCCGGATATCATTTCGAGTCGGTGGATGTTGGAAGGGTCTTTCCCGGTGTAAGCGGGCAACAATTAGTTGTTGACATTGACCATCAGCCCCTTGGTAATAGTCCGATTTGGACGCTGGATGAAAAAGGTAAGCTTCTTGGCCGAATTGTAACCGACTACAGCCGACATCACTGCTTGCTGGACTGGACAGGTGACGGCATTGATGAAATCTTAGTAGCCCACAATGGGTGTATCTATGACCATCATGGCAGGCGAATTGGTGTTTTGGCAGTACCTGGGGGTGGTTTGTTGGGCAAGAGTAAGGGGGAAAGGAGTATGCTAATCGCTGATGTAACAAGTGACGGAGTGCAGGACGTGATGATGGTAACTCCGGAGAAGGTTTATATCTATGTAAACCGAAAAGGAGCAAAAGCCAGTGGGCCTCTCCGGCTCGGAACCGAATTCAATTTCACTTTGTATTGAGATGTAATTACACAGATAAGGCTAAAGGAGAAAATTATGGTGCGCAGAATTTTGGTTGTTTTATGTTTGGCAGTAATGATGTTGTTAATTGGTTGTGGGGAACTGAGCCAGAACAAGGCTGGCTTTGTAAAGCTTTTCAACGGAAGGGACCTGACCGGCTGGGAAACGAGCGGAAACGCAAAGTGGTTCGTTGAAAACGGCAACCTTGTAGGGACACAGGGTGCGAATAACGCACCGGGAGATTTGTTTACAACAAATACATATGACGATTTTCTGGTAACACTGACTTACCGTGCTGAATGGCCCTGTAACAGTGGCCTCTGGTTCCGTTACCAGTCACCGCAGAAAGCGTACCAGGCCGATATACTCGAATACAAGAATCCTGTAGCCTATTCGGGCACACTGTATTGCCCGGGTAAGATGTTCCTGGCAATAAATGAAGACAAAAGCATAATTGACCGCGAAGGCTGGAATACGATAAAAGTTCGTGCCGAGGGCGACCACCTTCAGGTATGGATTAACGGCCACCAGGTTGCTGACGTGCATGATGATACCACTGATTCGGGCAAGATTGGTTTTCAGATCCATCCGGGAGACCAGTTCGGACCGATGAAGATTGTTGTCCGTGAGCTTCTGCTCAAACCCCTTTAAGAAATAGTTGACACTTCGGTACTGATGACGGCTAAATAATACCTCTGTACGGTCAAGCGGAAGATTCCGCTGCGTCCTCATCCTGAATGTATTCTTTCACAGGGTAACGTTTGGCTACAGGAATAAACAGTATCGCTGTGATCAGCATCACTATCGCAAAGAACCAGTAATAGCTGGCTCCCGGCAGCTTGCTTGTGCCGTCTTCATTTTGAATGAAGATATTGACTGCGGCGGTGAAGGCATTTCCGAGCGAAATCGACAGGAGAAAGACCGCCATAATGAATGACTTCATTTTCTTTGGTGCCTGAGTATATGAGAACTCCAGACAGGTGATTGAGACCATTATTTCAGCAGAGGTAAGCAGCACATACGCAAGAACCATCCAGCCGATGCTGGGTGTGCCGCCGGCAACAATTCCGGTTTCAATCAGGGAAGAGACGACAAAAGGTGAAGCTGCCAGAAGCAAGCCCAATCCTATTTTGCGCAATGCGGTCAAAGGAAATATCCTGTTTATTGCCGGATATATAACGTAAGAAAAAACGGGAATCAAAATCAATATCAACAGGGGATTAAGAGCTACGATCTGGGTTGACAGCCACTCATGTCCCAGCCAGTTGCGGTTCATCTTTTCGGCCTGCAACATCCATGCCGAATCCATTTGGTCGAACAGTGCCCAAAAAGGTGCTACGAAGATATAAATAATACACAGCTTGCCGATTGCTTTGATACCTTCACCGCTGAAGCACTCCTTTACAAATTCGATACCGCCCCGTGGTATATGGACAAAATTTTTGCGTCCGAGCCAAAATGCTATTGTAGCCAGCATCATGAAGCCCACGGGAACGCCAAATGCGACAGCAGGCCCGTATCGGTCAAGTAATTCAGGTATCAATAAATTGGAGATGAAAGCACCCAGATTGATTGCAAAGTAAAACCAATGAAAGACTCTGTTTAACAGATGTTTGTTGGTTTTTCCGAATTGGTCACCCACGTTCGCAGAAACGCAGGGCTTTATTATCCCTGAGCCGACTGCTATCAGAATCAGTCCTACCGCTAGGCCCAGACGTGTTTGATTAACGGCCAAGGCAAAAAAACCGAAACAGTAAAGTAACGAAAAACAGAGAATGGTTCTGTACTTGCTCAGCCAGATATCGGATATCAGAGCGCCGAGCAAAGGCATAAAATAGACCGCCGAGACAAAGAGGTGAAACCATGTTTTGCTTTGCTCTGCAGTCATAGGAGCAAGTTGGCCTTTGGCGTTCATAAGCAAATGGGTCATAAAGAATACAAGGATACATCTTGAACCGTAGAAGCTGAATCGCTCGGTAGCTTCATTGGTGAGGATGTAGGGGACGCCGGCGGGCATTTTTTTAGATGGTACAGGTGCACTCAGATATTTGCTTTCGGCCATAATGACTTCTCCGACTCTCTATTTAAGTAAACAATTTCTTTTAAGGTTTTGATATAAAACCTTTTTGGCCCTGTTAATATAATTGGGCTATATAGTACATTTCTCATTAGCTGAGTTCAAAGAAGAAATACTCTGATATGAAAAAATAGCTGGGTTGTCTGTCGGCAATTCCAAAACCCCCTTGATTTCAGCAGTCACAGGTGTTAATATCCTTCAGACAATATGACAATTAATTGGGGTATGAGGCTATGAAAACTTTATCGTTTTTAATCATTATGCTGGCAATAAGTGTGGTTCTGTTTGGCTGTGCACATAACGCAAAGGAGGCGGAATTGGACGAGTTCATTACAACGCATGTGGAAAAAATTAAACCGATGGCTAAGGAGGTTAGTCTTGCTTCATGGGATGCTGCCATTAGCGGCAGGCCGGAGGATTATGACAAAGTCAGTGAATTAACACTCAAGGTCCGTCAGGTTTACAGTAATCCTCAGGATTTTGCTTTTCTTAAAGATGCGAAAGAATCCGGACAGGTCACCGACGCCATCCTGGCCAGGCAACTGGATGTTCTGTATAACAGTTATCTTGAGAGCCAGATAGCCCCGGAGCTATTAAAGAAGATTGTAGATTTGGACACAAAAATTGAAAAGAACTTCAGCACTTTCCGCAGTACGATTGAAGGAAAGAAAGTTACCGGCAACGAAATTAAGGAAATTCTTAAAACAGATACGGATTCCGGCAAGAGAAAGCAGGCGTGGCTGGCCAGCAAGCAGGTCAGTGTCGAAGTAGCTGATGATATAATCCAGTTGGTAAAGCTGCGAAACCAGGCTGCCAGGAAACTTGGCTTTGACAATTATCATGCTCTTTCTCTGGCTACTACCGAGCAGGATGTAAAAGAGCTGGACCGGATATTCGAGCAGCTCTACGAATTGACCAACGAGCCGTATGCTAAATTAAAAGCAGAGCTGGATCGCATTCTGGCGGACAACTACGATATTGCCGTTGCCGAGCTTATGCCATGGCATTATCACGATCCGTTCTTCCAGGAAACTCCTCTGGTATATGAGCTTGATTTGGACGCATACTACGAAGATAAAGATGTTAAGGAACTGGCGGCCCAGTTCTACGCTGGAATTGGTTTGCCTGTGGGATCCATCCTTGCCAACAGCGACCTGTATGAGCGTGAAGGCAAAAATCCGCATGCTTTTTGTGCGGACATTGATCGGGAAGGTGATGTGCGTATTCTGTGTAATATTACAAATAACGAATATTGGATGGAGGTGACATTGCACGAATTAGGCCACGCTGTTTATGATAAATATCACGACCGGAAGGTTCCTTTTCTGCTGAGAAGACCGGTGCATGCTTTTACTACCGAAGCTATAGCTATGTTCTTCGGCCGCTTGAGCCGCAATCCCGCATGGATGCAGCAAATGCTGGGACTTACCGACAGGCAGCGAGCGGAAATTGAAAAAGTAAGCAGCAAGTACTCACAGCTCAAACAATTGATTTTTGCCCGCTGGGATATGGTGATGTACAATTTCGAAAAACAGCTTTATGCAAATCCTGAGCAGGACCTGAATTCACTTTGGTGGCAAATGGTCGAGAAATATCAGCTTGTCAAAAAACCACAAAATCGCAATGAGCCGGATTGGGCCGCTAAAATTCATTTTACTATTGCCCCCTGTTATTACCATAACTATTTGTTAGGTGAATTGCTGGCATCTCAGTTGCATAATCAGATGATCCGCGAAATCCTAAAGCTTGAATCGGACAAAAATCTCAGCTATATTGGCCGGCGTGAACTCGGTGATTTTCTTCGCGAAAAAGTCTTTGAAGCCGGGGCGGTTTATCATTGGAATGAGATGATTAAAAGGGCGACCGGACAACCTCTCACGCCGGAGTATTATGTTGGGCAGTTTGTTGAATGATTTCCAAAATGGACTGATATGTCACAGTTATAATTCCAATAGATTGTTACAAATACTCTTCCGATTATGAATGGAGTCAGTTATGAATTCACAAGGACAGTCTTTACCCGAAATTACAGTTAAGGCTTTTGTTTTAGGCGTTGTGCTTTCGATGGTCTTGGCGGCGGCAAACGCCTATCTGGGATTGTTTGCTGGTATGACGGTCTCGGCTTCGATACCTGCGGCGGTTGTCTCGATGGGTTTGCTCAGACTCTTTCGCAAAAGCAATATCCTGGAGAATAACATCGTCCAGACGGCGGCCTCGGCGGGAGAATCTCTGGCTGCGGGTGTTATTTTCACTTTGCCTGCTCTGGTCATTATGGGCTATTGGGACGATTTCGGAGGGAACAACTACTGGTGGATTACAATCATCGCCGCGTTTGGGGGTTTGTTAGGTGTACTGTTTACGATACCGCTTCGACGCTCCCTTATAGTTGAGGGCGATCTGCAGTTTCCGGAAGGTATCGCGACTGCCGAGGTTCTTGAGACGGGCCAGGAGGGTGGCAAAGGAGTCTGGACTATTGCAATAGCGGCCCTTGTTGGTGGATTGTTTAAGGTCTGTGCAAAAGGCATCGGCCTGTGGCCTGAGGTACTCGAAGGCGCCAGAGGCATCAAGGGAATACTGCTTTACGGCGGCTCGAACCTAAGCCCGGCGCTGCTTTCGGTGGGATATATTGTAGGTTTGAATATTGCAGTTCTAATCTTTCTCGGGGGAGCTGCCAACTGGTTTGCGGCCATCCCGATCATGGCCGACCAACACGAATGGCCGGTTTACCAGATTGAGAGTGAAGTTGAAAATTCCGATAGCTGGAACGTCTTTGTCATGGAATACAAAACCATCGAACCCGAAGCATCTATTGAAGAAACTGAAGAAGTGAAAAAACACAATGCTGATGTCGAAGCTAAGCTGGGCACACCTGTTGATGCAAAGGACTACGCCTGGCAAATCTGGTCGAAGCGGACGCGATACATTGGTGTCGGCGCGATGCTCATTGGGGGCCTGTGGACTATTTTCAAAATGAGAGGCTCCCTTCTGAGCGGGATGAAGAGCGGATTGAAGGCATATCAGGCGATGGGGCAGGGCACAACTGAAATCGAGAGAACCGAAAAAGACTTGCCCATGAAATGGATACTTATACTGATTGTTGCTTCAATTGTTCCGCTGTTCCTTGTTTACCAGACATTCGTTGCAGACGTGTTTGTCTCACTGCCAATGGCGGTTGTCATGCTTATCGCGGGATTTTTATTCTCTGCTGTGGCCGGCTATATGGCGGGCCTGGTCGGTTCTTCAAATAATCCAATCTCCGGTATTACCATTGCTACTATAGTTGTTTCCTCTCTTTTGCTGCTTGTGCTTATGGGCAAAGGCGCTGAAAATGGCCCTGCAGCGGCGATCATAGTTGGTTCGGTTGTTTGCTGTGCGGCCGCGATTGCTGGCGACAATATGCAGGACCTCAAGGCCGGCAGGATTGTCGGGGCAACGCCATGGAAACAGCAGGTCATGCAGATAGTAGGAACATTGTCCGGAGCAATCATAATAGCACCGGTTCTTATGCTCCTGCACGAGGCGTACGGTTTCAAAGGACAGCCGGGTGCCGGTCCGGACGCTCTCTCGGCTGTTCAGGCGAACCTGATGGCCTCGGTCGCAACGGGCGTTTTTAAGGGCGATATGCCCTGGAATTTCGCATTTATCGGGATGGGTTTCGCTGCTGTGATTATTATTCTTGACCGTTTTCTCGAAGCTCGACAAAGCTCGTTCCGCACGCCTGTACTTGCCGTGGCGATTGGTTTCTATCTGCCGTTGGAGTTGTCTGTGCCTATCTTCGCAGGCGGCATCATACATTGGGCGATAAAGAGTTTTCACAAGCGAAAAAATACCAGTTCGGAGCAAATCAAAAAATCCAGCCGCAACGGCCTGCTGTTTGCTTCCGGCCTCATTACGGGTGAAGCACTGACCGGAATCCTCCTGGCGATTCCGATTGTTATACTCAAGCAATACGAAATTGACCTTCCTATTATCGAGTACTTAACTGGTAAAACGATGCCCTTGGGTGGTTGGATTGGTGCAGTATTGCTAATAGGTGTGGCGTACTGGTTGTATCGCTCTGCATTGGGAGTGAAACAGCAATCATAATGCGGAAAATAAAGAGCCGATAAATTCAATGTTCGGCAGTTTCTATATTTGGGCTGTTGGTTTACTGCACGAACGAGTATATCGGGTCCCATGGGGGCAGCTTTATCGCGGGCTGTTTATAAATATCCAGAATTTCCTTTGGAACATATTTTTTCTTTACGATGATGCTGTAAACGTTTCTATCGAACCATGAATCGTAAATGGTCCAGAGGCCCTTACTGCCTTTGTCGTCTCCCCAACTATTTTCAACCAGCCACTTTGCGGGTTTACCTTTTTGCATATCGACGCCGATGAAGACCATAGCGTGATTGGGGACACTTTCACGAAACAGTGAACGCTGGGCTTTGGTCATGGTCATATCAGTCAGGTAAATAGAATCGTAATCGAACATCCCCATGGCCATTATGCCGTGTTCTCTGCTCTGGTCTTTACCGACATCGCAGGCGAACCAGATTGGTTCGTCATTGAGTACGGCCTTGACAGCAATGTCTTTGAGAATTTGCATTTTGACGTTTGCAAAGTGAGCATCGTCACCGTCACGGATATTTCTTGTAAGATTAATGCTGTAATGTTTTCCGTATTTTTTTGAAGGGTCGTTAAAGATGTCCACGTATTGCCTCAAATCGACATCGACGAATTCCTTATAGAAGCTCTTCGGACTATAGGTGTGGATTTTACTTACAACGGAATTGGCGTCCTCGAATCGCCACTGGAATTCGGCTGGCGGCTGGCCGAGGTTCAGTACGAGCATTTTATACACCTGCGCGAGCATTTTCGTTTTTTCTGTGCGGAGTTTTTTGGCCGACTTTCTTTGTTTGTGCATATTTCGGAGTTTAACGGCGTCGGCGCGCAGCTTTCTGCTGATAAGGGCATTCATCAGGCTTGTATTTCCGGAGCTGTTTGTTTCGGGCATAATCTCCTGGGGAACGGCGCCATATTTTTCGACGAGATTGACGACGTTTTCCCAATAGCCGCCGTCGGGTAGGGGTGTGCGAAGGATGAATTCCATTTCTCGGTCGAGGATGTCACGGCCTGCGAATTCAATGATGTTTTCCAAAAAGCAGTTTGCTTTTTCGAGCTTGTCCCAGAAGGCGAGATAGTTCTGTGAGAACTCGAAGCTTTCGAGATTGTTGTTTTCGATGACTTTCGGTCGCAGGATATTAAGCCCGGCGAACAGCCAGCACCGGCCGCTCTTTTTCTGATTGGTGATGCCTTTCGTTTCGATTTTATGGCTGAAAATTTCATTGTGCTGGCGCAGTACTTCGCGATTCAGGGCAAGACTGCTGATATCGTTATTCGTGATGGAATTATACATCGCCCTGGTATGGGTATCCATTTCAAAAGATGAATGGAATTTATCGATTGTCTTTGTTGTCAGCGCACCTTCGTCGGCAAAAAGCGATGATACGACAACAAATAATACCAATTGAACGACAAAAGCCGTCTGTCGTTTAGAACAGCGTTTCATAATGACTCCTCCTTTGATTATGAGAAAGATGAAGTTTGTAAATCGGGGCTTGTTTTTAGCCGGCGGATTTTCTCAAGACTATCGACGAATTGCTCTCTTGCTTTTTCCAGATAGGCATTGACCTCATCTATATATCCATCTGCGGAAGCCGACCATACACGGTTAAGATAACGTTCACCGGCGGCAAAAGTGCTCATCACCTCACCGTATGCGGCCATACCGTAACGATGAGCGATGCTTTCACGGGCGTCCACAAACATAGCAAGATCGTCAACGAATAGCTCATCAATTCGGTAGCGCATATCGTATGTATTAATCGAGTGCTTGTCGGTATTGAGTTTGTTGATATTGGTTGCTATTTTTTCAAGGCTGCTTTCTACATTTTCAATTCTGGAGGCAACATGATGCTCCGTCTTGTTGTGGCGTGCATCATCGACTCTTATTGCAATTACTCCCGCCACACCGAGACCAAGTGCGGGTATATACCACAACCAACTGACGGCGCTTTCATCGACAACCGTAGCTAAAGCCGCTGCGATGAAACCAACTGTAACCATTAGAAAGCCAATCAATTTCATAGTCAATCCCTACCCTCCCTGCATTCCTGCGATAATGTAGTAGATGGCAAAACCAACTCCAATAATCCCTTCGCCAATGATCAGGCCGGCCGCGATGGGGATACCAACCTGCTCGCTATAGTGCTGCCCCTTTGCTTTATCGCTGACAATCCGAAGAATTGTGCCAATAGTATATGTCAGAACAATGCTGAATGGCAGATAGAATCCAAGGCCTACCTGAATCCCGAGCCCGCCAATACCTGTTGTGCTGAGCAGAGCACCCAGGCCTGCTCCGGCCAGATATTTGTAAACAGGGACATTACCTTCAAGAATCCCCTTTATCATGCTTGCCAGAACCGTGCCTTGCGGCGCCGGTAATTTTTCACTGCCAAGGCCGTATGCCTTATGGAGCACAAACAAGAGGCCTATCATCAGAATCGGGCCAAGCCATGTTGCAAGAAACTGTCCGATCTGCTGTTTTCTTGGAATTGCGCCAACGAGGTAGCCCGTTTTCAAATCAAGCATCAGGTCCGTCGCCTGGGACATTGCCATGCATGTGGCAGCGCCGACCATGACCGACGATACAATGGCCGCCTTGTCACCAAGGCCACTTGAAATCAAAATCAAAATAGTCACGGCAATAAGCGTCATGCCGCTCATTGGCGACCAGTTTGTTCGGCCTATGCATTCGGAGAGAATCACGCCAGCCATCCATATCCAAACCGTGCCCAGCAAAGCCATTGCCAATCCTCGCATGATACCCATTTCCTCTACAGATAATACTGCGACAATTCCCAGGAGAATGACCGCACCAACGATGCCCACGTACAGTAGCTTGATTGGCAGCTCGTCCTTCGACATTGCGGCACCGGTTTTTGCCGCCGATTGCATGCTGCGGATCGCACTGATAATCAACGGAAACGCCAGAACAATTCCGGTCAGTGCGCCGCCGACTAACATCCCGATTCCGACCGGCCTGAAAAGCGAAATTCGTAAATAACCCGGCATCGTCTGCCCAAGTCCCTGCAATTGTTCCGCCGAAGGCAGCAGATTCATCCTTGACAGAATCGGCGCCAAAATCCAATAGCAGGCGTAACCGCCGATGACAAAACATAGCCCGCCTTTGCCTGCGATAAATCCGATTCCTATCGTCAGTAACGAGACGAACCAGATACCATTCATGTAATCAGGCATGCCGATGTGTTGGCCCAACGCCCAGTTTTCAAATCCGGTCAGATGGCTGATGAAAGCCACGGTGCCGCTCAGAGCAATGCCCATCATAAGGAGAATTGCTTTGTGGACGCCTGCACCCGGCGATTTCAGTATGGTCGCTACCGCAACGCCGCCAGGATAGGTCAATCGCTCGAAGTCAATCATCTGCTTGCGGAGCGGGATGATAAAGGCTATACCAAGAATGCCGCCGGCGATGCAGCCAAAGGTCATAAGATAGGGATTAAAATCGGTTTCGCCCAGGATGAACAGTGCAGGCACGGAAAACATGACGCCCGCCGAGGCGCCGTTCACACTGCTGGCCACGGTCTGGCTTATGTTGTTTTCGATAATACTGTTCCGACGGAGAATTCCCCTGAGTACGCCGAAGCCCAGGATGGCCGCCAGCTCCGAGCCCTCATGTGAGAATCCCAGAATCAGGCATGCGTAGCCCATACTGATGCTAATGAGAACGCCGAGAACATAACCGACGAGGACAGAGGTCAGCGTCAGTTCGGGATAAGGCCCCCTGCGGATGATTCTTTTTTCGCCGGCTTCTGTTTCTGCCATTATTAGCTATCCTTAGCAAGTGTATAAAATATCACAGTAAAGAGCTTTAACCTCTGGCCTTAGAATTCGGTATTATCTATTTGTGCGGTAACATCGGCTTGGCCCGCTTCAGAAACTGTATTGGAACACCCCATGGATCTCGCAGAATAATTAATTCATCACCTGCTGGCGTTGTTTTTATTTCCACAGCAATCGTTGCACCGGCCCCAATCAGCTTCCTGGTAATTGCTTTTACATCGTCAACCATAAAGGCAATATGAAGAGACAGAGGATTCATCGCCGGATAATCCGGCACTTCGTCCGGCGGATTATTGTAAAGCTCCAGCATCATGTTGCCGCCGGAATCGGAGATAAATCGCATATTGGCCGGTGCCGGGCCTTCCCTGACAACTTTCATCCCCAAATTATCTCTATACCATCTTGCCATCGCGGCCGGGTCTTTAACGTTGATTGCGACGTGCTCGAGGCGTATTCGGTTCTTACCTCCAGAGGTAAAAGCATCATTTGTTTTCCCCGATTCAGCGGCACAGCCTGTAAAAACTAATGCTGCCAGCAAAAGAATAACCGCTTGCAACCGGCCTGTTTGATATCTCCATGTCATACTACAGCTCCTTTCCGGCCGAAACCAAAATAAACGGAGAGGGCGGGATTCGAACCCGCGGTAGGGACAAGCCCTACACAGCCTTTCCAAGGCTGCTCGATAAGCCACTCCGACACCTCTCCAGTGGCATTTAATATTGGTTATTTTGTACTTGAGTTTTTTATTTCAATATAAGATTCTGATTGTTCTAATTTTGTAATCAATATATATAGCGGAAAAATGAGACCTATGCAATTATAAATAACCATAGATACGCGGAATTATTATGGGATTTTTAAATAAAAAGTGAACCTCGCGGCAGCCGAGACAGACTAAGGTAAATAGAGTGGACAGATCGGTCGAACAACTTGTAGATGAAATTTTAGTCATGGATTGCCAGAGCGGCAGTGTTAAGGCTATGGAAATTTTAGTCTCACGCTGGCAGAAGCGTCTCTGGCAATATGCCTATCATCTGACTGGAAATGCCGAGGCCTCCTGGGACATAACGCAGGAGAGCTGGCTGAGCATCATAAAAGGTTTAAGGAAATTACGTGATCCGGCCAATTTCAAAGCCTGGGCATATAAAATAACAACAAATAAATCAATCGACTGGATAAGAAAAAGTAAAGCTGTAAAGCATACCAGCATAGATGAAATTGAAGAACAACAGGTAAGTCGGAAAAAAGACACTGGCGTTAAGGAGCTGCTGGAAAAATTAGATATCGAAAAAAAAATTGTTCTTACTTTATATTACTTCGAACAGCTTAACATCTCAGAGATCAGTGTAGCTCTCAGGATTCCAAAGGGAACCGTTAAATCACGGCTTCACAAAGCAAGAAAAGAGCTTAAAAAACTTTACCAAAAATATATTGAATAAAAATTTTAAGGAATAAAAAAATGAACGAAGAAGAAATCAAAAAGATAATCGATGGTACCTACGATGACTCGAGAGAAGACACATTATTGTCGATGGTAGGGCAGCTCTACAGCCAGAAAATGGTCCCAAGCATGATCGTCCACTTCGCATATTCTTTACCTTTTATGGTTGGAGCTGTCTTTTGTGGCATTAAATTTTTCAAGACAGACCAGACCCAATACCAGATTATGTATGCCGCCATCTTTGTCTGCTGCATACAGTTTTGTATTTTCAGTAAAGCCAAGTACTGGCAAATGCTCTACAAAATCAATACCAGCCGGGAAATAAAAAGACTGGAACTTCACATCGCTGAACTGAATGAGACTGTGAAGAATAAATAACAAGAAGTCTATTATTTATTGAAAGGGCGGTACTATGCGTGCATTAAAAATCTGTCTGTGGATAGCCGGTTTTGGATGCCTGCTGTCGATAATTGAAATGTTCTTACCAATGTCGTGGCTCGAATCCATTGCTAAATTCTTTGGGATTGAGTTGCTTCCGGATTTGCCGCTGTTAGTGTATTTGGTCCGTCTGATATCGGGCACGTATGCTGCAGTGGGCGTATTTTTTATAATTCTGGCTCTGGCCCCTCTGAAATACGGAATAATGGTACCGTTCTCGGCTCTGGGGGCGATATTCGTAGGCGTGGTCTGTGCGATAGCGGGGCTGTTAACGGCAATGCCTTTTTGGTGTTTCATGGGTGATTCTTTGAGCTGTCTGGTATTGGGCGTTCTCATACTCGTGTTTTGGCAACAGGCGAAAAAGGCCTCTAACTAAATCTATTGACAGGGTGTAAAGTTATATCCTCATGGGCTAAAGCCCATCTTACGACTGCTGATTATTTTCGTATCTGCGGCGTTGAAAGAATTCCTGGAGTAACCTGCTGCAATCCTCAGCTAAAACACCGCCGGTAACTTCAAGCCTGTGGTTGAGCCTTTCATCCTGAACAATATTATACAGGCTTTTGCACGCACCTGCCTTCGGATCGTCGCAGCCGTAAACGAGCCTGTCCATCCTTGCAAGAACTAAAGCTCCTGCGCACATAGGGCACGGCTCTAAAGTTACATAGATTGTGCAGTCGTGCAATCGCCAGCTTTCGATAAAAGACGCCGCCTGCGTCAGGGCGATAATCTCTGCGTGGGCGGTTGGGTCTTTAAGCTGCTCTCGCTGATTATATGCCTTACCGATTATCTGGTTTTTATAGACAATAACCGCCCCGATAGGAACATCGCCGTTTTCCTCGGCTATTTGTGCGGCTGATATAGCCATCTGCATGTACCGCTCGTCCTCTTTGTTACTTTCCATTGTTCTAATCAATAAAAAAAATACCCCCAGAAGGCCCCTGTTATGTTTACCGGCCGTAAGTATAACACAATCGGTTGCGGTAATACAACCTATTGGCTGATTTTTGACATGCTTTAGGGTGGTAAGTTCCGCGAGCAAATCACAAAAAATAATCGTAACATTCCTTATCCACGCCCCCGACCCCCGGCAGAAAAACAGGTAAGTACACCCGAGGGTAAACTCCAAAGCAAGTGAGCTAACATCGAGGGTAAACTCCAGCATTTTTTGGCTTTTCGGCAAATTGGGTTTGAATTGGGTTTGTTTTGGCTTAAATTGGGTTTGAATTGGGTTTGTTTTTGGCTTTATTGGGTTTGAATTGGCTTTGTTTTGTCTGAATAACCAAATGTCCAATTTTTCATATCTCATTGTTATCATTGTGTTTACGTTCATTTTCGTGTACTTGACATTGGGTTTGTTTTGCATAAAAAGCTTATAAATTCGTACGTATTCTTTCGTAGGTTTCCTTTTTGGGGCTTTGGACTGTTCGTTAAACCTGTCTTTTTCATTAACCACTGATAACACCTTGCCAATTAGAGAATTAGCGAATTTGTAAATTAGTTAATTGGATGGATCTACGAGATTCACGAATCCGGGTCTGCTGACCCTGTGGTCTTGGCCTTCTGGCCGGGGTACTTAAGCAGTTTGTAAAAAAGTAAAACTGAAAATAGCTGTTTTTCGTCGAATAACGACGATTTACATTAGCCTTTTGGCTAATATATACACATTATACCATATTTTAAGCGAAAAATCAAGGGGAAACGAAAATAAACTCCGTGAGATGACACTTCGTATAGCGTACGGCGTTTAGCCCCCGATAGAAAAGCAAGTAAGCTCACATCGAGGGTAAACTCCAGCGTTGAGATCCCATTAGAGTAAAAGACACTCTAACGGGGCAAGTTTTTGCTGGTTTCCCTATGGGAGCCCTTTAAGATAAATTGGGGATTTTTTGTCTAAAAATGGTTGCTATTAACGATTTTTGGTGTTATTTTTTGGTTTTTGAGAGAGATTTGCATAAAACCGAGATAATTTAGGAAATGGCGGAAGAAATGAAAAAGTATTTAAATGAAATTGCCGAAAGGCTGTGGTCAGACCATGCTGCAGTAATGGTTGGCGCAGGCTTCAGCAAAAATGCAAAAAAGAATAATCCTTCACAAAAAGATTTTCCAGACTGGAATGAACTTGGGGATATTTTTTACAAAAAAGTAAATAGTAAGGAACCTGGAAATGAACAGCGATATTTGGATGTGCTTGAATTGGCTGGCCAAGTGGAAGCAACTTTTGACCGATCAACGTTAGACCGTATGTTGTGTTACTTTATTCCTGATAAGGATTATGGGCCGTCCGAACTGCATGTGGATTTATTAAAATTGCCATGGACAGATGTGTTTACTACAAATTATGACACTCTTTTAGAACGTGCTAACGCAAACATTGGATATCAGAAATTCGAAACAGTCTATAAAAAACGAGAATTGTCTCGTTGTAAAAAGCCAAGGATAATTAAATTGCATGGCAGTTTTCCTTCTGGTCCTTTTGTCATTACAAAAGAAGATTATCGTAAATACCCAAAAGATTTTGCTCCTTTTGTAAATACAGTTCAACAATCGCTTTTAGAAAACACACTTTGTCTTGTTGGATTTTCCGGAAATGATCCTAACTTTCTCCAATGGATAGGTTGGATTCGGGATAATTTAGGAAAAGATTACTCTCCTAAAATATTTATGATCGGAATCTTCGATTTGTCAGATGCAGAGAAAAAACTTTTAGAACAACGAAATATTGTTCTAATCGACATGTCTGTTTTTCCTGATGTCAATGGTGACCATGCCAAAGCACAGAAAGTTTTTTTTGATTATATTCGGTCTCAGAAGGAAAAGGTGTTATTTGCGCCACCAGACAATCTACTTGAATGGCCTGGCAAGCAAAAGTTTATGTATTCCGATACTCAGAAAGAGACTATCCAGCAACTGAGAAATGTCATTAATGAATGGAAAAAGAATAGGAAAACATATCCGAACTGGATTATTCTTCCCGAAGATCGCCGTAATTCATTATGGACTTACACAGAATATTGGATAAGCATTTCGACGCAGTGTAAAAAATTAGAAATCCCTCATGATATTGAATTTATTTATGAGTTAAATTGGAGGCTGGAGAAGTGCCTTTACCCTATTTTTAATGACAACATTAACATTTATAAGTCAGTGATCGAGAAGTACAATCCATTTCCTGATAAATTAACAATAGAAACAGCTTCGGTCATAAGGGACAGCGAGATACACAAGAATTTAGACTGGGAGAAAATCGAAGTAGAATGGATTGAACTTCATATTTCTATGATGCGTTTTTATCGTGAAGAGGGGCATCTAAAAGAGTGGGAAAATATAAACAATCGAATCCAGCAACTTTATTCCATTTTATCTCCCAAATTGATAGCACAGGTACATTATGAGCGATGCCTTTACGCATTATTTTCACTTAATATCACTAATGTCAGAGAGCAAATAAGATTATGGCCTATCAACGAATCACTTCCATTTTGGGAAGCTAAGCGAGCCGGACTATTGGCAGAATTAGGTGACATCAATGAGGCCGAGAAAATACTCGAAATATCATTAGGTAACATCAGAAAACAGCTTAATATTTCTCCAGTCTTAAACGATTATTCATTGGTCTCAAGAGAATCTTACGTAATGCTTTTGTTACGATATGTCAAAGACGCAAAAATGCTTAGACATAGTCGATCTGAAGAGCGAGAAGAAATCAGGAAAAAATTTAATGAACGATGGAATTTACTTAAACAATATAAATGTGATCCGTGGAACGAAGTGAAATTATTTGAAAGGAGTTTGGAACGAGACCCAGTTTATACACCTACCACTATCGAAAAACATGGATTCGATATAGGAGGAATTTCATTTACCCATCATTTCGGTACAACAGATACAGAAGCATTAGCTGCATACTCATTCCTTCGATACTGTGAAGAAGTCGGAATTCCTTTTAGAATACCAATGCTTAATATAAGCCAAAAGACCGCAGAAGGGGCATCGAAGCGAATTACTAAATACTCGCCATATTTAGCTATTACAACTTTTGTAAGAATTGGGGATTCAAGGATCGCTGATGCCATATTTCATCGTGAATCCATTTATAAAATGACCTCCGAACAAGTGGATGAACTCATTGAAAAATATTTAGAGGTCCTTCGGAAGGCGCTGCCTGAAATCGAAAGAGGAGATACGTTCCTTAAAAATAACTTTGGTATTGTTTTAGGTAATGTGATACCGGAAGTTCTTTCACGGCTGTGTATGAAATGTTCGACCAATTCGAAAGATAAAATATTTAGCTTCGTCAAAGAAATATATTCATCAAGCCATAAGCATAAATATAAAGGGATAATGAATTTAGTTATAAGATTGCTGCGTTCTTATTCAGCGCAGGAACAATACACAAGGCTGTCACAGTTATTAGAATTCCCAATTCCTAACGATCTAAATCTTGTCACAAAAGACGAGTATCTGGAGCCATTCAAAATTATTGCGATAGATAGGGAATATGTGGCGAAATTTAAAGAAATTCATATTGAGCAAAGTATCATCAATTCCTTATTGGAGAAAGCGGATTCTAACGATTCCGAGAAGAGGAAAAGAGCAATTCACAGGATCGCCGAGTTGCACAAACTTAACGGTTTAAATGAAAACCAAATCAAAGAATTTTCTGAAGCCCTTTGGTCTCAGACCGATGAGTCAACAGGCTTTCCCAAGAATACAGACTTCTATAAGTTTGCATTCCTAAAGTCGCTACCTCATCCAAATAACATTAACTCTATATCCTTGTTCAAAGACTATATTGCACAAGAAAAATTTCCTATACAAAAGACAAAAGCAGAAAAAGGTATTAGTATCACAGGCGGAGATATTCCCTTTTGCTATGAGCTTATAGGAGCAACAAAAAGACCTCTCTCCGACAACGGTATTGATTGGTCAGAGCAAGAAGCTGTTGATATTTTTTATCGGTTATTAGAATGGTGGGATGCGGACAAAGAATTTGTTAAAAAGGATAATGATGCAAAATTCTTTGGTAGCACCGGCGATGAGTTCAAAAAACGTTTTGCTAATCTCACTCGGATACTAAATTGTGTTATTATCCCAAGATTATTGTCTCCGGTTTCAATAAAAGAGGAATTAAATCGTTTACTGAAGGAGCTTTCTAAATATGACGTTCTGTGTGTAGCTACACATGCAGCTAGTCTTTGTATTTTCCCTGAACAAAGACAGGATGTATTTGACAAAATTGAGTTAGCCATATTATCAAAACAGGAAGAAAAAATAGAAGATGGATATAATGCTATTTATCAAATTTTTGTTTTGCATAATACTAACAAGATAGCAGAGATTCCAAGCGATATATGGTCATATATCGTATCGCCAATAAGATGGAGACATTACCAGAGTTTAATTAATGCAATGAGATTAAGTATTAGTATTGTAAACAATTTCCCAGAAACCATTATGGAAGAATCATTATATGACATATTATTTGGACTGAACTCTCTGATTGAGGAAACAAGTTTACAGAATCGACAATCTGCCATGGATATTGATAAACGGCTTGATGTTAGATCACTAGCAGCATCCCTAACCTATACGTTATATAACTATTACTTAAAGAACGAATTGCCAATTCCGGAAATCATAGAAAAATGGAGATATATTTGTAGTGATATCGAAGAATTTTCTGATATACGCAATAAATGGGAGAACTAGGAGTCTGTCCGAGTAATAGCCTTTGGAATTCATAACTACTTATAGATACAAGACTTAGCTGTTTTGTGCCCAAAAACATTAAGTTCTTTGTTACCAAAGACTTACGTGTTTTGAGAGCGAATACTCGGACACGCTCCTAGTAGTCTATCTGTCAGAATTGAGAAAGTAACTCCGCCCCCGGCCCCCGGCAGGAAAGCAAGTAAGCTCACATTCCCCTGTTGTGAGTCAAGTTGGCAACTCCCGGGGATAAACTCTGGGTAAACTAAGAAAGAACCCGCCGGGGACTTTTCGATTGACTATCCCTTGGGGATAAATTGATAATTTATGAGGACGTCAGATAATGGCTACGGGTAATATAGTCCCCAAGGGCGGGGAGATAGTTATCTATCAGACCGAAAGCGGTGAGACGAAAATTGAAGTTCGTCTGGAAGGTGAAACGCTATGACTCAATCAAGCGGGATTGGCGAAG
Source organism: Planctomycetota bacterium (assembly GCA_019456195.1). Classification (GTDB taxonomy): domain Bacteria; phylum Planctomycetota; class Phycisphaerae; order Sedimentisphaerales; family Anaerobacaceae; genus NIOZ-UU13. The sequence goes on along the minus strand of VRUK01000010.1, from coordinate 8,765 downwards.
CTCTATCAGACGACCATTCCTAATATAAATATCCATATTAAAAACATTTATGACGAGGGGGAGCTTTCGGAAGATTCAGTTGTCAAGGAATACTTGACAGTTCAAACCGAAGGCGGCAGACAGGTCAGCAGGCGGGTTAAGCATTACAACCTTGATATGATAATTTCGGTGGGATAAGTGAAGCGTCTTTCTTAGTTTGCATTATAAAGCTCGTTTTCTAAATGCATGACTTATATATAAGGAATTGATGGTTTATTTCTCATTATTAACTTTATAGAAATCTTTTGTTACCTTTTGTATCCAGTTCTTGCCGTTTTTTGTAAATTCAACCTTGTCTTTATATATTTTGACAATTGTGATACCGTCAATAGCATCTCCCTCATACACTATTGTTTTATTATTAATCACAGCTGATGACCTGTCACTGCTGTAACATATCCCTGTAACTAACCCAAATGACTCTGGCTCGGATTTACTTGTATTATCGTTATTCGGTGAATAAACAGAATGAAGTTCATCGAAGTTTCTGGAATATTTTCTGGCCTTGTCGGATACATCGGCACTATTTGGCCGTATCGGTAGAGCCTCCGTGAAAACTCCCCCTTCGCTGCTATTAATGTCGGGGAATACTAACTTAATAACCAAGATACAGACTATACAAATAAGTACCGTCAATTCAGCCTTCAACCTCCAATGCCTTTTTGGTTTAACAGTGTCACTCATTTTGATTCACCTCTTAATTAAGATTGGTTCATCCAAGCCACAAAAGATATTCCCGCTTTCAATATATCGGCAATTTTTGGGAAACACATAACTTCGTAAACTCTATAACATCCGAAAATATATGGTTTTCTAAGGCTGTGTTGGTGGAGGATTTCTGGGGTTATCTGTCTTGTGGCCATACCGGATTATGGTGGGAACCAATTCCTGAGAACTAAAGTACTGGTAGGTATGATTGCTGGTTGAACAGAGTAGCTAAAAAAGGAAAATATGTGAGGACATATCCGAAAAGATTTACTGGTGGCGAAGATTGAACTGACGGACAGAGACGGCAATGAGATATGTTTTCACAGCCTGCGAAACAGTTATATTTCATTCCTTGCGAACAGTCAAACGCCTGCAAAGGTTGTCCAGAAACTTGCCTGCCATTCAGACCCCCGATTAACATTTAACACATACGCAAGAACCTTTGAGGATGCTGAGCTGAAAGCATTGAATTGCCTGCCGGATTTTGGGAATTTTGTCTTGTCCACCAGCTTGGACAAAATGTGCAGAAAACAAGAGATTCTCATAGACAACCATAGACATAAAAACAGCCAAGACACGCTAAAAACCGCAATCCTGGCTGGAATAAAAAAAGTACCCCCAAGGGGAGTCGAACCCCTGTCTCCAGGATGAGAACCTGATATCCTAGGCCACTAGACGATGGGGGCAAAATATTCAAATCCGAAATACGGATATCGAAATCCGAAACACTGTCAAAATTTGAATGTTCAAATGACCAAAATGTTTTGGATTTTTGCCCATTATATTTTCTATTAAATAGCGGCGGTTGGATTCGAACCAACGACCCTGGGCTTATGAATCCCATGCTCTAACCAACTGAGCTACGCCGCCGACATTTACGAAAGCCAATAGCATAACAACTTTGAATATATTCTGTCAATCAGTTTGCCGGAAAAAAGTGGGAAGTTGTATAGACAGCAGATATTAAGTAGAGAGAAATTTGAGAAAATATTAGGAAAAAGATGATATTGAGTATAATATATTCCGATATTAGTTTTCATATATAAAAAAAGAATGCGAAAAATCCGATAATACAGAGAATTAAAGGAGAATAACAGTGAAAAGCTTTCGAGTAATATCAATGGTTATTGTGTCGTTAATTACGATTAGCCTAACAGGTTGTTTTTCATCTCATCCAGCAGACATAGAAGCATATCTACATCCGCATAAGGTCGATGTTACAGCCGAAAGATATGTTTTGCAGCCGCCCGATCAGATTGTGGTGCAGTGTTCCGAGGTGCCTGAGATACACGGGCAAGCGCAGCTGATTCGTCCGGATGGCAAGATAAGCTTTGAGGATATTGGCGAGGTAGAAGCGGCGGGCAGAACCCCTGCACAACTTGCAAATATCCTACGAGGCAAAGTTATTGAACTTTACAAATTGGAAGGTGATAATCCTGTCGATATTCGTATTATTTCGTACCAGAGCAAAAAGTATTACGTATTGGGGCAGGTTTCACGCCCCGGGCCCCAAGTCTATTCAGGCCGTGATACGGTTTTTGGTGCTCTTGCTCTTGCACAACCCACTACTCTGGCTTGGGTGAATCGCATCCAGGTAATAAGGCCGTCGAGAGATGAAAATGTTAAGGCCAAAATTTTTGAAGTGAATTTTGACCGTATGGGTGCTCATGGCGAACTAAGTAAAGATGTTTTGTTGCAGGAAGGCGATGTAATTTATGTGCCGCCGACGATATTAGCTGCTATAGCAATGAAGATTGAAGAGTTTATTACGCCGCTTGGCCGGGCCTTGTCCGGGGCCTATATGGCTGAGAGAGCGACAACCGGAGGCTACAGTGGCACAGGGTACTACAACAACAGCGGCGGTGGCGGCGGGGGTGTTCGATAAGTTTTCAAGCAATAGAACTAACAGAACTGTGTAGAAGAAGTTGACGGAGTAATAAGGGTGGTTGTGAGGGGACATATAATCATGTCCAGACAGAGGACATTGAAGTTAATTCATCTTGCCAGCACAATCTGGTTCATCATTTGCATCGGTTATATTTTAGTTTTAACTTTAAGGCAGGCGGGCGTTCATTGGTGGGTTGTATTCTCCCTGTCCGGTCACGGTTTGTTAATAGCTCTGATGTTGATTAGTCTGTATTTATTTGCAATTTTCAGAGGGATTAGCAGCAGCCAAAAGGTGCAGATAGAACACCTGCTCACCAGCACGAATTACTATAGGGTATTTTATGTGATAACACCTCTTTTGGGCGGATTTGCGAGTTGCCTGGGAATGATAGGCATCAGTACGGTTGGCCAATTCGCATTGGGGGTTGCGTTAGGAACATTGGGGACGACGTTTTTGGTATGGGTGATTGTTGACCCTTTGACCGGATTGCTGGAGATGCTGTTACCGTCTGCGAGCCGAAGGCATCGTTCACAACGGATTGCCCATGCTAAAGCTTTGCGGCAAAGCAGGCAAGAGGACCGTGAGAGTTTGTTAAAAGATGTATTTGTAAAAGAAGAACAGAAGCGGCAGCAATGGCGGGAAGTGTTAAAACCTAATGCTGAAATATTAGCGGTAATGTTGGCTGCTGATGAGATTGACTTAAAGCAGATAGAATGTGAGGCGGTTGGAATAGGCGTAAAAGCATGGCAAATTGGTGGGCTAAGCTGTATGAGTGAGCTTCGCGATATGGCGATAGACTTAGCTAAAGAAAGGGACAAGTCTGTTGTTGATTACATTGGTGTTTGGTGGGACGGTATTGGAAGCTGGCGTCAACCTTCACTTGTTTGAAAGCTGAACTTAATCGTTGGATAAATTCAACGATATTATTATTGACCAGAGCAAAAAATAAGGGCGAAGTATATAGCTTCGCCCTTATCGCTTTTAGTGTTCACATCTTGTTACAGTGTCCTTCTTCTTCTGAGCCAGCCTACAAAACCTACACCAATACTACCTAACAGAATAGCACCGGGAGCAGGAATAATTGACAGGGTGATGTTATCAAGTGCTGCCATCTCGTTGGTACTTGATGTATCTGTCCACCAAAGGCTGCGGATAGAGTTCTCAACAGCGCCGGTATAACCTGCGTAAAGAGTTATGGGACCAGCAGGCTGCTGGAAGCCTGTATCCGATTGGGAGAACGAATCAAGCACATTGCCGTTAATATCCCGGGCCTCTATGGTAATGTTTCCAGCGTTGCCTCCATAAATGAACTCTGCGGAACGGACCTCGAAGTTACTCCAGGACAATTCAGCGTCGTTAGGGGTAGAAGGGACGTCGAATGTGTTCCCCGATGCTCCCGCGGCTATGAATTCATCATCGCCACCAGGTGTGCTGTTTATTTCTCCGACAAAGCTGACAGAGCCAAATGCTGTCGAGATAATGAGCGGGCTGCCGGAAGTATAAGTTCCCGTTGCAAGCGAGTCCGCATTGAGATCAAGAGTAGGCACTGCGAATGATGGCGCCGCAAGTGTCAAACTCAATCCCACTGCCATGCAAAATACTATTAATTTCTTTTTCATCAGTTAAACTCCTCTTCTTCTCACTTTTCACTGTGAAAAATGAGATTTGTTAAATTCAATTTCATGTTGTTTTTGGATACATATTTGCATTTCTATTACTTTTCGTTTACTCCATTATTCTTCTTTTGTACGTGGAGAATAACAAATAAGAAGCATATCAACCTTTGGCCTAAAAGGAGAAGCGCGCTAGTTCCCCTTTACGAAATGAAGGTTAATATTAGTTCTAAGGTCAGGATAGGCGGTCCGCGAGCCAGTCGGACAAAAATGAATTCTGGTGAAAAAGACATGTTCTGTTCGGCTCTTTGAGCCACACGTATCAATGCTGGGTTTATTGAGGATGAAAAGTGCGTTATAGCGAATTGAGGAACAACATTCGTATTATTTATTGCGTATTGAGTATTGTGTATCTGCCGGATTTTATCGTGCATACTGAAACAGGGTGGGAAAGTTATTGTTCCGGCCGGTATTCCAGCTAATTGCGGGATAGAATGAAATCCACTTTGGCCCGGCCGCAGCGGAGCAGTCAGAGTTGCCAGCCAGAGCCTGCGGTCAATAACCAATGAAACGCAAAGGAATCCTGTTAAGACTATAAACAATGTTGCTTGAGGGTGGGAAGTCCCAGCGCCGGCGGATGGCGAATCTGTAAACTCGGCGGGCTGGATTAAAATTTCTGTGCCGACAGCCGCCAGGGCGGAATTATAAATTTCGGCAATATTGCTTTTTCCAGGTATTTCGAGGATGTGTTTATTTGGACTTGTGGAGGCAACCGTGAAGTTATCGCAATAGGTGATTGTTGGTGCAGCGTTTACGGCCGTGGCCGCGATAAGCGACACAAAAATAATCAGCAATATGCTATTCTTTCCTAATCCCACTCCTCGCACCTTTACTTTTTATAGATTACCGCACTATCGAACAAGCAAAGTAACGCACCGTAATAAACGTGATAATCCTCCTCCTAAAGAGGATTGTCCTTATAGTCCGTTATTCTATCAAGTTCCCGACCTTATGTCCAGAAAAAAAAAGTCATTTTTGAGAAAATCATCTTTTCTTTGTAGTTATATCACCTTTGATGGATGAGTTTGTCGTTGGAATTATGGAATGTTCAGAGGGAGCAAATAGTTGAAATATGACTTTTAATAGGCTCTAAAGCCGTATAGGCTAAGATTTGTGAAATTTCATGGGGATGTCTGTGATGGAGATGGGCAGGCTTGATGCAATTGATTTTACTGGCCGCAGTAGAGCCGAAAGTTGAATTTAAAGTGTAGAAATAACTTCTCAAAACTTGACAAAAGGCGAGATTGTATAGTTTCGCCCTTTTGCTTTAAGTTTTATTTACTTATTTTACAGTATTGTTCTTCTTCTGAGCCAGCCGACAAGGCCAACACCAATGCTGCTTAACAGAACAGCGCCGGGAGCAGGTATCGGAGGTATCGGATTGTAAGTAACTGTAAGCTTGGATGATTCCAATGTTACCGCCCACATGTCCATATTAAGAGTGTTCAAAGAATCAATATCCATCCATATATCAATATTTCCATCCATCAAATCGCTAAATAAATCGGGGGAGAGGGATAAGATGCTTGTTGTCCATATATCATCGCCACCCTGAAGAGTTCCTATATTTGTGCCGCTGGAGCCGCTGCCAAATACGATATTTATTTCAGAAGGAAGGTCCACATCCCATGCCCTGATTTCCAATGTTGCTGAAATTATCGCCGAAGGTGTTGGTCCGGGCGGGCTAAAGGTATGTGTCCAGCCCCAGTCTTCATTCCACCAACGATAGGTATCCGTTGGGGATGGCCGGGTGCTGTCGGTATCGGTTGGGGTACTGCTGAAATATGTGTTTGCCTGGCCATCGGTGGAATCAACCATATCATCCATAATTGTAATGCTTGCATCTGCGGGGCTGTTGACTGACAGCATCAACGCCACAAAAGCGCAAATTGCAATTAAATTTCTCATTACACTGTCCTCAAAAAAGAATGCTGTTTTCTAAGAAAAAGTTCTGTTCTTTCTCAACCAGCCGACGAGACCTGCGCCAATGCTGCCTAATAGAATAGCCCCAGGTGCGGGTATTGGAATTGGAGTGAAATCAACAACAAGATATGGCCTGAATGTAGCATCTGTTGGTGGTAAGTTCCACGATGGCATTGTGGCAGTTGCGTTATCGCTCGAAACGAACCGCTGGGCTAAGCCTGTCCCATGATCGAAAATAGCTACACCATAATTAGGTATTGAGCCGTCTACCCACTGCTGAGCCAAATTAGTTATGTCCCATTCATACCAACCGTCAGCAGTACCGCTAAGAGTGACCGATGATTCGACACTCGAGTTATACGAAGGTTGGGTGGAAAACGTTACAGTTTCTGCCCAGGATGAAGTAATCTGATATGCATCAAGGGTAACAGGGTTGCCGGAAGCATCAGCATCGTAACGGTATAATCCAAGCTTCGCTGAGTTTATTGTTGCCCCGGATGGTAATGCGGACAAGTCAGTGAACTCAATAAGGATGCGTTGGTCAAAGGTAGAAGTCTCGTTTGCTAACAATAAACCCCAATCACCATGAGATAAGTCCGCACTCTGATCGATAAAGCTGTCTTTAACATCGGTCGGTCCCGGTTGTATAAGAGTCGTATTGGATAGTGCTATGTTGCTGAATGTTAGAATTAGGCCTGCTGTTACACAAATGATAATTAACTTATTCATTTCTTTTCCTCTCCCTCTGAATTTGTTATTTCACTTCACCCTACAAAAAAGTAAAATATTAAATGCCGGTTTTATAATTTGACAGTCGGCCTACAGGGCCTGCACTAATGTGTTGCCAAGCCAAGCTTGCGGATACAGTAAAAGTTAATATTTCTCCCCCATTTTCTTTTGATTTGTCTCGAATAAACTAACGGCATATCGTTAAGGTAATAATGGATTAGCCTCCCCCTTGAGGAACATCTTTATTGTATGTTATTCTATCAAATTCCGAACTGAATGTCCAGAAAAAAAAAGGGAAAAACAGAAGGTTATGGAAAAATATTTTCCATAACTGAGAGTATGGTCTTGTTTATAAACCGCCCCAATATTCTTTTGTCGAAGGTCCAATAAAAAAGTGTATTTCAATCCTTTTGCTGTTTGCATGCTGCCGCATGCGCCGGAACTGCTGAAAGCCACAATATGTCTGATTAATCAATCCGATAAAAACATACCTAATGCGTAATGCAGCATATCTATATGAATATGCCCAGACAAAGAAAGATATTCCAGAAGACAAAATATAGAAGTTGTCGTACTCGTAATATAATCACCTGTCAATTGAAATAGAGGTTTGTTTTTCCAAACGTTTCAGCATATCTATCAAGCTATCCAATCCAAATCGCTCTAGTATTTTCTTTAGGTCAATAATGCCTGGTATGTTTTCCATGCTTTTGGCTCTGCCGAGAAATAACATGTCACGCTGAATAGCGTAAATTCTACTTTCTGCTGGAGTTGGTGGCCTGAGGGCACCGTGGCTAGCCCATACGGATTCGCTACGAACAAAGAGCGCAACGCCCTCTTTTGTTACGATTAGTTTCATGCCAGCTGGTGGGGGATGGTCCGATAATTGTATTACGTAATTCACATCGCGAGTTATACCGTCCGCCCGATTTGCATAATGGTACCATTGACCCGGTGCACCACCATAGCTTTCGTGGGGTACTTTTATGGATGCGGAACTTGGAAAAAGATGAGAAAGTATAAAGAAGACACGCCTTTTGACAATTGGATTTAGTTTATGGTAACCACCGATACGGTCTTCAATAGCTTCGCCAACGAGCCGAGCACTCATGTTTGGAGCAGTGTTATTAGGGAGAGAGATCAATAAGGATATTATGCCAATTACTCCAATGCAGGTGAGTTTCAATGTTCTGTGACGGGGATTAGAGATAAAGTCGTATCGCCAAAAAACTATTAATGGAATTAGCATTGCCGGGACAAAATAATGGTAAGCGGTGTCAGCCATTACATAGAAGAAGCTAAAGTAAACTAAGGTAACAAATGTCAACGATCTCGCAACCTTGTCCTGATGTTTCCAAAATACCAGGGAAATTGCCGGAACAATACCGCTTGGTACCACCAGAAAAACAAAACGATGCCAGTCAGACAACAAGAGAAAACGCAGTTTACTCAACAATGCAAAGAAAGAATGTTCCCCTCCTGAGAGAGGTATTGCAATACAGATATTCGGAAGAATAGCAGTTATTAACTTGCACCCTAAGATTACGCTTGTGGTTATTACAACTGGAAGCCATGGCTTCGGCTTCCAAATGAGAATCACAGCCAACAACCAAAGGCCAACGATGATTTGTCCTGCAGGGGAAGAAAGGTACGTTAAGCAGAGGAATAAAGACATCCATATGTATTCTTGCCTGAGAAAGAAAAAGACGAACCCAAAGAAACAGACCATTAATAAAGTATCCCTGTTTCCGGGGGAAGCAATATCAGCATTATATGGATTATATGTCGCACAGATCGGAAGAGCG
>VRUK01000102.1 GCA_019456195.1 Planctomycetota bacterium | reverse complement strand
TGTTACAGATTCTAAATCAGCTCGAAAAGAGGAAGAAATTAGACAATAAAATAGTTACTCGGTTCAGAGTAATCCAGGCTGAAGCTTTGATTGCTTTGGAGCAGGTTGAACAGGCAAGGGAAATACTTCAGAATCTACAGGCAGCCAACAGTAACAAACAGCAGGTTAAGGATGTTGGGATGCTGCGCCATGCGAGGCAGTTGGCGGATAGCACAGATGACCCGGAGCAGCTTGATTACGCGATGGAGAATATCGAGAAAATAATTGCCGAAGACCCGGTCAAGTTACTGATGCCGAATTTGAACCTGATAAAACTGGATGTACATTTGGCAAGGAAAGAATATATAATCGCTTTTTATTTGGCTGAGCGGTTGAATAAGCTCGAATTAAGTAACTACTATCGGTCACAGATGCTCGTGAGACAGATAAAAGCACTTTGCGGTATCGAGGCCGTAGAGCAGGCCAAGGTTATTTACGAGACCATGATGTCAGACTATCCCTACAGCCCAGCGGTGGCGGAGGCCAAGAAGGCTATTGTTGAGACAGTCGTTGCAGGGCAAAAACGATAGCCAGTATCCACTCAATTTTAAATTTTTCGATCCGACTCTTTCGATCCGACTCTATAGTGTCCACGGTTTTCTATATTTATAGTGCAGCAAGTTATTAGCGCTTCTGTTATTAATGGCACGTTCTTTTTTCGGGTCCCATTCGATTCGAGACTTCGTGGCCATAGAGATATTTGCCAGGTGAGCAAAGGTTGTTGAGCGGTGGCCTGTTTCCATATCACAATTGGTTTGCTTGCGGGTCTTCATACAATCAAGGAAATTTCGAATATGCTGGGCGGTAAGGTCGCCATCTATTTTATCGCCTGCGAATGGTTTGATATCTGAGCCACTATCCTGGAATTGTCCCGCTCTTGTAGGGGCGATTTTGTAGCCGGTCTCTCCGCTTGTACCAGCGTAAAGGTTTCCGAGAGTACCTCTGAATTCTACCTCTCCATCTATTAGGGCCGGTCCTCCGTTAGCTTCGTATTGGCCGAAAATAAGCAATGAGCCTGATGGCATTTCGAAAATCACCTCCATCGTATCGGGAATTGTTCGGTCATCATTAAGGGCAAATCTTCCACCATGAGCGGATATCGAGACCGGCGCCTGCTCTGACAGCATCCATCGCATCGCGTCACAATAGTGCACGCCCCAGTTGGCCATCTGAGAGGAATAAAGCTGCAGCCATCGGAATTTGTATAAAGAGATATTGTTTTTGTAAGGGCGTTTTGGCCGGGGCCCAAGCCACATATCCCAATCCAGACCTTTCGGCGGGGCCGTATCGGGAAATTGGCCAATACCGTTTGGATACATATTGCTTACGCGGTAGGCCCTGGCTACAGTTACCTTACCGATTTTACCTGCCTGAAGTTTGTCGGCTATTTGCATGTATGATTTAGAGGAGCGCCTGTGGAGGCCGACCTGGATTACTCTGTTATACCGCTTTGCAGCTTCAACCATTTTTCGACCTTCAAGTATAGTTATCGAAAGCGGTTTTTCGACATACACATCTTTGCCGGCCTGACATGCCATTATGGTCTGGACAGCGTGCCAGTGGTCGGGTGTGGCAACAACGACTGCGTCTATGTCTTTGCGGTCGAGCAGGCGGCGGAAATCCTTGTATCGTGTGACGTTGCGGTTCAGTTTTTCAGTCATCTTTGGAACCCTGCCGCCCAAGGAATCTTTGATCTTTTTATCGACTTTCGAATAATCTCTGGCCAGATACGGTTCGTAAACATCGCAAAGGGCGGCGACTTCAATATCATCCTGTTTTAAGAAGCCGTTCAGAAGCTGTGTGCCGCGGTTGCCGACGCCAATAAAACCCACGCGGATTTTTTCATTGGCGCCCCGTGCAGAGCGGATTAGAGGAGTTAATCCCAAGCTCACCGAAACCGCTGCGGCGGTCGAGTTTTTCAGGAATTTTCGTCTTGTAGTTTTTTGTTTGTTTTCGTTCATTTTGTTATCTCCAAAAGTCTTTAGTATTTGCCTTCAAAAAAAGGATGGAATGTCAGCGATTATGCTTTACTTTTTCTTCCCAATCTTCGAGTAATAATTTTAATTTCCGCAGGTCTTCTTCTCTGGCGCTCAAGAGGTCATTTTTTTCAGCGGGGTCTTTTTCGAGATCAAAAAGATATTCTTTTATGTCGTCACCATCGTGAAGCCGGATATATTTCAGAGAACCATCTCTGACTGCTTTTCTTGTCCTTTCTCCCCTTCGAGCACGCCAGAAAAGTGTGCGTTTTTGAGTTGGCTTGTTAGTTTCGATCATTCTTAAAATGTCTATGCCGTCAAATGGGCGGTCCATTGGTGGTTTCGTGCCAGCGGCTCTTACAATAGACCGGGAAAAATCCAAAGTTATACAGGCCTGATGTGATACCGTATCTGCAGGGATTACGCCGGGCCACTTTACGATGCATGGAACTCTTATGCCGCCTTCGAAAAGATTTCCTTTATAGCCGGAGTAAGGTGAGTTATTGCCTTTGCTATTGGCGCCGTTATCGCTCATAAAGATAACAAGGGTATTGTCCGCCACCTTTTTATCCTGTATTGTTCTCAATATCCTGGCGATACCCTTATCCATCTGTTCTACCATTTTGGTGTATGTTTCCCTGGAACCTTTGCTGTAGTCGGCTTGCGCAACTGGTTTGTCTTTCTTGTCGTTAGGTCCCTGGTACGGAGTGTGTGGTGAGGTATATGGAACATAGAGGAAAAAAGGGCTGCTCCGCGGGCGTTGAATAAATTTTACCGCCTCTTCTGTGATAAGGTCCGTAAGGTAGCCTTCACGCCTGATAGTCCTGTCATTTTGATAAAGAGCCGGCTGGCCGGTGTATTCGCAGTGGTGGAAATAATCAACTGCTCCGCCCACCGGGCCGAACCAGTAGTCGAAACCATGCCTTAGAGGAAAGAATTTCTTCTCATATCCAAGGTGCCATTTACCGCAGATTGCTGTTGCATAACCGGCATCTTTTAGCATTCGAGCGATGCTTGTCTGTTCAGCTGGAAGACCCATATCGTTTGTTTGGCGTAACCGGATGGCGTCGTCGTAACGGCCGACGTTGCCGATACCAAGAGCACATTCCAAACCACCAACACGATGTTGATAACGACCCGTCAGCAGGGCGGTCCTGGTTGGAGTGCATTCAGGGGCGTTGGAATAGAAGGTTGTAAATTTGACTCCTTCGGTTGCCAGGCTATCAATGGCTGGGGTGCGAATGTCTGTGCAGCCGTAACTTCCGAGGTCTCCGTATCCCAGGTCATCGGCCATAATAAGAATAATATTTGGAACTCGATGATTCGGGGAAACGCCAAAATGACATCCAGGGCAAACAGCACCAAGAGTGGTAAGTCCTGCGGTTTGAGCCAGAAACTGACGCCTTGTAATTCCCTTTGCCATAATAATATTCCTTTAAATGGTAGAGTATGAAGATGTCCTGTGATTTCTATTGTAGGAATGTCTAAGGCAATCGAAAAGGTAATTTTTTAGCTCTTCTGCAATAAAATTCGTGAATGTTGGTTGTTTTTCGGGTATTTTGTTATCTTTAGCGTGTTTCAAATTACATTTATTTTAACTATTTAAGGCAGAGGATTAAATTGAAGGCTTTAATTCATACTAAACCATATTGTTTTGAATATTCAGATTTTCCCGATCCTGTAGCGGGTGATGAAGAAGTGCTGATTCGCGTCAAAGCATGCGGAATTTGCGGCTCGGACGTTCATGGATTTACGGGTAAGACGGGCAGAAGGCTTCCCCCTTTGATTATGGGCCATGAGGCGGCTGGTGTTGTTGAAGATACAGGTAAAAATGTAAATGGTTTTAAGAAGGGCGACAGAATTTGCTTTGATTCGACAGTATATTGCAATAAATGTCAACCCTGCCGGAATGGCTTATTTAATCGTTGTGACAAACGGCAGGTATTAGGGGTTTCCACGCCAGAGTTTAAGAGGCATGGAGCATTTGCTGAATATGTATCAGTGCCGTGGTGGATTGTATCAAAGATTCCGGACAATATGTCATTTATTCAGGCGACTTTTTTGGAGCCTGCGTCAATAGGTACGCACGCCGGCAATAGACCACCTATATCTTCTGAAGATACAGTTGTGGTTATTGGAGGCGGGACGATAGGGCTTTTTGTTATGCAGGCCGCCAAGTTACGAGGTGCGGCCAAGGTCATTGTAGTTGATATTAATGAATTTCGGCTTGGTTTGGCAAGCAAGCTGGGAGCAGATAAAGTCATAAATCCTTTGAAGAGTGACCTGAGAGAAATGGTTTTTAAGGAAACAAAAGACAAAGGGGCGGATGTTACTTTCGAGGTCGTTGGATACGCTAAGACTTTCCGGGATGGGATTTCAATTACAAAAACCGGTGGACATATTGTTGCTGTTGGCAATCTGGAACAAACCGCTGAATTCAATCTACAGGAATTAGTTGCAAGAGAGCTGACTTTTAGGGGATCTTATGCCAGTTCGGGTGAATTTAGCGAGTGTATAGGGCTTGTAGCTTCCGGTAAGATTAATATTGAGCCGTTAATCAGCGGTGTTTTACCTTTAAAAGACGGACCGAGTGCTTTTGAGCGTTTGCATAAGGCCGAGGAAAATTTACTGAAAATAGTGTTGGAACCATAAAGTTTAAGGAATTGAAGATGCAGGACCTTTTTAATCTTTCCGGCAAGGTGGCAATTGTGACCGGAACCAGTCGTGGTTTGGGTCAGTATTTTGCACGGGCGCTTGCCAAAGCCGGCGCTGATTTAGTTATTACCAGCAGGGATTTGTCGAAATTGACCGAATTCAAGCAGGAAATAGAATCTTTGGGTAGAAAGGCGTTAGCTGTTCAGTTGGATGTGCTCTCGCAAAGTGATATTGATAATATGGTTCAGGCGACCATAAAAGAATATGGGAAAATTGATATTCTGGTTAACAACGCCGGTTTGAATATTCGAAATCCAAGCACCGAATTTTCCTGGCAGGATTGGGACACTGTGTTGGATACCAATCTTAAAGGCAGTTTTTTTTGTGCTCAGGCGGTTGCAAAGGAGATGATAAAACGAAACTACGGCAGAATAATAACCATGGGTTCGTGTACATGTGTTTTCGGTATGGAAGGTATCGCACCTTATACAGCAAGTCGAGGTGCTGTACTGTTGATGACCAGAAGCCTCGCTGCGGAATGGGGCAAGTACGGAATCACGGTCAACGTGCTGGCTCCCGGCTGGTTTAAGACGGCGCAAAACGCAGTGTTATATGAAAATAAAGAATGGTTGGAATATATTACGGACCGCATTCCTTTGAATCGTCCCGGGCAGCCACATGACCTTGATGGTACGGTTGTCTTTTTGGCTTCGGATGCCAGCGAATATATTACAGGCCAGATAATTCTGGTAGATGGCGGGTTTACTACCGGGGCGACAAAAGCAATTACCTGAGAAATGCTGATTGATTATTTGTTAGGGAGGTTCAAATGAATTTACGAGGTGTTGTTCTTGCCGGCGGCACAGGTTCTCGTCTTAGGCCGTTGACCAAAGTTACAAATAAGCATCTTCTTGGCATCGGGCAAAAGCCGATGATATATTACCCCATTGAGAAACTAGCTTCTATCGGCATCGAGGAAATCCTGATTGTAACCGGCCTCGAACATATGGGCGATGTAGTTAATCTGCTGGGTTCCGGAAAGGACTTTGGCTGTCGATTTACGTATAAAGTTCAGGACGAGGCGGGTGGAATTGCCCAGGCTTTGGCGTTGGGTGAGAATTTCGCACAAGGCCAGCCTATGGTTGTTATTCTTGGTGATAATATTTTTGAAAGCAGTCTTAAAAATTATGCCGATAAATTCATTGCTCAGAAAACCGGCGCGAGAATACTCCTTAGGCAGGTGGCAGACCCACAGCGTTTTGGTGTTGCAGAACTGGCGGATGGCAAGGTTATTGGCATTGAAGAAAAACCTAAAGAACCGAAGTCGGATTATGCCGTAACCGGTATATATTTTTACGATGCACAAGTTTTTGAGATAATACGGGTCCTCAAACCGTCAGCTCGCGGTGAGCTTGAAATTACTCATGTTAATTACGCTTATATTGAAAAAGATCAGTTGGCTTATGATATCCTCGACGGTTGGTGGACGGATGCAGGCACATTTGAATCGCTTGGTCGAGCCAATGAATTAGTTGTAAAGAAACCTCCCCAGTGACAAAAGGGGTATTACTGGTCCTTGCAAAACAAATGAAACTAAAAAATTACAGGAAAGTCAGATTTTGCCAGCAAGGCCACCTCCAAACAAGTTTGAGGGTGCCACCCTGTATTTAATTAATAATGCAAGGCCTAATAGTAGAGGTGTCAGTATAAAATGAATATTAAAGAGACGAAACTGCCGGGAGTGCTCGTATTGGAGCCGGATGTTTTTTCCGATGAGAGGGGATTCTTTTTGGAAACATGGAACAGTACGCGTTATGAGAAAGCCGGTATAAAGGGCTCATTTGTGCAGGATAATGTCTCATTTTCCACAAGAGGGGTCTTACGCGGCTTACATTTTCAATATCCTCAATCACAAAGTAAATTGGTTCAGGTTTTATCGGGTGAGGTTGTGGATGTTGCTGTCGATATTCGCGAGGACTCACCGACTTTTGGCCAGTGGATTAGTGAGGTACTTTCCGTTGTGAACCACAGGCAGGTGTATATTCCATCGGGTTTTGCTCATGGGTATTGTGTTACAAGTGAGACGGCGGTTTTTTCATATAAGTGCACTGATTTTTATAATCCGGGGAGTGAAGGCGGGATTATCTGGAATGACCCCGATATTAATATTGACTGGCCGATGGAGGAGCCTATCTTATCGTCAAAAGACACAGACTATCCCAGACTTAAAGATATACGACCTGAGAAGTTGCCGCATGTGGGGAGTCTATGATGTCAACTAATGATAGCAAGATTGCAATTCTCGGCGGTCGGGGGATGCTTGGTACGGACCTGGCAAAAATCTGTGAGCAGCAGGGCTTTGATGTTAAAGTATTTGATTTGCCGGAATTTGATATAACCAACTCTCAACAGCTTAAAGAGGCCGTTGGTAGCGCAAAAATAATCGTCAACTGTGCAGCTTATACTAATGTCGATGGCGCTGAGAGCGAAACCAAATTAGCACATCAGGTCAATGCAGAAGCGACAGGGCGGCTGGGCGCTCTTGTGAAAGAAGCCGACGCATGGTTGCTCCATCTCGGCACGGATTTTGTTTTTGACGGACGATTGGACAGACCCTATGTTGAGACTGATCTTCCAAATCCTATAAATGAATATGGAAAGAGCAAACTGGCAGGGGAGCAACTCCTGGGCCACAGCGGCTGCCGGCATTGTATAATGCGTGTGGAATGGACATACGGCAAAGCAGGTGAAAACTTTGTAAGCAAGTTGATACGGCGCGCGAAGACTGATAAAGTAGTAACGATGGTTGATGACCAGACAGGTTCGCCAACGGCTACGACCGAAGTTGCCAGGGTAATCTGTAAATTATTTCGAATAAAGCCGGAGGGGGTGTTTCATTTCGCAAGTTCCGGTTATGTCAGCCGGTATGGAATTGCGGAGTTTATATTTGACAAGCTCTCGATGGATGTTAACCTGTTGGCCTGTAAAACAAGTGATTTGAATAGTGCTGCTGCAAGACCGTTAAACAGCCGGTTCGATTGCAGCAAGATTGAAGCTTTGCTTGATGAGCCGATTGAATCATGGCAAGTCCCGTTGGAACGCTTTTTGAGGCAAGTATGAAAAAGATTCTGGTTACAGGCGGTGCAGGATTTATAGGAAGCAATTTTGTGCGGATGGTGCTTTCAGAGCATCCTGATTGTTTTGTGGTCAATCTCGACAAGCTGACTTATGCCGGCAATCTTGAAAATCTCGCAGAATATTTGGAGCAGCCAAATTATAAGTTCGTAAAAGGTGATATATGTGACGGTGCATTAATCGAAAAGATTATCGATGAATATCAAATCAATGCAATAATTAATTTTGCCGCAGAGAGCCATGTGGACCGTTCTATTGCTGAGCCTAAAATTTTTATAGAGACCAATATATCCGGCACGTTAACTCTTCTTGAAGCTGCCCGTGATAAAAAACTGGAGAGGTTTATTCAAATCTCTACCGATGAAGTTTATGGCTCACTCGGAGCTGAGGGTAAATTCACCGAACAAACACGGCTGAGTCCAAATTCTCCTTATTCGGCCAGTAAAGCTGCGGCTGACCATCTGGTGAGAGCTTTCGGCCATACATGGGGAATAAAATATAACATTACAAGATGCTCAAATAATTACGGCGAATATCAGTTTCCAGAGAAGATGATTCCACTGATGATTAATAATGCCCTCAATGATAAAGAATTGCCCGTTTATGGCGATGGCTTATATGTGCGTGATTGGCTGTATGTATATGATCATTGTACCGCTATATGGCAGGTTCTGCAAAAAGCTCCTTCCGGTGAGATTTATAACATTGGGGGCTGTAATGAGAAGGTGAATCTGGAAGTAATTGATGTAATATTAGGCCGTCTTGGCAAGCCAAAATCACTTATTAAGCATGTAGCCGACAGGCCCGGACATGACCGACGATATGCCATCGATGCAAGTAAGATGATTAGCGAACTTAGCTGGCGGCCGTCCGTGAGTTTTGAAGAGGGTATGAATAAAACCATAGACTGGTATCTTCACAACACACAATGGCTCGGTAACGTTGTCTCCGGCGACTATCAAAAGTATTACGATTCGA
This sequence comes from Planctomycetota bacterium, assembly GCA_019456195.1. Taxonomy (GTDB): domain Bacteria; phylum Planctomycetota; class Phycisphaerae; order Sedimentisphaerales; family Anaerobacaceae; genus NIOZ-UU13. The sequence continues at coordinate 12,227 of VRUK01000102.1, read as the reverse complement.
TGTATGGAAACCGCTGAGGCAAGGGGGAAGTCTTAATTAATGTCAAACCTTATTAAAGGCAAAGCAACTATATGTATAGTGAATTATAAAACTCTGGACTTTGCGCGACTATGTCTGCGCAGCATACGCAAGTTTACTAAATATCCATACGAAGTCATCGTTATTGATAACGATTCACAAGATGAGTCTTTGAAATACCTTAAATCTCTCAACTGGATTCGGCTAATCGAGCGTCGTGCCGGAGCGAATGAACCTGGCGGAGGTTATGCCCACGGTGCCGGTCTTGACCTTGGTCTGGAGAACTGTAATACCGAATTTTTTATTTCGATGCACTCGGATACTTTTGTCCGGAAAGACAACTGGCTCAAAGATCTGATTTACTATTTCGGTAGCGATGAAAGTATAGTCTGTGTTGGTTCCGGCAAAATCGAATTGATACCGAAATGGCGAATCCTACTCAAAAAAGCAACCGATTTTAGAACATTAAAGCGCAAGGTTCTTCGAGAGCAGGACCCTGTCGGTAAGTTTCGCTATTACAATCGCACAATATGCTCTCTGTACCGAACAGATATTTTGCGCCGGGAGCGACTCTCGTTCCTTATGGATAGAGACAAGGGTTTGACGGGTGGTAAAAAGCTCTATTTTGAACTCGTTGACCGCGGCCATAAGACCGTTGAACTGCCGCCATCTGTAATGGGACGATTTATTTACCATCTTGCTCACGCTACACAAGTAGTTAATCAAAGTGAGTTTAATCTTCGCAGCAGGACAAAAAGAAAGATAAACAGGAATATAAAGAAGATAATGAATTCACAACAAGTACAGGAAATTATGGCTGATAGTTCGCTGGATAAGTAGATGGGTCGAAGTTAAGCAATATAGTTTTTACATAAAATAGGGTCGTAATAATGAAGGCGTTGGTTAATTTTATTTGCTGTTTTGTGCCTCGAAAACAGTGGCGAAAAAAAATAAGGTATAATCTGATATACAGGAAGATCCGACGAAAAGAACTTTTGGGTTATGGATTTAAGATAAATGCCGGCATTATAACCACGCCCGAAGGTGTTAAGATAGATATTTCCGATAAGCCAGACCATCCTTTGTATCTCATTAAAGAGGTTTTTGTCAAAAGTGAATACAACTTAAACATAAGAAAAGAATCAATACTGATTGACATAGGGATGAATCGAGGGGCTGCATCCTTGTTTTTTGCAACCAATGAAAACATAAAAAAGATATATTCCTACGAACCGTTTAAGCCAACATTTGAGTTGGCAAAAAGGAATCTGGAACTTAATCCGCAACTGAGTGAAAAGATAAATGCTTTTAATTTAGGGCTTGGCAAAACAGAAGTAACACTGGAGCTGCCTTATATAGCTACGGCGACTGGCGCCATGAGTACTATTCGCAATGTCTGCAAAGGCGAAAAAAAAATAAAAAAAGAAACAGTTATCATCAAGGATGCGGCGAAAGAATTAACTCCTATTTTAGAAGAAAATAAAAATAAACACATAATCGTTAAATGCGATTGTGAGGGGGCCGAATTCGAGATATTTGAAAGACTAAGTGAAGAAAAGATAGTTGGTAAAATAGATATAGTTCTAATGGAATTTCATTTTGATAAACCTGATAGATTGATAGATACTCTTACGGAATATGGTTTTGCAGTACAGGTAAAACCAGGTTCGAGCAAATCACGAACGGGTTATATCTATGCGGTAAGGATGGCAGAAAGGATTTGTTGATAGTGAAAATACTGGTAAATCTCCTATGCTGTTTTGTGCCTCAAAAAAAGTGGCGAAAAGAGATTAAACGTAAATTAATCGGCACCAAAAGTCGGCGTAAGAAACTTTTGTCGCATGGATGCAAGATCGAAAATGAGGTTGTTATCACTCCCGAAGGTGTAAAAATAGATATTTCAAACGTACCTCATGAAGCTATGGGTATTACAAAAGAGGTATTTCTTAATAAAGACTACGCTATAAATTTTAGCCAAGACGCGGTCTTGATTGATATAGGGCTAAATCGCGGCATAGCTTCACTTTATTTTGCTACATATCCGAATATAATATATATATATTCCTTCGAACCATTTAAGCCAACTTTTGAGTTGGCAAAAAGGAATCTGGGACTTAATCCGCAACTGAGCGAAAAAATAAAAGCTTTTAATTTTGGGCTTGGTAGAAAAGAAATAACGCTGAAACTGCCTTATATGGCCAAGGTGACAGGTGGTATGAGTACCACTCTCGATGTTTGCAAGGGTGAAAAAAATACAACAGAAGAAACAGTGGTCATCAAGGATGCAGCGAAAGAAATAGCTCCAATTATAAAAGAAAATAAAAATAAGCACATAATCGTTAAATGCGATTGCGAGGGTGCGGAATTCGAGATATTTGGACGGCTTAATGAAGAAAAGCTAATTGGAGAAATAGATGTTATTATTATGGAGTACCATCATAATAGTCCTGACGAACTACTTGGTATTCTGAAAGACAATGGATTTGCCATACGTACAAAAATTTTGTCAAAAAAGATGAGTACAGGATATATATATGCAGTTAGAATGCTTAAAAAATAAGCCGTAATTTACGATTTAAGGTCAAAATATGGTGCTTAGGAAAATTGAAAAAGAATTAGATCGCTTCAAGAAAAGACTGTTTTATTCAGGCCCAAAGCACAAACAGCTTGAGGAATTTCAATGCAAGCTGGAAAATATGCCTTATGAAATTTATGATAAAATTATAAACAATAGTTACAGTGTTCAGATACCAACAATAAAAAGCACAGAAGAGACACTGGACAAGATCATAAATGACAAATGTTCTATATCTCGTTTTGGGGACGGAGAGTTCGCTTGTATGAACTACAGTAGAATAGCTTTTCACGACCCCTGTGAAGACCTTGCCGAAAGACTGAAAGAAGTAATCTCATCAGATCTCCCGAATTTACTGATTGGCTTACCTGATTGTTTTGGCTCGCTGGATTGTTATGTGCCTTACACAAGAAAGTTCTGGAGAAAATATATGTTTAAAAAGCGACAAATGACATATTCTTTTCTCGATATGAACCGTGTTTACTATAATGCCTTTTTTAACAGGTACTATTTAAATTTCAACAAAACAGACGAACACTACCAGAGATGCTGCACATATATTAAGAAATTAAAGGAGATGTGGAGAGACAGAGACGTAATATTATTTGAGGGCGAAGAGGCACGACTCGGAGTTGGTAATGATATATTTGATGGGGCCAAATCCATATCACGTATTCTCTTTTGTCCGGTTAAAAACGCATTTAACAAATATGATCAGATTTTATCAGCATTTGATGAAGTTAATTCTGATGCGCTGATACTGACTGCTTTAGGCCCGACGGCAACTGTTTTGGTTTACGATTTATGCAAGAAAGGATACCAGGCCGTTGATTTCGGACATATTAGCGAGGAGTATGTGTGCTTCTTAAGAAAAGAAACGCCCATGGAGCTAAAGGGCATGGGCCGCAATATTACAATGAAACATGCTTCTAATCCAGATGACCCTGAATACAAAAAACAAATCATAAGAAAAATAGTTTAAGCTCAGGCTTAAAATGGTTCATTTGAAGCGAATATTAATTTTAACAATAGAAGGAAATATAAAATGTTTGCATGGGACAGGAAGAAAGTTTTGGTAACAGGCGCTGGGGGATTCATTGGATCTCATCTTACGGAGCGTCTCTTTGGACTTGGAGCCAAGGTCAGGGCTTTTGTGCGATATACCTCAAGGTCTGACGATGGTTTTATTAAGTATTTTTCTGATGATCTTAGAAACAATATGGATATTGTTTATGGTGACATTAGAGAATTGGAAACCGTAGTTAAAGCGATAGATGGCGTAGATGTAATATTTAATTTGGCCGCATTAGTGGGGATCCCATATTCCTATATACATCCCCAGGAAGTAATCGAAGCAAATACCATTGGTACGTTGAATATATTAATGGCGGCAAGAGATGCAGGTATAGAGAAATTAGTCCAAACTTCCACGAGTGAAGTCTATGGTACGGCAAGATATGTTCCAATAAATGAAGATCATCCCAAACAACCTCAATCTCCGTATTCTGCGAGTAAAATCGCCGCTGACGCCATTGCATTGAGCTTCTATCATTCCTTTGATTTGCCGGTTGCTGTGATAAGGCCCTTCAATACTTATGGGCCGCGTCAATCCGACAGAGCTGTCATCCCTTCTATTATTTCACAGGCTTTAACGAAAGACAGGCTCACATTGGGTAATATGACTCCTACAAGAGATTTCACATTTGTTACAGATACAGCAGAAGGCTTTATTAAAGTAGCAGAATCGGAAAAATCAGTTGGTATGGAAATTAATATTGGATCAGGGCAGGAGATTTCAATTGAAGATTTAACAAGAAAGATAATATCTCTCGTCGGACGAGATATAGTTGTAGAGCACGATAAAGAAAGGCTTCGTCCAGCGCACAGTGAAGTGGAAAGATTGTGCGCGGATAATACAAGGGCAAGAAACGTATTGGGATGGTTACCAAAGGTCTCATTGACTCATGGCCTTGAAGAGACAATTAGTTTTATTAAAAGTAATCCGAGTTTTTACGATCCTGATAAATATAGAGTGTGAGGTGTAAAGATGAAAGCTGTAGTTTTAGCCGGTGGCAAAGGTACCAGATTGCGGCCTTTGACATTTTCAATTCCAAAGCCTTTATTGCCAATTGCTGAGAAGCCAATTCTTGAGATTATTCTTAAGAATCTCAAAGAGTTTGGTATAACAGAAGTGATTATATCAGTTGGCTATCAAGGTGAACTGATAAAGGCCTTTTGCGCTGATGGAGCAAGATTCGGTCTTTCTGTAAAATATGTTGACGAAGAAAAGCCTTTAGGGACGGCAGGGCCTTTGTCATTAATGCGGGATTGTTTTGGTGACGGAGAAGAATTCATTTTGATGAATGGTGATATTTTCACTCAACTAGATTTTTCAAAGATGATTAATTATCATAAGAAGGGCAAATATTGCATTACTATTGGATATAGAACATACGAACATAAATTGCCTTTTGGAGTTTTAGAGCTTGAAGGTGATACGCTTTGCGGCATTGTTGAAAAACCAAGTACGACATTTAATGTGAGTGCGGGAATTTATGTATTAGATGCGTCTGTTATCGACTTCGTACCGGATAATACATTTTTTACAATGCCTGACCTTGCGAATAAGCTATTAGAGAAAAAGCGTCATATTGGCGCATATCGTATCGAAGAATATTGGCTGGGAATAGAGAATATCGGTCATTTCAACGAGGCCATTACAGAGTTGAACAAACTTGAATCCCTCGTTAAAAAATGAATTACTTGCGGTTCGTGGAGAACCTGATCATATACGCGGCGACAACGGTCCCAAGTTTGCTAACAATGCTGTTAAAAGATGTCTCGCAATATCTGGAGTTAAGAGGTTATTTATAGCCTCGGGCAGCCCTTGGGAGAACAGTTATGTAGAGTCATTTAACAGCAGACTTCGAGATGAATTGTTGGATAGAGAATTGTTTTTGAGAAAAGAAGTAGTATGAGATGCACCATTGAAGTTTAAGTATGTTGACAGCAGCAGTACAAGGCAGAAAAATTCGACGTTTGGAAGATACTGAATACAAAAGACAAGTCATAAAAAGAATAGCTTAAAGGATAAAAATAGTTTATTACATAACGGTTAATGAGATTAGAGATTGTTGAGCATGGGAAATATAAACGACCAAATTTTCATACAAAATCAGATGAGCCATTTCGAAGGAGCTTATCTTGAGGTTGGATCTAAGGATTATGGAAATACTCAGGATATCAAATCCCTTTTTCCGAAAACAGAAAAATATGTAGGTATTGATATGGAAGAAGGGCCACGAGTTGATATCGTATTAGACTTGACAAAAAGTATGGATGAAATTGATGAAAAATTGGGAAATATACGGTTTGGGACTATTTTTTGCTTGAGTGTTTTGGAGCATTGTGAAGATCCTTTTTTCGTTGCAAACAATTTGACTAACTTATTGAAACCAGGGGGTAAGATATGTTTATCCGTTCCCTTTTCATTAGGATTTCACGGCTACCCTTCGGATTACTGGCGGTTTACACATGAAGGGATTAAAAAGCTTTTCCCGAAATTATCATTTAATCTCGATAAGGCAGCAGTTGCGACTACAAGAAAAAATGACTTCAAAGTTATTGATGAAGAGATTGGAAGAATTCCCTTTAGTTCAAAATACTACTTTCGGAAGGGCCATTTCTTTCAAGGAATATCGGCCAAGTTTCTTAAAACTCTATCTCGCATCGGCATGTTACGTTGGTTAGTAGACTATAAGTATGTCATGGTGCCCACACATATATATATGATAGGAAAATTGTACTCAACCTAAACTTCAAAAGGGTATTTTGATGTGTTTCAAAGAAATGCATTTAAGGAAAAGCTATATTTCTGCTCTAAAAAATATCATCAGTATTAAAGAAATTTGAAAAATCCAAATAAAAGAAAACCAAAATGTCCACAAAAATGCAAAGACCAAAGAGAATATTTATTATTTATGATAGAAAGCTCAAGCCTATAAAGACTTTTGTGGATCAAATACCTAAGTTAGCTAAAGGTTTTGTTCGTTTGGGAAACGATATTCGTATTTTTAGTTATTGCTCAGAGCTTTCACAAGTAAGCCCATTTAAGAGCAAAAGCCTTTCTAAGCTGCTTTTCAAGTCCCAAACCGATGAGCTATTATGTGACCAAATAAAAACTTATAAACCAGATATTGTGTTTATATGTTTTCCTAAGATTCTTGATGCTACTACCGTGAGACGTATGCGGAAAGTTGCTCCAAATACTATTTTCATAGGAAATGACGGCGACCCGTGGCCGAAACTTCGGAGAGAGATAATAGAGACTGCAAAAGAGTTAGACATATTAACAGCAACAAATGACGGCGAATTCCTGCAGGATTATAGGGATGCCGAAGTACCCCTCTGTGCCTTTATGCCAAATATGTGCGATCCAGATAACGATCATCGTTATGAAGTTGCCTCAAAATGGCAAACAGATATTTTGTGGACGGGTACGGCAAAACATCATGCGGATACAAGCGAGAATATAAGGGAAAAGCTCGTAACTGAACTTGCTAAACGAGATAATTGCAAGCTTTACGGCTGTTTCGGAAGACCACAAATTGGAGGTACTGACTATTTGTATGCCATCAGTGGCGCTTGTATCGGAGCGCATGTCAATGCCGTTAACTCGGTAAGAATGTATCATTCTGACAGATTAACACATTATCTTGCTGGAGGTACTTTTGTGCTGGCCAAACGGGTGCCTGAGACAGACCTTCTCTTCCGGGATGGAGTGCATTTGAAGTATTTTGACACGGTGGATGAATTCTTCGAACTGGCAGACTGGTATCTCAAGCATGAAACAGAAAGGAAAAAAATAGCTGATGCCGGAATGCAGTGGACCCACGAACGCTTCAACTGTGTAAGAATAGCAGGTTATATTCTCGAGCTTGTGGAAAAAGGAAACTACAGTGCGCCCTGGTTTGATGGTACTCCGGATTTATAGGGGAACTATCAGGATTTTACATCTTCAAAAGTCTGAACCGACTACAGTATCTCCAGATCAATATCACAGAATTCTTTATGTTTTCTGCTGTTTTTTTACGACCTTTTCTGTCTAAGGTTGCCGTCGCAAATATATACTTAATAGTGCTGAGCACAATATTCATCAGGTCTCTGAGAATAACCGCAGGTTTGAAGACACAGCTAAAAAGCCGTGTAGCAAATTTGCCCCGATGCTTTCTGAAGAACTTGAGGAGGCTTGTCATTGCCATTATGCGTTTGCTCACAGGTATCTGTCCCGATGAACCCCCGCCAATGTGAGTAATAACCGCTTCAGGTATAAATACTATACGCCAGCCCGCCTGTTTAATTCTATAACACAAATCGACTTCTTCATAATACATAAAGAATCTTTCATCCATCAGTCCCACTTGCTCTGTTACCGATCTTTTTACCATTAGAGCAGCTCCCATCACCTGGTCCACATCTCTTTGTTTGTCATTCTTAAAATCGTACATTACCCACTTTCTGTATTCACCTTTGAAGATCCCCACGAACTTGAATACTGTATGCCGATGCAAAGCCCCTCGGAAAGAAGGGAAGCGTCTGACAGAATCCTGTGTTGAACCATCAGCATTCAAAAGTTTCGGCCCGCAAGCACCCATGTCTTCATTACTGTCCATAAACTTGACAAGGATGTCCAGCGATTTCGGATGCAAGATTGTATCAGGATTTAATAAAAGTACATATTCGCCTTGTGACAGCTCAATAGCCTGATTGTTTGCAGCCGCGAAGCCACGGTTCTGTTGGTTTGTGATTAGCTTTACTTCGGAAAAAGACTTTTTTATCATGTTGACAGTGTCGTCAGTACTTGCATTATCAACGATGATTACTTCAAAATCACAGGATGGTTCATTTTCTTTGATAGAACGCATGCACCTGAGGAGGTCTTCTCGCACATTCCAGCTTACTATAATAATTGAAAGTTTCATGTTATTTTCGGTGCTATCCTGGTTTGACAACTATGGCAAAATGCTTAAATCTAACGTCAACGATGGAATTTAGTAAAATCACATTTAATATTTTGAAAGTTCGGCTCGAAGTCGGATGTATACCCTCCAATACCAAAATTTCAAAGTCCAGCAGGTTGAGCATTTTAACTATACTCTTATAGGTGAAAAATCTCAGGTGGGTTCTGTCCAATATTCCATGTTCCTTGTAGTCCAAGTTGCCGTGTATAACTAAGTCAACAAACGTGCGATAATATCTGATATTTGGAATTGATGCTATGATAACTCCCTTACTCGATAATTTTTTTTTCAAAGCACGTAATAAAGCAGAAGGGTCCAGTAAGTGTTCTAAAATGTCAAAGAGAATTATACAATCAAAATAGTTTTCTGGTATATTATCAAGTGACTCAGCCGCATCAAAATTGAGTACTTTGTCTATTTTTTTTTCCGCTTCATGAGCTGCTTCTTCATTTATCTCAACCGCCCATGTTTCGGCATCAAATTTATCTTTAACCAGAGCAGAAAATTCCCCATACCCGCAGCCGAACTCCAAGGATGTTTTTGTGTCCGTCGGTACATATTTTAGCATATCTTCTCGATTGCTTTGGAAATATCCTGATGGTTTATTCATGAAATTAGCTTCGTGTTTACCCATAAATACGATCTTTCAAAGCGACAAAGCACAAGTGTCATTGTTTTGTATGACGTTATATATCATGTGTTTATCCGAACTTATATGCCGGGGCATATCTATTTGCCCTTGTTTTCTGGAAAAATCAATTATAGTTGAAACATTTCATACTATCAAAATATTAAAGCGTTTCAAAAGACATTTTTCACGGCATTTGCATGGTTGATTGCAAAAGCTAACCAAATACCATCTTGATTTAATTGAAAAAACATCTATGATACCCTTGTGTGCAGTATTTTTACTAATTATGATTAGGTTTCATACTTATCGAAAAGCGAGTACAGATGGAAACCTCTATTAAAATTGATTTAGAGAAAATAATTAGTGACGGCAGCCCGTTAATTATTGAATTGGGATGCGGCAAGAAAAGTAAACAAGGCAGAATTACTGTTGATAAAGTGGACTTGCCAAATGTTGACGTAGTTGCCGACATAGAGAACGGCTTGTCTTTTTTGCCGGATGATTCTGTTGATGAGATTCATTGTAGAAGTGTACTTGAACATATACAAAATTTTGAAGATTTAATGCGAGAGATGGTCAGGGTTCTCAAGAAAAGCGGCAAAGCACATATTTTTGTGCCTCATTTTTCCAATCCATATTATTACTCGGATTACACGCATAAAAGGTTTTTCGGCTTATATACCTTTTATTATTTTGTAGAAACAGAACGTCAACTAAAAAGAAAAGTTCCGAATTTTTACACGGATATAAGAATAAATATAATATCACAGCGGCTTGTGTTTCGCTCTCCTTTCCGGCTCTCTCGACAAATCAAAAAAGCATTTGGTTTTTTGATCAATTGCCATAGGTCTTTTATGGAGTTTTACGAACAACATCTGTGTTACATATTTCCTTGCCATGGAATCGAGATAGCATTTATGCCGGCTGATTAGTTTCGAGTTTTTGTTTGAGACAATCGTCATAATAAATGGGCAGGCCTGCAAAAGCTCATTGAACTGAGACTCTGCAGAATAAACCACTAATAAATAAACTGGAAGAAAAAAGTAATGAGGCTTTTGGTTTTGACCAACAATCCGGAACGCGCAAGCTTTAGGCAGCGAATACAAATCTATTTTGACACTTTGCGTGCAAACGGTATAGATTATCAAGTTGCGAAATTGCCGGCTGGTTTTTGGGCACGTCGAAAGCTCTTTAAGCTGGCTGCAGATTTTGACGGTGTTTTCCTTCATAAGAAAGGTTTGAATTTTCGTGATGCTCTGTTGCTGCGCAGAAACAGCAAGAAGATCATCTATGATTTTGACGATGCTATAATGTATAATCCTCACCACCCTGGCCGTAATAGTCCATCTCACTTCAACGGTTTTCGCAGAAGCGCCAAGCTGGCTGATGTTGTTATTGCAGGCAATTCTTATTTGGCTGAACATGCACGAAGATTCAATACTGAGGTTAAGATTTTATCCACAGGTTTGGATACTAAAGTATATACGGCTGAGACTAAAGTGAAAGATGATGGCAGAATTCGTCTTGTCTGGATAGGCAGCAAGAGCACATTACAGTATCTTTCAGAAATCAAACCTGCCGTTGAACAAATCGGCTTGCGTTATGACAATGTCGTTTTGAGGATAATATGCGATAACTTCTTTAATCTGAAGAACATGGAAGTGGAAAAACGCAGATGGTCTTTGGAAAAACAGGTTGAGGATTTAACTACGAGCCATATTGGCCTGGCTCCGCTTCCGGACAACCGATTTACCCGCGGTAAATGCGGCTTCAAAATTCTGCAATACCAGGCCGCCAACCTGCCGGTTATCGCATCACCGGTAGGTGTAAATTCAGAATATGTTCGTAATGGAGTGACGGGTTTTCACGCTTCGAATATTCAGGAATGGATTGACAGAATCAATGAGTTAATTGACAACATTGAGTTGCGGAAACAAATGTCCGATACCGGGAGGGCTCAAACTCGAAGATTTGATATCAATGTTATCGGCCAAAAATTATGCGGCGTGATTATGGAGTGTATAAGGGGCTCGACAGATGACGTAAAAGAGGTCGAGCGATTCGGACGTCAACCGGAAATTCTTACTACCTCGCAGAAACCTAAGGTCAGTATTTGTGTCCCAACTTATAATCGGAAGGATTATCTCAAAGAAACACTCGAGAGCATCCTGGCGCAAACTTACAAGGATTATGAAATCATTGTGGTCGATGACGGTTCAACAGACGGCACCGAGGATATGATTAAACAGCTTGGTGTTCCTATTACTTGTCACTGGCAGGAAAATGGGGGTGACGCCGCCGCTCGAAATAAACTTATAGAACTTGCACGCGGCAAATATATTTCCTTCATAGATTCCGATGATCTGTTATTTTCTGATGCTATCGAACGGCTGGTTAAAGTTATGGAAACAGAAGCCGACGATGTTGTTGCTTACGGCTCATATGTTAGAATTGACCAAGATGGCAACGTTTATGGTAAATGTAAAAGAAAACTATTCAGTGGAAACATTACCAAACACTTATTTCAAACTATCATCGTTCATTCTTGCGGCTCTATGTTCCCCAGAAAGATATTGAAGGACGGTGTCACCTTTGATACATCATTGCACGTCTGCTCTGATTATGACCTTTGGCTTTCTCTTTCAATGAAGTATAGATTTGTGGCACTGCCCAAACCTACTTTCAAAAGACGCCGCCATTCTGACAATCTTTCAACAGTTTCTTTCGAGAACTGCCTTACTGAGTTTAAAGTTCTTGAGCGTTTTTATTACGATAAGGATGGAAATAAAGTGATCCCGCCTAAAATAGCATTGAAGGTGCTCAGCAAGGGTGGCCTTAAGACAGGACGTTGTGCATTCAGGGAGGGATCATATGGCCAGGCAACTAAACTGCTTGGTCAATCTTTCCGGCGACATCCGAATTTTAAGTCGCTGATCTACTGGACAAAAGCAGGAATTGCGGTGCGATTAGTGCGGCCTTGATA
>VRUK01000101.1 GCA_019456195.1 Planctomycetota bacterium | reverse complement strand
CGAAAATTATTATAATTTTAATGAGAAACTAAACTATAACCAATTGTCCTTGTTCGACTTATAATGGGACAGTACTGCCGGAAAAAACCAAATCCATAGAGTGGCAAGCTCAAACTCGTTTGGGCGTGGCCTAATACACTTTAGCAAAGTCGAAGGGCTAACTGGGTATGCAAGTCAATTTATTTCTCAGCGCATCGGGTAGGAGGCGGGATTGCTCCCGCCGTCCTCCCACACCACCGGGCATACGGTTCCGTACCACGGCGGTTCATGTAACACATTGCAGACGCTGCAATTGCATCTGGGCCGGAATTGCCTGTCCTTGCCGTGGGCCTTGACGCACCATCCCCATTCCCTCGCCGATTCCGTCGGCTGCCATCCGGGGCGGTGACAGGCATCTCAGCCTGTCGGTCTGCATCTGCTGACTCCATCGAAATTCCAGGTTCCTTACCAGTACTACATGTTCAGGCCTTCAGTCCGGTCGATGGACCTACTCCGTCTGCTGACTTCTGCCTACCCATCCCGCCACCTCTCGATGACAGTAGCACCTGGCAGATAGACAGACCTCCCCGGGCAATGCACACCTACCTTGGCGCTTATGCCCGCCGCATATACGACCATGCCTTCCGTACAGCTATTGGACTTTGAAGATATTCGCCTTCTCATCCTACATGACCGCCTCGTATGCGATTCCTGTTCGTCGAGCCAGCGTTTTGCCTGCGGCTTCCTTCAGATTCAGCCTCACGACTGACACCCTTGCCGTCCGGCTAATGGTTCCCGCTGTCGGGCCCATAGAGGACTTTCACCTCCAAGTAAGTGTGCCCTGCCGGGCACACAATGAAAAAGGGCTAATACCGATTAATTTGGTATTAGCCCCAAAATTACGAAATCTACTAATATTAACCACACATTTACTTGACATCCAAATGCCGTCTTACGGCGTCGGTGGATGGAGACGAATGTCATCAAAGTGTAACAGACCTGTACCGCCGGTACCTGATTTTAGACCAAGAGTAATCGAACTTACATTTGCAAGGTTCACGCCCTGGTCAGCAAAGGCCTGGAGGTCGATATTCCATTCGGTCCAGCGGGAGGCCAGTGTCGCATCAGGATTATCGTTATCGACATTTGCGCTGCCGTTGAGCATAGCATACATTGTCTCGGCAGAATTGGAATTATCACCTCGATACCAAACCGTCAATCTGTTAACACCATTGATCGTCCAGTCATTATTGGAAGTTAAAGTCAAAGTTGCCTCGGATTTACCAGCGGCATTGTCGTATTCAAACGGCATCGACTGATTACCACTGTGAACAATACTCTGTTCGGCAAAGGGAGGATTTGCATAACCCACGAGAGAACCATTTGTTGGGTCGCCGAATCCATCTATCCAGGCATTAAATATCCTATTGCTTGCCGTGTCATCTGGGGCAAGGTCATTATAAGCTTCCATATCATCTATGATAAGGAAGTTGGCTGTCGTAAAGCTCCAGAGCGGGCCTGTCCACGGGCTGTCAGCATTGGTGCTATTGGCCTCATCAACACGCCAGTAGTAAGTGGTATTCCACTCAAGCTGTGCTGGTTCATAGCTCTCTTCACCTAAGTTGCCATTACCTTTTAACTCAAGTGAACCTGCATCGGCACCGAAGTAAACTTCATATGAATCACCCAAGCCCGGTGCCCAGGTCATAACCGGTGTCTGTGATACGTCCACAGCGCCGTTAGCCGGATCAAGGGCCTCAACTGCGCCTTCTGTTGTAAAGCTCCAGACATCGCCTTTGTGTGTGGTGGGAGGATCAAACTCATCGACCCGCCAGTAATAAGTCTTGGCCATTTTTAGTGTACCGGGAGAAAAAGTCGTGGCTCCCTGAGGAAGACCACCGGCTGCAGCGTCCACTTCTTCAAAACTTTCACCGAAGTACACAGTGTGAAGTTTCCCACTGAATCCAGCTGTCCAGCTAAGCCGTCCATCCACATCAACAGATTGAGCACCATCGGCAGGATCGGGTAGATAGGCGGTCTTGGGGGGAACTATAAAGCTCCAGACGTTACCTATCCACGGGCTGTTTGGGTCGACATCATTTATCTCGTCAATTTTCCAGTAGTATGTCGTGCCGTTAACAAGACCATCGGGGAAAGCCATTCCGGGAAAACCAATAACAAGAAATGTGGCGGTCTGATTGCCCTGGAACGCAGCTTCGGCGCTAGCTTCCACGTCTGCGAGATTATCGCTGACATATACATCGTGCGAAACAGCAAAATCACCCGCAGCCCAGTTTAAGCTGACCCAGGTATCATCAATATAAGCTCCATCCTTCGGAGTCGGACGACCTGCCAATGCAAATCCTTCACCAACCATGAGAAGCTGAATCTGGTCACCTGACAGAGGGTTGTTGAAGAAATGGACATCGTCCACAGTGCCATTGAAAAAGTCGCTCGGGCTGCTGTCCCATTCCATTCCTATGGACCAACGTGCCTGCCCGGCGGGATCGCCCGAGGGTGTCTCCTCGCCTACCAGGTCGCCATCAGTGTATGCAAATGCTTGGTCGCCGTCCCTTACGTAGGCTATGAAATGCCACTCGCCGTCGTTGATAGTGGGGGGGTAGGTGTTAAGGCTGTCGGCTTCCACCAGCAAATTACCACCATCAACGCCAAAAATGAAATCGTGACCGCTACCAGTGCTGTTAGATCCAATCACGTTGCCGTCACCTGTCATCGTTGTCTTGATCCATGCACTGACCGTAAAGCTGTTTTCCGTGAGGTCATCGGCTATGCCGTCAATTGCGACATATGAGCTGCTAAGCTCCAGACCGCCACCGAAATACCCTTCTACCCAAGTGTTGTTGCCATTAAGTATGCCATCATTGCCAAAGTCTGACGAATCAGTTGCGATGTCTCCTGAGCCTTCTTCAAACCTCCACCAGCCGATGAGGTCTGCTTTGACTACACTTGTCAAAACAAGAGACAGCACCAACACAAAAAGAATTGATTTTCTGTACATAATAATCCTCCTTACAAAAGTTTAATAATTATAAATTATGTTTTGGCCACACACCAAAAACACTCAATGTTTTCGATAGACATCGAAAAAAACACAAATCGTGGATTGTTTATATCTTCCCAAGATGGTTTTTACGGCTTGCCACTACCTCCTTCCAACAACAGCCAAATATTTAGATGTTAATCAAACGCTATAATCTTCCACATGAAACATAAAGTGTTACTTACGACTTTATACATTCTATTTATAGCTAAACTTACCACGCAAAGCTAATCCAATAAAAACAACGAATCAGCCCACAGGTAAACTGAAAATCCATATATTTAACCATACTATTTATATCAAATTATCAGCCTCCCCGTCAAGGGAAAAATAGTCTTGACGGATTAATTTCAAGTTCTCATTTACGAGAATTATATACAAACTGCCCCCGACAAGCATTATCCGCCTTCTGACAAAGGCTGATAACGATTGACAAAGAAGGCAATTTTTGATACTAATAAAGCTCGCAGTCTCTTTGCCCGGAGGCTTAGTAAGAAAATTTCAATTGAACATCTTATAAGTGTATGTCAATGAAGGAGGATACTTTATGAAACGGCGCACATTCATAAAGACGACAGGCGCTTTAGGACTGAGTACCGCTATGCTCTGGGGAGAGTCTATAGCGCGACAACTGCCATCTGCAGCCTTCCTGAAAGAGAAAACGTCCGACAGGATGCTCTTTCCATACCCACATGATGGCGCTAAAGTAAAGATATCACCCGTCGGATTAACGTGGCTGCCATGTCCTGCGGCATCAGGTTATCGCGTCAACATATTCGACAAAGGTGGGAATCGCGTTTATAGTGCTGACGCCGGAAAAGACCCCGTACACTGCCCCAGCCGAGTCCTTCGACCGGGAAGGTACACATGGGATGTTATTGCCCTCGATAGCAGAGGTAAAGATGCCGCCCGACGAGACAGACGTTCCTTTATCATTTCCGAAGATGCAGCAGAGCTTCCCTGGATCGAGCCAAGTGAACTGCTTCGTCGTGTTCCTGAGGGACACCCGCGTATTCTCTATCCGAAATCACAGCTCGGCAAAATTCGGTCGTCACTATTGACTACTCGTGCAAGTTCATGGCGTGCCTGTAAGAGAGCGGCTGAACGGGCCTTGTCTAAAGGTATTCCCGAATATCCGAAGTATCATCATATTAAAGAGGCGGGTGTACAACGGCTGGAATACCAAAAATACTTCGGTTATTTCCGCGGATATGTGGACAGTGCGTTGATGAATCTTGCCCTGGCGTATTTAATGACTGAAGAAGCGAAATATGCGGACGCAGCTAAGAAGATCCTTCTCGAAATCGCTTCCTGGCCCACAGATGATAATGACGTGACGTCTGTCAGTGCCAGGTGGGGCGACGAAGCGGGCTTGTCTTTTTCCAAGTGTGCTCATATCGCTTACGACTGGCTTTACGATGCTTTCGATGACGATGAAAGAAAGCTCGTATTCAAGATGTGCAAAGAACGAGCCTGGCAAACATATCGGCGGCTTAACAGACATAACTATCTCACACTTCCGGGAGAGAGCCATGATGGACGATTGATCGCTTATCTTACTGATATGTCTTTGGCTATGGCCGGTGAAACACCAGATACCGAAACATGGTTGACTTATTCGCTCAAAGCACTTTTAACTTTTTACCCCCATTGGGCCGGGAAAGATGGCGGCTGGGCCGAAGGAACCCCTTACGGTCTCTGGTATAACACTTTTTACATACCGGCCTTTGAGAGCTTGCGCCAGCTTGCAGGTTATAACCTATGGCAGCGTCCTTTCTTCAATAACGTGCGGTATTTCTTCTTTTACTGTACTGCCAACCACGGCGAGATCCGACCCTTTGGAGACAGTGCCGAAACAGGCGGCCCGGGAGTTAACAGAGGAAGCGGCTATGCCGATCTAATGGCTTTTCACGCCCATCGGTATAATGACCCATACATCGGTTGGTGGGTGAAACAAATACCCGGCTATACGAGCGGCGGGAGTGGATCCGGCTCTTTATTGCATGAGGATGAGCTGCCTTCTAAAGCGCCAACTGACCTGGCTAATTCGGCCGCGTTCAGAAGTGTCGGCTGGGCGGGATTACACAGCGATATGTCGGATCCCCGGAACGATACCTGCCTTATCTTCAAAAGTAGTCCGTACGGCAGTGTCTCACACAGTCACGCTGATCAAAACACATTTGCGATCATGAAAGGCGGTGTTGCCTTAGCAATTCCATCAGGATATTACGGGCCCTCTTACGGAAAACCACACCATGCGCAATGGACCCGATCCACTCAAGCGAACAATTGCGTATTGGTTAACGGTCAGGGACAGACGATACGTTCTGCCGCAGCAAATGGTGCTATCATCGATTTTAAGGATATGCCCGGCTATTCGTATGTTGCCGGTGATGCGACGCCCGCATACGAGGGTAAGCTCACTAAATGGATTCGCCGTATTCTTTTCCTGCGTCCCGGCCTCTTTCTACTATTGGATGAAATTGAAGCGCCGGCCGGGAGTCAATATCAGTGGATGCTGCACGCATTTGAAAAGATGGATATAGAGGATTCAAAGGTTACTTCACGCCGAAAGGGAGCTACTTTGGATGTCTATCTGGACTGTGACCGGGACCTGGTCCTGTCTCAGACAGACAAGTTCGACACTCCTTATAATTACGGTATCCCGCAAGCCTATCATAGGCCCAAAGCCAACCATTGGCATGTTAAAGCACAGACCGTGGAAAAATCGAAGGTCGCGAGGATTGCTGCCGTGATGGCTGTTTTAGGTACCGGCGAACGACTGAAGGTCCAACTGCAAAAGCAGGATGGCTGGTTTGGGGCAACGGCTGCGGGAGACTTTGGCCATGTTGAAGGATGGATTCGTATCGACGACGTTGACACAGTTCCGGCAGGTTTTGCCTCTCAGGCAGTCAATGGACGTATGAACATCTGTGGCCGGAGCCGAGATGGAGAAATCTGTTCGGCATGAAAACATACACTGCACAGCAATTCCTATGGTAGATATATGGCTGTCGCAGTTTCAAGCCTTGATGTCACGAGCTTATATCCTGTCATAAAAAAGTGAGGCCTATGTCTAACCGGCATAGGCCTCGAATTTTATACAAATTACAATATTAACGAAACAATTAATTGTAACCTTCTACTTACGGTGCGGGTGCATACAGACGAATGTCATCGAAGTATAACATACCCGAACCGCCGGCACCCGATCTAAGGCCAAGTGTAATCGAAGTTACATTGGCAAGGTTCACGCCCTGGTCGGTAAATGCCTGCAATGGGATATTCCACTCGGTCCAGCCAGTCGTCAGCGCCGCATCAGGATTATCGTTATCGACATTAGCACTTCCGTTTAACATAACGTACATCGTTTCAGCAGCATTGGCCGCATCTCCGACGTACCAAATTGTCAGGGTGTCCACATCTTTGACTGTCCAGTCACGATTGGATGTCAATGTCAAAGTTGCCTCTGATTTTCCGACAGCGTTGTCGTAAGCAAACGGCATCGACTGATTGCCACTGTGAACAATAGTTTGTTCGGCAAAAGGAGGCTCAGCATAACCAACAACGGAACCGTTTGCAGCCGGGTTGTCGAATCCGTCCAGCCAGGCAAGGAATATCCTGTTGCTGGTGAGTTCATCTTCATTAAGGTCATTGTAGGTCTCAAAATCGTCCACGATAAGGAAGTTGGCCGTAGTAAAGCTCCAGACGTTGCCCCTTTGGATAGTTCCGCCGTCTTCGATTTCATCGATACGCCAGTAGTAGGTAGTATTCCACTCAAGCTGTCCGGGTTCATAGCTTTCGGAGCCAAGGTCCCTGCTGCCTTTGTATTCAGGGGAACTGTCATCGGCGTTTTTAACGGTATCGGCATCAGCTCCGAAATAGACCTGATGTGAAACTGCCAGCTCTCCTGCGCCCCAGACAAGACTCGGAGTCTGTCTAACATCGACAGCACCATTAGATGGATTTGGGTTCCTGGCCTTTATCGGCGGCCATAGCAGGGCTGTTGGAATAAGCTGCTTTTCTGTGTGCGAACTTTTGATACCCAACTGAGCGATTGAACCACCACCGGCCTGGAATAATTCCATTACAATGCTGTAAGTCTGACCGGCAACAAGGTCAATAGTTCCTGTATCCTCTGTGTCTCCGTGGTTTGTCCAGTTCTCAAGAATCAGCTTTCCATTTACCCAGAGACGGACACCATCGTCAGTGATAGTGTAGAAGGAATAGGTCTCGGTAAACTGCGCTGAAAAATCCCCAGTCCATCTGACCGAGAAGTTACTGCCGCCAACCGCATCATCCGGCGCGCTGCCTCCCCATGGAAAGTCAACCTGGGCGTCTAATCGTGTAAGCACAAGTTTTTCAAAGTTCGTGCCTGTGTAATAGTCACCACGCAGACCAACGCCTGTAGCTCCGATGGTCGTAAAGCTCAAGGTGTCGCCTTTATGCGTCTCGACACCATCAAACTCATCGACCCGCCAGTAGTATGTCTTTTCTGATTCAAGGGGACCGGGGTCATAAGTTGAAGCTGCCTGTGGGAGACCTTCAACAGCATTGCTGACATCGTCAAAATTGTCACCGAAGAACACGGTATGTACTTTTGCACCGGAACCCGGTGTCCAGCTAAGCTCTGTTTGTGGGTCTATAAAAGTGGCCCCATCAGAGAGGTTGTGATTATAGGCCTTTAAGGACGGAACAGTAAAGCTCCAGATGTCACCTTTGTTTATCGTGGTGCCATCGGCCTCAATCTCATCAATTCGCCAGTAATAAGTTATGCCCGGAACAAGACCATCGGGAACAGGGGACCCGGCAATGCCAACAGTGAAAAAGGCATCAGTTTGGTTGCCCTGAAATGTGTCACCGGCGCCCTCGCTCACATCTGCAATATTTTCACCGAAATAAGCATCATGTGAAACCGAATTTAGTCCGGGTAACCAGCTAAGAATCGCCGTTGTATCCTCATAGAGTGCTCCGTCAGCGGGAACGGGGTCCACAGCAAATTTACCCCTAAACACTATATGCAGCAACGGCGCGCCGGACGGGTCACTTGCAGACTCGGCACATCGAATGCCATCGGAGGGATTATCCGGATTG
Source organism: Planctomycetota bacterium (assembly GCA_019456195.1). Taxonomy (GTDB): domain Bacteria; phylum Planctomycetota; class Phycisphaerae; order Sedimentisphaerales; family Anaerobacaceae; genus NIOZ-UU13. Next base: position 12,954 of record VRUK01000101.1, on the reverse strand, counting down.
TCTGTGATAATCAAGACCAATGCATTACCCATGACCCAACCGTCCTGGTCTATTATCTCCTGTATGATAGAGGTGATGTCCGATGTCCTGTCCTTTTGACCTACTTCAGTCCAATCTTCAGGAACCCACACTACATTGGCCGTAGTAGTGGGGCGATTGGTGATATCCTTAGTAGCGTTGGAAAATGTCACGGTGTCTGGACTTAGCTGTCCGGCGATGAGAATACTGACAGGTTGTGTGCCGCTTTTTGTCTCATCACACGTGAACTCAACAAATGCGTTATCGACAACGGCGCCTTTGGGAATGGGGATATCCACGAAGCGCAGACCTATCACCTGAACACCGCCATCATTGAGCATCTCCAGATCGCTGCTGCTTAAATCTATACCACCGCCGTTAACATCTTCTTCGGCGTCATCATTTCCGCTGCTGATTCTGCTTTCCCACACCTTACCGCCCAATGCCACATCCGTACTGACCAGGCTTAATGCCAAAACAAAAGAAACCAGGTAAATTAATTTCTTACACATAATAGTCCTCCATCAAAATATGATTTACGAATTGAAATGAACAGCTTCCTGCCTGCGAAGCACACGGTATTCATTCCAGTTTTGTTCTTTGTGCAATAATTCATCCTCCATTGACAAAACTAAAAGAAATATGCTCGTTGGAAAACACAAGACGCAGTGATACCCACCTCTTAGAGCATAATCTACTCTAATATTTTCTACCAAATTATATACCTTTTAGTCAAGGGAAATATCTGTGTGATGACCCACAAGCTTTGAAATAATTAATTCAAGAATTCAATTATATCCGAATCAAGTATCAAATAAAAAGGGCTAATACCGATTAATTTGGTATTAGCCCCAAAATCACAAAATCTACTAAAATTAACCACTACATTTACTTAGCAACCAAATGCCAGCTTACGGTGCCGGGTATAGACGAATGTCATCAACGAATATCATACCCGAACCGCCGGTACCCGATTTAAGACCAATAGTAATCGAATTTACATTGGCAAGGTTCACGCCCTGGTCGGCAAATGCCTGCAAGGGGGTATTCCACTCGGTCCATCCGGCCGCCAGTGCCGCATCAGGATTGTCGTTATCGACATTAGCACTGCCGTTTAACATAACATACATCGTCTCAGCAGAATTAGAAGCATTGCCTCTGTACCAAATCGTCAGTGTATCTACGCCATTGACTGTCCAGTCCTTATTGGAAGTCAATGTTAGAGTCGCCTCTGATTTACCGGCGGTGTTGTCAAATTCAAGCGGCATCGACTGATTGCCGCTGTGAACAGTGGACTGCTCGGCAAACGGAGGATTCGCATAACCAACGAGGGATCCATTTGTCGCGTCGCCAAATCCGTCTATCCAGACGTTAAATATCCTGTTGCTAAGCGGCTCAGCAGTGTCCAAGTCGTTGTAAGCCTCAAAATCGTCTATGATAAGGAAGTTAGCCGTGGTGAAGCTCCAGACGTTTCCTGTCCAGGGACTGTCAGCGTTGGTGCTATTGGCCTCATCAACACGCCAGTAGTAAGTAGTATTCCACTCAAGCTGGCCCGGTTCAAAGCTTTCCGAACCAAGGCTGCCGCTGGATTTTAACTCCAGTGAACCTGGATCATTGCCGAAGTAAACATCATGCGAATCAGCAAAGACTCCCGGTGTCCAGGTAAGAGTTGGTAATTGTTTTACATCCACAGCCCCATTAACCGGATCCAGGGCTTGAACGGCGCCCACAGTAGTAAAGCTCCAGACATCGCCTGTGTGCGTGAAGGGGGGATTGAACTCATCTACCCGCCAGTAGTAAGTCTTAGCCATTTCAAGCGTACCGGGCTCATAGGTTAAAGCGCCTTGAGGGAGTCCTCCCGCGGCATTGGTGACTTCATCAAGATTGCCACCGAAGTAAACGGTGTGCAATTTCGCATTGAAACCTGTCGTCCAGCTAAGGTTATCATCAGTATCTACAGCTTCGGCACCATCAGCAGGGACAGGTTCATAAGCGGTTTCAGGAGGAACCGTAAAGCTCCATACCTTGCCTTCATATTTTGTTGTGCCATCGGCTTCTACCGCGTCAACACGCCAGTAGTATGTAACTCCCGGGGTCATACCATCAGGGAAAGGCATGCCGGGGAATCCGACGACCAAAAATGCGCCGCCCTGGTTGCCCTGGAATGCAGCCTCGGCACCGGCTTCTACATCAGCAAGATTGTCACTGAAATATAAATCGCTTGATACCGCAGTATCTCCCGGTGTCCAACCAAGGCTTACCCATGTATCAGAATAATATGAACCATTAGCCGGATCGGGCAGTATCGCCAATTTACTGGAATATTCTACATGCAGCAACGCAGCCAAAGCCCCTGAGCCGGACTCGACAGTTCTAACGCCTGTTGATGGGTTGTCAGGGTTGTCGCTAATAATTATTGCCAGGGCATTGCCGGAAGCCCAGTCTTCCTGGTCGATTATTTCCTTAATAACAGCGGATATGTCCGAGGTCTGGTGTTTTTCACCTACTGTCGGATAATGCTCAGGATCCCATTCTATCTGCACAGCCGTTCTTGCCCTATCTCTAACATTATAATCGACGTTTTCGAATGGAGAAGCATCGGGAACCAGCTCGCCATCGACTATAAGATGGACAGGTTCATCACCTTCAGTTTCATCGACAGTGAATACAATATACGCTTCAATGATGTTGGCGCCCTGAGGGAGTTCGACATTCAGATAGCGCAAACCTATAACCTGCAAACCACCATCACTTGGAAATTCCAGGTCACTGCTGCCCATATACATTCCGCTGGTCAGTTGGTCTTCAACAGAATCATTACCGTTAGCGATTTCAACCTCTATGACATTGCCGGCAAAGGTGACATTTGCGGCAACAAGAGACAGTGCCAACACAAAGAGAAATAATTTTCTGTACATAATAATCCTCCTTAAACAAAAAGTTAGGAACAATTATATTTTGGCCACACACCAAAACATCCGCCATCTTCAACAAGCATTTACAAGAATGTTAGAATATCTATTGCCAATTTAGAATTGGATACGGAGCAATTAAAATCGTGAATCGAGACTTGCCTGTACTTGTTTATAGACAGCTTTAATCAAAAAGATTGAAAGATTTTTAGATTTACGAAATCATCTGCCCAGGATGATTTTTCGGCCTGCCACTACCTCCTTCCTTCAACTGCCAAATATTCAGATGTTAATCAAATGCTATAATCTTCAACATAAAGCATAAAGTAGTATTTAAAACTTTATACCTCTTATTTTATAGCTAAAGTTACCTAACCGAGCTAACTGGATAAAAACTACAAATCAGCCCACAGGACAACTTGAATCTACATATTTAACAAACTTATTTATATCAAATTAACCGCCTGCTCGTCAAGGATAAAGTGGATTTTTAGAATATCTCACTTTCTCGTTTATGAGAATTGAATTTCTGTCATTGCAGATATACAATCATTCAGCTCATCCTTAGGACAAGATATATTATTGACTGATAAGACTCTTAAAAATAAACGGGGCTTATACCTGATTGGTATAAGCCCCGAAATGTTTACAATCTGCTATATCAACGATGCAATTTTAATTTTCAGTTAAATTATCACTTATGGTGCAGGTTCGGCAACAGATTGATTCAACTGTATATCGTCGAAGAGCATCATCCCCGAACCACCGGTGACAGGATTGCTTTGGTTACCAAAACCAATTGTGATCGTATTGACATTGGCAAGGTTCACGCCCTGGTCTGCAAAGGCCTGGAGGTTTATATTCCATTGTGTCCAGGTATCTATCTGTGCAGCATTTGGATTATCATGAGTTACAGCCGCACTGCCATTGAGGACAACATACATCGGCTCAGGAGCGTTAGCTGAATCACCTCTGAACCACAGCGACAATATCTCGATACCGTATTTGGTCCAGTCCCTTAAACCAGTTATTGTCAGGGTCGCCTCAGATTTACCGACAGCATTGTCGTAGGCAAACGGCATTGACTTTCCGCCACCGTGAATAATAGTCTGCTCGGTGAATGGTGATTGGTCATAACCAACGACGGATCCGTTTGTTGCAGGGCTATCGAATCCGTCCAACCAGACATTAAATATCCTGTTACTGTCGGGATCTTCGGGGTCAAGGTCGTTGTAGGACTCAAAGTCATCTACCAGAATGAAGTCTGCTACAGTAAAGTTCCATACTTTTCCTTTGCTGATTGTGTCATCGGTATTGTATTCATCGATACGCCAATAATAAGGACCGCCGCCCCATTCAACGCCTTCCGGCGGATTATAATTTGTAAAACTCTGCCGGCTTCGATATAAGCCCGTAGTGTCGGTTGCATCGGCGTTACTCACGGCCTCTTTGTCCGTGCCGAGATAGACGTCGTGCTGCGCAGCGTTATCGCCCGCCTTCCAGCGCAGCGGCAGGGCACTTTCGATATCCACAGTTCGCCCCTTGGGTGGCTCCGGATCCCAGGCAAGGAACAGGTCACCGCGCATGAGCAGCTTGATTTCGTCCTGCGTAAGGGCCTTTTCGTAAATACGGATATCGTCAATGAGTCCCGGGAACATTCTGTTGTGATGTCCTTCTCCGAGCCAGACTTTTCTGCCATCGCTGACGGTATTAACATCAACAACCTGCGAATCACTGATAATTTCCCGCTGACCGTCCACATATAGCTTGATATTATTTATGGTGGGCGCACCACCGCTCTCCAGGACAGACGCCACATGGTGCCACTTTCCATCAGTCAGTACCGTACTACCTACGATACGCGAACCGGCGCACTCTGTGCGCAGCGTCTCAAAGATTCCATTGCCGGCGTTGTGGTTTACGCAGAAAATCCACTTCTGGCCATCCTCCGTGGACAAACCCCAGGAGACGATATCGCCGTATCCGGTCGTATTTATCCAGGCAGTTACTGTACGATTCTGGGTGCCGAGTACACCCTCGTATTCGGTCATCTCGACCCAGCCGGAGGGGAACCGAAGGGCGCCACCGTCTATGCCATCGACCCACTCAACCTCTCCTGTGAACTTGCCATGGTGATTGTTGCCGGAGTAATCGACGACTGTTGTACCAAATCCTTCATCGAGCTTCCACCAGGCAACGAGAGAAGGATCATCTGTCTGAGGGATTATTGGCATTGTCCTAAAACTCCAGAGAGTACCTGTGATCCATTCTGCACCGTTGAAGGTATCTACACGCCAGTAATAGATGGTTTCTGATTCCAGGGGGCCCGGATCAAAGGTGTTAACCATTTGAGTTGGAGCACCTGTGGCATTGGCGACCTCGTTGGCATCGATACCAAAGTAAACAGCCTGCATAATCGCGTTCATGCCCTCGCCCCAACTCAGGCCGGCATTGGTTGGCTCGAACTGCGCACCATCGATGGGTGCGGGATTGTACCCGGTTTTAAAGGGAATCCAGAAACTCCAGACTTTTCCCTTCCACGGACTGTCGGGATGGGCCTCATTGACTTCGTCCACCCGCCAGTAATATGTTGAACCGGGAAGAAGACCTTCAGGGGCGGGAAATCCGGGGAAACCAACTGGTTGGTTGTCTATCGTGGTATTTCCCACGAAGGTGCTTTCTACACCAGCGTTGACATCTTCTAAACTTGCCCCAAAGTACACATCATGGGATACAGATTTTTCTCCGGCATCCCAATTAAGTGTTGCCCAAGTATCTGTATGCATAACACCATCAGACGGGCCGGGACTATAAGCCCTTGCCCGATATCCCAATGTCATAATATCCTGGACTTCGGTTCCTGCGAGTTTCTTATCGTAAATGCGAACGTCATCAATCAATCCTGTGAAAAGCCTCGCGTCTTCATTATATCGAAGACCAATTTTGACATCGTTGTTTCCGGTTGGGTGGATCGGATCAGAGTCAGTATTTGCTCTGGTGTCATCGAGGCCATCCAGGAAAAAGTTCACACCGCTCTCGTATGTCGAGTTCTCCCGTACTGTCAGCGCGACATGGTGCCACTGATCAGTAGTCAATTCAGTGTCATTTTGAGCATTGCCGCCGCCGGATTCAATACGTATTCTGTTGTTGCCGCCGTTGAATCGGAATTCCATTCTGTTACCGGCTCCGGAGTTTCCCCAGCCGACAATTTCGCCGTTGCCACCAAGCGGGCCTTGTTTCCTGACCCAGGCAGTTACGCTGAAAGCCGGCGTGTTAGTGCCATCTCCAACAATACCCTGATAGCCGTCTATTACAGCGTAATCATTTTCGCCATCAAGCTCCAAAGCCTCATCAAACAAACCGGGGACAAAGTGGGCATCGCCCACCAGTGTGCCGTCATGGCCGTTGCCTGAAGAGTCAATCACAGTACCGGTACCCTCATCGTCAAGCTTCCACCAGGCTGCAAGATGAGGATCGGCACTTGCTGTGAAGGTCAGAGCCGCAGCCAGCATAAAAACAAAAGCCATTAAATAAATCTTTTTTTTAGACATAACCAGACCTCCTTAATGAAATTTAAGATAACCACGATTTGTCCACTCACGAAAAACACGCTTTGCCGAAGAAGTGGGGGTATGATTTTTTTGTCGAATGGTGAAAAATCCGCATCGAGACACATAGGTACCGTTAAAATCCGCTCTGTACCTTTTATAATACACAATAACTCATCCTCTATTAAGAAGCTGCAAAGATTTCACATGCAAAATGAATAAAAGCCACGGATAACCACCTTCAGAGACAAAAGAATATATCAATTATATTTATACCAAATAGACCACTATTACGTCAAGGTAAATCTTCAGATATGATTATTTCCTTTTAATTGCTGTGGGGAAAAGTGTGTATTTGGGGGCTTCAAAGGGGTGAAAAACAAAATAATGAAAAAATATATATAATTTCAATTTTTATAGACAACATTTACCCTGCCAGAAGCGCCTTATAATATGTAAAGAGTAATTGCGTAAGAATCCTGTGCAGGAACTGAGGATACGCAGTAATGGCGTGCTTCGCACTTTCGGTTCTTTTCTCCAATATAATTGGAGGACCACAAGGAAACTTAGGCCGTCTCTTTTCAGTTGTGTATTTTTTATTGATCTGTGATTTGGGCCCGAATCCAGAAAACAACAAATGGACCACCGCTATGGTTGTGGGGTCACATTCGGCTTCGAATGTGTAAATGTAACCATTAAATTTTAGAGATGGCAATCGGGACACATAAAGCAGGGGAGTTCAACAACAGCGGGGTTTAGCAAATATGCTTTTCGTTTGTGGAGAGATAACAGGAACAATTGCTGTTAATCAGGGACGGACTCTCGACTGATTTTACGAGACAGCAAAAGCTTTATTAAGGACAAATACGATGGATAGTGAAGGATGTCCTTTCGACAATAAGCCGGGAATGCCGCTCTGCCGCCCGCCGCCATTCAATTTGAGTCAGCCACGTTCAAAAGAAACAAATAATGTATTTTCAATCAAAACTCCAATATTTAAAGGAGACCAACGATGAAAAGCTTCAAAGCAAGAATCATTATAATGCTGTTTATATCAGCGTTAATTACTTCGCCGATTTGGGCCCAAGAAGCAATTTCCAGAGAAAATACAATCCGAAGAGTCGAAAAAGAAAGAATCCAGTTCAAAGAGCTTATTAAACAAAATCCCAATTATTTTGGAAATATAAGCAAAATAGACCTTGGCAAAAATTTTCCGGTGCAGCAATATCCTGTTGTTTTTCCAATGAAATACAACACCAAATACGAAAAGCTGTTATGTGTGGGATTGTATCCGGAAGACAATGTGCTGGAGGCGGTTATCGAAGTAAAACTGCCTTATGGTTTTAAGGGGGGATTGTGCTCTAAAGGCAGTAAAGAGTACGTAGGTTTCTATATCGATTATCGCGACGGCAATGGTTTCGTGAGTGTGGGAGCCCCGGCGGAAGTAAGCGTCCATAACCTGAATTTTATCAACAAAAGACATGTTTTTTACGCCGTTCGCAAATCCTTTATCCCCAAACAACTCATTAAATGCGATAGGCCGCAATTAGTCAGAGTAAGGGCAATACTATCGTGGGAGAAACTTCCCACTGGCCCTAACTATAATCCACCATGGGGAAATGTAATTAACAGATGGGTCCAGATTAAGCCCAGGAAAAAATCTATTTTCACTCCTGTTTTCCCGGGTAAGGTTATAATGGTTGACCCTATAACTGACTATTTAGCCGCAGAAGTTATTAAGGAGCCGCCCAAAGGGCCATTTCCACCACCTCCAGAGCCGTTTGCGCCAATAGAGAAATATATGATTATGGGCGATATGGATGAAATTAAGGAACTCGTTGGCAAGACCATCCGGGCAGAAGAGAGAATCAGAGAGGAACGGACAGTTGGACCCGACCGACTTGATTTTAACAAGCATATCACGGCAAATCCAAATTACTTCGGTTCGATAGTCAAGTCAAAAAAATCAAGCGATGTTATGGAAGCAGTCGCCAAACTGCCTGAGAAAACCATCGAGAGCCTGCTGCCAAAGCTTGCGATTAATCCCAACCTGTTGATTCCGGTAAATGTTTCTCTTCTGAAAACAAAGTATGAACAATTAACATGCGTCGGGCTATACCCGGAAGATGACCTTCTTGAAGCAGTTATCGAGGTAAAACTGCCTAACGGTTTCAGCGGTGATTTATGCACTTTGGGCAGCACAGAATACGTCGCATTCTACATCGACTGGGGCGGCGGATTTCAATATATTGCCACTGCAACGGTAGGTGTTCACGATATTCCGGGAATAAACGAGAGAAGACATCTGTTCTATGCGGTAAAAACAAATATACCAGACAAGAAGTTAAAACAGAAGCTCTGCAATTACGAGAATATCGTAAAAGTCAAGGCGATACTTTCCTGGAACCAGAACCCGACACCTTATGGGCCATATTTTAAGCCAACATGGGGAAATGTTCTCACAAAATACATCCAGATAAGACCCAGGAACGGGGCAAGCGCCAAGTGTGAAATCGATATTGTCAACGAAGTTCATGTTGACAATATTGATAACGGGCTTGCTGTTAAAATAGCCAGTACCTATCCGTATAAATATGACAGACCTTTCGGAGGGATCATTGCCTGTAAAGGAGACGTCAAGATATACGGCGCCAAGTATTACAGATTTAAGTACAGCACCGATGGCGGTTCTTCATGGGCCTTTATTAAGGACAGAAGGAGAGCAAAGAATCCGTCCGGCTTTCCGATAGTTTATGTGAACAGATATCCGGATTCAAAGGGATGGTTCAGCACAAGTCAATATCTTAGCGATAAGGCCCAGTACGATTCAACGGCTCTGGTTCACTGGAGAAGTTACGGTAAGAACGGGACGTATCTGTTGAGACTTGAGCTGGGCGACGCCGGAAAGAATCCGATTTCTGGACAGAAGGATGATGTTCAGCTTATTCTGGACAACACGGCGCCGGAGCTTTTATGGTTTGGCGGTACACCTTTACCGACACAGGGCGTTTCGGTTAAAGACATCAATAGCAACTTTAAAAAATGCGGGATATTTGACGCCAATGAACCAATCAGGATTTTCGGAAACTTTAAGGATGACTATTTCAGTCAATGTGGTCTGCTGGTATTCGGCGGGAACATTGCAGCCTCGGGTCACAATTTGATAAGCATTAAATATGATTCCGGACATGCGGCGATTAACAACAAGGGGATTAAATTGGCTTTCAATTATGGGCCAGGCAGAGAGCTTCATGCGTTTGATTTATGTCCAATACCTCAAACAGGCGGAAAAATCAAATGTGCATACGGCATAAGGCTCTCCGTTTCGGACAGAGCTATTGTCGGCAGTGTAAGCGGATATGAGTTTAATACTTATAATCACCGAAGAAGTGCTTTTGTAACTTTCGATTGGGACCCTGCCGGTTGTCCATAGAATTAATTTTTGTTTGATTTCGCAAGCCGTGCATCTATGAGAAGGGAGTTTGGTTTATGCTGCATCTCAAGCAGCATAAACCTTACCCCGTCAAAATAAATTCACCTCTGTAGATGTGAGCAAATGGAGACGAAGGGAATCGAACCCTCATTCCCGCGATGCGACCGCGGTGTGCTCCCGTTACACCACGTCCCCGGAAATATGCTTTTAAGACATTTTACAGTATCGCTTTTATAAATTCAATATAATCTAAGCCCCCTTAACAGCAAAAAACTCAGAACTTCCATTTATCATAGCAGACTATCTTTTCCACCGGCTCGCGATTGGGCAGCTTCTGTGTATCGTCCGGATAGCCAACGGTCATCAATTCTATAATTTCTATATCGTCAGGAACGGCCAATATTGTTCGAACTTTTTCCGGTTCGAATGAGCCTATCCAGCATGTTCCCAATCCCAGTTCGGTCGCCTGCAAGGCAATATGTTCCAGAGCTATAGATATGTCAATGGGGCCGATGGGCTGGCCGCACCGCATGATATAATCGCTGTTGCTGCATGCGGCTATGATGGCTCCTGCCTTTTCGAATACATCGGGCCTGTTTGTAACCGCGGCAAGCTGACCTTTGACTTGTTCATCAGTTACCACCACAAAACGCCAATCCTGTGTATTCCTGGCCGATGGCGCCAGGCGGGCAGCCTCAAAAAGCTGGTCGAGCTTTTCCTGCTCTACGGGTCTCTGCTGATATGCCCGGCAGGAATATCTTTTGCGAATAATATCAAGTAACGCCATAAAAAAATCTCGAAAACTGTAGCAATGTCGCGGCCGGTTACGAAAATACCTCATGTATAAACATTTACCTTCCCGAGAATATAAAATATAAACAGGCTTGACGCAAGGCCTAAAGATTTGTATTTTTAACAATCTAATTCGGGGCGATTAGCTCAGTTGGCTAGAGCGCCTGCTTTACACGCAGGAGGCCACAGGTTCAAGTCCTGTATCGCCCATTTCCCAGGCTTTGTGAAATTCATGCTATGGTTTCTATCGCCGTAAGCTTATCTGACAAGGAGTTTCTTATGAATAAGCATTTGAAAATACTATGGTGTGCTGTCTGTCTGATTTTGGTCACAGCTACCTTGAGCCGGGCATCATCTCCCGGGCAAATAAGTGGCCAGCCAAAGAAATGGCACAAAGTCACATTAACATTCGATGGCCCCAGGACGAGCGAAAAAGCCGATCCGAATCCGTTTCTGTATTATCGCCTCGAAGTAAGATTTACGCACGTAAAGAGCGGCAAGTCTTATCTTGTCCCTGGTTATTTCGCCGCCGACGGCGATGCTGCTAACACCAAAGCCAACAGAGGCAGCAAATGGCGAGTTCATTTAGCGCCCGACCAAACCGGTGTATGGAAATACAGCGTCTCATTCAGGATGGGTAAGAATGTCGCAGTTAACGATAATAAGGCCGCCGGTGAAAGTGCGGGTTTTATGGATGGTCAGTCCGGTTCTTTTTACATCGCACCAACCGACAAAAGAGGACGTGATTTTCGAAGAAAGGGTATGCTGCAATACGTCGGCAAGCATCATCTGAGATTTGCTGAAACCGGTGAGTATTTTCTAAAATGTGGTGCGGACGCTCCCGAGAATTTCCTGGCTTACAAGGACTTCGACGGTGATTTTAAGTTCGACGGCCACAAAGATAACTTCATCAAGGATTGGGCCCCGCATATTATGGATTGGAAGCAGGGTGATCCGACATGGCAGGATGGAAAGGGAAAAGGCATCATCGGGGCGGTCAATTACCTGGCCTCAAAAGGTATGAACGTCTTTTCTTTCCTCACATTGAATATCGGCGGTGACGACCAAAACGTCTTCCCCTATATCACCTACGATGAGCTGCTGCGAATGGATGTCTCGCGGCTCGACCAGTGGGAGATAGTCTTCGAACATGCTGACAAACTCGGCATGTATCTGCACTTCAAGACAATGGAAACCGAGAACGAATTACTGCTGGACAAGGGCGACCTGGGCACACAGCGCAAGCTTTACTACCGCGAGCTGATTGCGCGGTTCAGCCATCACCTGGCGCTCAATTGGAATCTCGGAGAAGAAATCAACAACGCCACAACGGCGCAGAAGGTCGCCTGGGCGAACTACCTCTGGACAAATGACCCTTATCAACATCACATCGTAATTCACAACATGAACGATCCCCATTATGACCTGCTGGGTGACGCATCGGCGCTGACAGGCTTTTCCCTGCAGACCAGCAAGCCTGATTTCAGCCAGGTCCACAGCCGCACCCGCAACTACATAGATCGCTCCGTGGCCGCGGGCAAACCCTGGGTTGTCGCCTGCGATGAACCGGGCGATGCAACTCACGGCCTGATTACTGACGCTGAGGATCCCACCCGTGACAACGCCCGTAAAAACGCCCTGTGGGGTAACATCATGGCAGGGGGCGCAGGCGTTGAGTGGTACTTCGGCTATAAGCACCCGCACAGCGACCTGACCTGCCAGGACTACCGCACGCGCGAGAAGGTGTGGAACCAATGCCGCTATGCACTGGAGTTCTTCAGGAAATATAAAATTCCGTTCTGGGACATGAAGTGCCAGGACGAGCTGACCGCCAATACGGATGACTACGTCCTGTGCAAACCAGGCCGAATATATCTGGTCTATCTCAAGCACGGCGGAAAGCTCCAGCTCAACGCGGCCAACGGCAATTTCACTTATGGATGGTTCAACCCGCGAACGGGCGATGGCCTAAACGGCCTGCTAAATACCGGCTCAGTCGAAGTCGGCCAAAAAGTAGAAGTCACCGCACCCGACAACAACGATTGGCTGCTCATAATAAAAGGATCCGGCAGACTCATATTCTAAAACCTGTGCTTCGTAGCCTTGGCGAAGTAGAATCGCGGAGTAGCATTCTCTAATCCACTATACGCAATACAAAAACGTCATCCCGAGCTTGCAGGCTGTGTCGCAATTATAACTCGAAGATGATTCTATATATTTACCGATATGTTATAATGTCCATGTCTTAATG
>VRUK01000100.1 GCA_019456195.1 Planctomycetota bacterium | reverse complement strand
CGAAATCCCCATGACGATCTGGGAGCATTGACTCCCCGTCAACTGTTACTAAAAATCAGGCGTTTTTGAACCAGGCCGGAATTTCTTTTTGAAATTGGCCTGTACTTATTGACCATTCTGCTTGGCTTCTTTATTGTGTTTCTTATGATTTACTGGAATGAGAATGTTGGTAGTACAGCTATTTCCAACTATTAATTACTTTTTCTTTTTGGCTTTTTAGCCATAATTACTCCTATTTTTCCCTGACCTTTTAACAAAATGGTCTATACTGAAATTGCACATAATTAAAGCCCCTGCCCGCACTTATTACTAACCACCTTCTTTCAAAAGGCAGGGGACTCTCAAATACAAAAGGTCGATAAGGGAACAGGATGGTGAAGACCTGCCCCCGCCACCCTAGTTTCCCCAAACCTTTCTCATAAGGTGGGGGCTTTTTCTATCTGTTAGTGACGGAACTCGTGCTTGATGCAAATCGTATAATACAATAGAGAGTGGTGCTATTGTTTGTTGAGTTTTGACTAACTACGTCAACTTCTGCCCAAAAAGACAAGCACAGGTCAAGTCGCTCTGTCTTATGCCTTAAAATCGTCATTTTTTGCATCATAATCAACTTTCAGTAACTTATTACTGGCAAGTTGTTTATTTGTAGGGTAAAAAAGAGTAGCCTGGGCATTATAATTCATGGAGTAAAAGTGAAGGGGATTTAAGAATGTGGGTCGAAATTATTATAGGGGCAGTGTTTTTTTTGACCGTAGTTTTCATTTATAACAGCCTTATCGCAAAGAAAAACCAGGTAAAGAACGTATTCGGTACTATCGACGCCTTGCTAAAGAAAAGATACGACCTGCTTCCAAATCTTGTTGCGACGGTTAAAGGATATATGCAACATGAAAAGGAGCTACTGACAGAAATTACCGAGGTGAGGGCAAAAGCGGTCTCCGGCCGGATGTCGGATGATGAGCAGGTAGTGCTTGATAATAAGCTGAGTAAAATGCTTGGCGGAATCATGGTTGCAGTGGAAAATTATCCTGATTTGAAGGCCAATCAGAATTTCATGCAGCTCCAAAGGACAATGAACGAGTTAGAAGAACAGATATCGGCCGCCAGACGTGCTTATAACGCCGCAGTAACCAACTTCAATAATGCTGTTGAGATGTTTCCAACTAATCTGGCCGCTTCTATGATGGGATACAAAGCAAAGAAAGTTTTTGAAATCAGCCCGGAGCAGCGTGAAGATGTGGATGCTGATAAAATTTTTAAGAGCTGAATAAGTTCCACTGATTTAATGTTAATTGGATGGATCCGTGAAAACATTAGAAGATTTTACAGACTTTTATAACACCACTTTACTGGGGGACCTTAAAGTCCTCGAACAGGAACGAAGGAAAATCGCTTTTAAGCTTTCCTGTGTTATCGTCGCTGTTCTTTGTATTTTAGGAGTGTGCCTGTTAATCTGGTGGAAAAGAAATGTAATCATCCCTGCTCTGATTGCTCCGGCTGTAATTTGCATAATAGCAGGTGTTGTCATGTGTCACTTTATGACCAAAGGATACGTTGCAAGATTCAAGTCTCTTGTGATACAGAGAATAGTTCACTTTATTGATGAAAATCTGAATTACGATTCGGATGAGTCCATAGATAAAACAACTTTTATGCTGTCAAAAATATTCACCACAAAGCCCAACCGGTATAAAGGCGATGACCTTGTCTGGGGTAAAACGGGCGCAACTGAAATCAAGTTCTCTGAAATCAAAGCTGAACATGAAAGCGGGTCGGGTAAGAACCGGCGGCGGTACACAATATTCAAAGGCCTGTTTTTCATCGGTGATTTTAATAAGCATTTTACCTGCGAAACAGTAGTCCTTCCCGATACGGCGGAAAAACTTTTCGGCCATTTCGGGCAGAAACTGCAATCGATGAATATATTCCGCGGCCAGTTGATTAAGCTCGAAGACCCGGAATTTGAAAATCATTTTGTGGTATATGGCGACGACCAAATTCAGGCCAGGTATATCCTGTCAACGAGTTTGATGGAGAGGATTGTCGAATTCAGGAAAAAGACCGACAGAAAGATATATCTGTCCTTTGTGGGCTCGAAGGTATTTGTGGCCGTGTCCTATACAAAAAGTCTCTTCGAGCCGAGATTATTCAGAACGCTGCTGGACTTCGAACCTGTTCGTGAATATTATGAAGACCTTCAGCTTGTTATCGGAATTGTTGATGACCTTAACCTTAATACGCGTATCTGGAGTAAACAGTAAATGGATGCCTTTAACTTAAGACCGGACGAGTTACCTGATTTGTCAATTGATACACTTGGTGTGCCAAAGATAGATTCGCCGTTAACAGAAGGCGAGCGCGGTTTTGTAGATGACAGTGAGAAGGTTCTATTGTACACACATTCTGATGACCTGAAAACATCCAACGACAGTGGAAAAGAACCTCCGATATTCGAGAGGGCTGGGCCACGCCGGAATATATTCTTTGAGCCGGAAAAGCTAACCTGCGGGATCGTGACGTGCGGTGGATTGTGTCCCGGCCTTAACGATGTTATACGAACCATCACTCTGAGCCTGCTCTGGCAATATAACGTTAAAGCAGTTTATGGTTTTCGTTACGGATATATGGGTCTAACATCCAAAGCTCCCAGGGAGCCTCTTTTACTAACGCCTGAATCGGTAGATGAAATTCATCTTAAAGGGGGAGATATTTTATCATCTTCCCGAGGTCCTCAGGAGTCCGATGATATGGTTGATACTCTGGAAAAGATGGGGATCGAACTATTATTTGTCATCGGCGGAGACGGTACACTTCGAGGGGCACACGACCTGAATACCGCTATCAGGAAAAGGGGGCTTAATATTTCGGTTATCGGCATTCCGAAAACAATCGACAATGACATCTGCGGTATCGAGCAATCTTTCGGCTTCTCGACGGCCGTCGAAGCAACACGGCCGGCAATTAACTGCGCGCATGCGGAAGCCAAAGGCGCCTGGAACGGTATTGGATTAGTGAAACTGATGGGTAGAGATTCAGGCTTTATATCAGCTTACGCTACATTGGCGAACACCGACGTAAACTTCTGCTTTATTCCTGAAGCGCCGTTTGTTCTGGAAGGGGAGAACGGATTTTTGCAGGCACTGGAAAAACGGTTAGATGAAAAACATCACGCGGTGATAGTCGTAGCTGAAGGGGTAGGCCAGCAAATAGCCGCAATAAACGGTGTTCAAAAAAAGGACGCTTCGGGTAATGTCATACGCGAGGATATAGGGCTTATTTTGAAAGAAAGAATAAAACAGTATTTTGCGGAAAAGAATAAGCCGGTCAGCTTGAAATATATCGATCCCAGTTATATGATTCGCAGCTTACCTACTGATTCGAACGACGCAGCTTTTTGCGTATTACTCGGACAAAATGCAGTCCACGCGGGCATGTCAGGCCGAACGAATATGGTGGTCGGGTACTGGAATCAATACTTTGTTCATATCCCCATCTCACTTACTATCCTGAAGAAAAAGAAGGTTGACCCTGACGGGCATCTGTGGCAGACGGTTTTGGAAACCACAGGACAGGGGCGGTGGTAAGGCAAAGACCTTCACTTTCACTTTTTTAGAATTTGCATAAAACGTATTTGAAGATGCTTTCTGAATTTTATTTATAAATAACAGCTCAATAATAGCTCAAAATCATTTCTAAATTCTTATAAGCCTATTTATCAGAACGTATAATTCCTGACATAACCGATTAAAAGGGGATTTAGAGTCGTTTAATTGCGGATTAAAATATTTTTAAAAATTTCTCAGAACATCCTTGACAAATAGGAGTAGATACTATTTAGTAGTCATTATGAATAAGAAAAACAACAAAATCAATAGCATAGAATTAGATGAAAAGACCAGGCAGTTTACGTCTCAATGCAGAGAGGCCGGCCTGAAAATTACGCCGCAGAGGATAGCGATATACAGAGAGCTTCTTCAGACAGACGAGCATCCTTCGGCGGAGATGCTGTATGAGAAAGTAAAAAAGATATTTCCAAGTATATCGCTTGATACAGTCAACAGAACCCTGTTGACGCTCAATGAGATTGGCGCGGCTTTTACTGTAGTTGGCTCGGGGGACGCCAGGCGTTTTGACGGCGGATTACACAAACATCAGCATTTTAGGTGCGTAAAATGCAAAAGAATTATTGATTTTCACCATAAGCCATTTGATAATATACGATTACCCGCGGAAATCAGTGAAAAATATACGGTGCTTAGAAAAACCGTATATCTCGAAGGCTTATGCGATTTGTGCGGGTTGAATAATTGAGTCAGTTAAATATTAGAAAAAAGAAAGATGAGGTAACAAATGGAATTAAAAGGAAGTAAGACGGAAAAGAATCTATTAGGGGCGTTCGCAGGCGAATCACAGGCCAGGAACAGGTACACATATTTTGCCAGCCAAGCGAAGAAAGAAGGATACGTGCAGATTTCAGCTATTTTCGAAGAGACAGCCAACCAGGAGAAGGAACATGCCAAGCGTGAGTTCAAGTTTCTCCAGGGTGGTGAGGTTGAAATAACAGCAGGATTTCCGGCCGGCAAGATAGGCACGACAGTTGAAAATCTCAAGGAAGCAGCGGCCGGCGAGAATTATGAAACGACCTCAATGTATCCTGATTTTGCGAAAGTCGCAGATGAAGAAGGATTTAAGGAAGTAGCAGGGGTTTTCAGAAGCATTGCTGTCGCCGAGGCACGTCACAGAGACAGGTATTTAGCTCTTGCGAAAAACATCCAGGATGGAAAGGTGTTCAAACAGGATAAGCCAGTCAGATGGATTTGCAGAAACTGCGGTTATGTACACGAAGGCACGGAAGCTCCGAAAACGTGCGCAGCCTGTGCGCATCCGGAGGCTCATTTTGAGTTGGAAGCTACAAATTACTAATTAGAAAAGGAAAGGAACGGACAATGAAAAGGTTAATTAATAAAAAGTTGATATTGGGGGCAGTTTTGCTGTCCGCAATCGTGTTCGGTTCATTGGCATACTCGCACTGCCAGGTACCTTGCGGAATATATGGTGATCAGACCCGTTTTGATATGATTGCCGAGCACCTGAGAACGGTTGAGAAATCGATGAAGCAGATTGAGGATCTTACAGACCAGGACGTAGTAAATGCCAATCAGATAGTCCGCTGGGTTAATAACAAGGAAAAACACGCCGATGAAATCAGCCATATAATAACTTATTATTTTATGGCCCAAAGAGTTAAGCTGCCGGAAAAAGGCAATGCGAAATCGCGTAACGACTATATTAAAAAGCTCACACTGCTCCACGAGATGCTTGTCTATACTATGAAGACAAAGCAAACCACAGACACAGCTAACGTGGAAAAACTCAGGTCATTGCTGCACCAGTTCCATGGAGTATATACCGGCAAGGCCGCCCATTAAGAGCATAACCATTGAAGAAAAGAAAAAGAGGTGAAAATATGGCAGTAACAGAAGCTACTATAACGTTCCAGGGCAATCCCCTGACCCTGGTAGGCAACCAGGCCAAAGTCGGTGATACAGCACCTGATGTGGAAGTTTTGGCAAATGATTTGTCACCAGTTAAACTTTCGAGTTTCCGTGGAAAGGTTTGCGTAATCTGCACAGTTCCGTCTCTGGATACGCCTGTATGTGATATCCAGACGAAGAAGTTCAATGAGCAGGCCGCATCGCTTGGTGATGATGTCGTCGTGCTAACCATCAGCACGGACCTTCCATTTGCCCAGACGCGATGGTGCGGGGCGGCAAATGTGGAAAATGTTCAGACGCTTTCAGACCATCATAAGGTGGAATTCGGAACTGGATTCGGCATTCTCATTAAAGAACTGCGACTTTTGGCTCGAACAGTATTTGTTGTGGACAAAGAGGGAATTATTCGTTACATAGAGATAGTTGAAGAACTAACGAATGAACCCGATTATGAAGCAGCATTATCTGCAGCAAAAGAAACTGGAAAATGAGACAAATAAAGCCAAGTGTATATGCCGTTGGTGCAATTGACTGGGATGCCAGACTGTTTGACAGGCTTATTCCGCTGCCGGACGGTACCAGCTACAATTCTTATGTGGTACGCGGCAATGAAAAAACAGTATTGATTGATACGGTTGATCCTACCAAAACAGACGTATTATTAGACAATCTTGTCAGGCTTGGAATTAACAAAATCGACTATGTTGTTGCGAACCATGGAGAGCAGGACCATTCGGGATCCCTGTCTGATGTGTTGTTAATATATCCGGACGCAAAGGTGGTCACGAACCCCAAGTGTAAAGGTATGCTGATTGACCTGCTCGACATAGAAGAAGATAAATTTATCACTGTCGAAGACGGCGATACCCTCTCATTAGGTAACAAAACCTTACAGTTTATTTACACTCCGTGGGTACACTGGCCGGAGACTATGAGTACATATCTTGTCGAAGATAGAATACTTTTTTCTTGTGATTTCTTCGGTGCTCATCTGGCAACAAGCAGCTTGTTTGTCGATGACAATGCAAAAGTACTCGAAGATGCCAAGAGATACTATGCCGAGATTATGATGCCATTTCGACGTCAGATTAATTCCAATCTTGATAAGCTGGCTGAGTTTCAGATCGATATGATCGCTCCCAGTCATGGGCCGATACATGATCACCCTGAACTCATTATTGAAGCTTATAGGGACTGGGTTTCTGAGACAGTCAAGAACGAAGTTATCGTAGCTTATGTTTCGATGCACGGCAGTACAGCTAAAATGGTGTCACATTTTGTCGAAGCCATGATAGACAGAGGTATTGCCGTAAGGCAGTTCGAGCTTTCGACTGTTGATATCGGCAAACTCGCAATGGCCCTGGTGGATGCGGCTACAGTTGTGATTGCAACGCCAATGGTATTGGCCG
Organism: Planctomycetota bacterium; assembly: GCA_019456195.1. Taxonomy (GTDB): domain Bacteria; phylum Planctomycetota; class Phycisphaerae; order Sedimentisphaerales; family Anaerobacaceae; genus NIOZ-UU13. Next base: position 14,292 of record VRUK01000100.1, on the reverse strand, counting down.
GTGCGCATCCGGCGGTTATTTATGCTACGTTTTTAACCAATGCTCTCAGACCAAAAACTAAATTTGTCTCAATCATCGGCTCATACGGCTGGGGTGGAAAGATGATTGAACAGTTAACAGGTATAATGTCAAACATCAAGGCAGAGATTCTCGAACCGGTGTTGTCAAGAGGCGAACCTAAAGAGAATGACTTTGCCGCAATCGATAAGCTTGCCGATGATATTCATGCCAAGCACAAAGAGATTGGAATCACAAATTAGAATCTTGAAATTACAAAGGAATTGATTATGGCTAAAAAACTTCAAATTTACAAATGTGCCACATGCGGTAATATATTAGAGGTACTTCACGGCGGGACAGGTGAGCTGGTATGCTGCGGTAAACCGATGGAGTTCCTGACCGAAAAAACCGCTGACGCTGCAACAGAAAAGCATGTGCCTGTCATCGAAAAAATCGATGGCGGTTATAAGGTAAAGGTCGGCAGCGTGCCCCACCCAATGCAGGATGAGCACTATATCGAGTGGATTGAGCTTCTTGGGGACGGTAAAGCATATCGGCAGTTCCTCGAACCCGGCAGTGAGCCCGAAGCAGTGTTTAACATCGAGGCCGGTTCTGTCAGTGCAAGAGAGCATTGCAATGTTCACGGTCTGTGGAAAGGGTAAAAAATGATAAGCAAAAAGATGGAAGAGGCCCTGAACGAACAGGTTAACGCAGAGTTGTATTCGTCTTATCTGTACCTTTCGATGGAGTCATATTTTAAGTCTCAGAACATAAATGGTTTTGCCAACTGGATGAGAATACAGACACAGGAAGAAGTAATGCATGTGATGAAGATTTATGACTTCATAAATGAACGGGGCGGCAGAGTATTACTTAAGGCCATCGAGGGTCCTCCGACAGAATGGAACTCAGCATTAGCTGTTTTCAAGGCGATTTATGAACATGAACAAAAAGTAACAGGTCTGATTAATGACCTGGTGGACTTGGCCATCAAAGAAAAAGACCACGCGACAAACAGCTTTTTGCAGTGGTTTGTCAATGAGCAGGTCGAAGAAGAAGCAACCGCCGATGAAATAGTACAGCAACTAAAAATGATAGAAAACGCACCTGGTGGAATATTTATGTTCGACCGTGAATTAGGACAACGAGTCTTTACGCCACCTGCGACAGAAGGAGCGTAATAATAAGTATTTCTTTCAATGCCATTGAAGTCTTTGAAATAGCTTTGTATCTTTAAAAAATTACTGACCGCTATATTTGTAACCCTACAAAACATCCGGTAGAGCAACTGAAAGGAAGATAATAATGGGTATGCCATTTAACGCCGATGAAGTTTTTGAGATGGCCGAACAGATAGAAAGAAACGGTGCCAGGTTTTACCGTGGGGCGGCAGAAAAGTTTCCTGAGGTCAGCCAATGGCTGTTAGAACTTGCAGCGATGGAAGATAAGCACGAGAAGACCTTTGCGGCTATGCGAGCTGAACTGTCCGGAACAGAAGCAGAGCCACTCGTTTTCGATCCCGACGACCAGGCGCAGTTGTATCTGCAGGCAATGGCTAATGAACACATTTTTAACATCAAATCCGATCCGGTCAACCAATTAGGTAATCTGAACACACCTGATGAGGTTCTGAAAACGGCTATGGGCCTTGAAAGAGACTCTATCGCTTTTTACGCCGGCCTGAAAGAATCTGTCTCACGCAGGGCCGGTAAAGACAAGATTGATGCCATAATTAAAGAAGAAATAAACCATATCGCCATTTTGAGCCAAAAAATGGAGGCTTTGAAATAATCGGACTCACTCCCCGGGGATAGTATTCTATTGTCAAGTACATTCATCTAAAGTATATATTATACACGGACCAACTGCTGAAGGAAATTCATCAGAGAAATATACAGCTATCCTGGAAAGGAGGCCAATGACTATTGCACTTAATGCTTTTGAAGTATTCGAAATTGCCGAACAAATTGAACGCAACGGTGCAAAGTTTTACCGCAAAGCGGCAGAACTACTTAATGAGCCCGATATACGCAATATGTTTCTTGAATTAGCGGACTGGGAGACCAGACACGAGCAGATTTTTAACGATATGGGAAAACAGCTTCCGAAACCAAGCAAGAAATCGAAGTTTTTGGGGCTTGAAAAAAAGCTGCTTGATCCAAAATTAATGGCCTCCCTTGCCGTATTCGGCACAGGCTCGGAACCAGTTCACAGACTAAGAAGCGTGGAAAACATATCAGAAGTTCTCAAAACGGCCATCGAAAAGGAAAAAGATTCTATAACTTTCTATGAAGGTCTGAAAGATTTCGTTTCCGACAGAGACGGCAAAAACAAAATTGATGATATTATCGAAGAAGAAATGCACCACATAAAGATACTTAACCAGGCGTTGAAACAACGAGAATAGTCCAATTGGCTTCGGAGGCATGGACATTGAACCTGGAATCTCTTTTATAAATTAGACTAAACAATGTTCATAAAAAGTTTGCATAAAACCGACAAATTCGGCAGCAGTAAAATCAATACCGTATTTCAGATTACCACTAAGCCACTAATAGCGGCAACTTAAAGAGAACAAAAACAGAGAAAATATGGAAACCAAGGAGACAAAAACATGAAAAAATATAAGTGTATTATGTGCGGATACATTTACGACCCTGCCATCGGTGATCCTGACAATGACATTGAAGCGGGCACTGCCTTTGAAAACTTGCCGGATGATTGGGTATGTCCCGATTGCGGAGTTGGCAAAGAAGAATTTGAACCGGTGGATGGCTGAACACTATAGTGGTTTTAGCATACTCTGTATCTAATTCCAAATAATATAAGGAACACATGTTGTGCCTGAAATTAAGCCGACAATAGATAATAGGGAGATTCTTTGTGCTGAAACTGTGCCGGGCCCTATTGCATTCGTAGTTTTTGGTGCATCAGGTGATTTGGTCGGCAGGAAACTGTTTGTCAGCCTCTTCCAGCTCTTTGCGCGGAACTTACTTAATGACAGATTTTATCTGTTAGGCTGTGGTCGAAAAAAATTCTCAGATGAAGAATTCCGCAAGAAGGCGGAGCAATCAATACGAGACAAATCAGATCCGGCATCCGGCAAATATTTAGATGCATTTTTGAGTAAGCTTTATTATGTTGATGGTGATTATAATGATGCGAATTTCTACGAACACATTAAAGCCAGACTTGCAGAGTTAGACAAAAAACATAAGGTGTATGAAGATCTGGTACACTATCTATCGGTACCTCCTTTTTTATACCCTACCATAGTAGAAAATCTTGCTCCGGCAGGACTGGCTTGTACGAAAAAGCTCCATTCCAAGCAGCAGATTAAGCTGGTCATCGAAAAACCATTCGGCAAAGACCTGCAGAGTGCTGTTGAATTGAATAACATAATCCATCGATGTTTTAACGAATCTCAAATCTATCGCATAGACCATTATCTTGGTAAAGAGACCGTTCAAAATATTTTAATGTTCCGGTTTGCGAACACCATTTTTGAACCCGTCTGGAATCGCAATTACATTGACCACGTACAGATTACAATTGCAGAATCCAGCGGCGTTGAGCACCGAGCAAGCTACTATGACAAAAGCGGTGCTCTTCGAGATATGTTCCAGAATCATATGCTTCAAATGCTCGCCTTAGTGGCAATGGAGCCACCGATATCTTTTGAGGGAGACCATATCCGTGATGAAAAGGTCAAGCTGCTCCGTTCGATTCGAGCGTTCGATTCAAATAGACTGGATGAACTTTGTGTACGAGGACAATATACTTCCAGTCAAATAAAAGGGAGCAAAGTCAATGGGTACATGGAAGAACCAGGAGTGAGAGCGAATTCAAAAACTGAAACCTTTGTTGCCGCTAAAATGTTTATCGATAACTGGCGGTGGAAGGGGGTTCCCTTTTATCTTAGGACCGGCAAGAGAATGGCAGTAAAGGAAACGGAAATTGCAATTACTTTCAAACAAGTTCCATACTCGATGTTTTCTTCTGTCGGCCTTGATGAGCTGCCGGCCAATGTCCTTGTGATGCGAATACAGCCGGAGGAAGGGATTTCTCTGAGCTTTCAGGCAAAGCGGCCGGGAGCGAAAACATGTATTAGTACACTAACGATGAACTTCAGCTACAATGAACTCTTTGAGACCGAACCTCCTGAAGCATATCAGCGACTATTGCTGGATTGTATGACCGGCGATCAAACGCTTTTCACAAGACAGGATGCCATAGAAACAGCGTGGCGGTTATTGTCACCAATAATGCAGGCATGGGAAAATGACGGTTATGAATTATACGAATATCCGGCTGGAGCTGAGAGCTTCCCTGCGGCTGACAATCTCATAGAATCGGATGAACGAAAATGGCGACAGTTGATTAAAGCATAAGACAACAGAAATGTACCTAAGTGTTTATTTTTTCCATAAGGAGAAAATTGAAAGATGGATAACCAGAATACGCAAGAGCCAACATCTTATGATATCTCAATCGTTCGGCCTCAGATGCGCAATGATGATTTCAAAATGAGAAACCATGGTATAGAGCCTGCCAGACTGGCAGCTATTAAGAAAGGGCTTCTTACATTGCATACACTGGAGCTTATGGCACAGACAATCTACCGATTTCAGATTACTGGAAAGAATTGTGAATTAAATCGTCAACTAATAGCCGCAATGTGTAATGAGATGACACACTTTCAGGATTTCCAGGTTAAACTCTACGAATATGGTTTTAAGCCCAGCATAATCAGATGGGCATACTGGTGCGTTGGTTTTTCGTTCGGCTTTTTTTCGCGTCTTTTTGGGAAAAAAGCAACTCTCAAAATGGGCATCTGGGTAGAAGCAAAAGCTGTCCATCATTATGCGGAACTTCTCAAGACAATCGATTGGGACGAAGATACTCGTAAGGTCATTGAAAAAGACCAGGCCGATGAAGACGGGCATATCAACAAATGGAAAAAGCTTCTAAAAGAACTGCAATAAAAAGCGTACTGGACAAACTTTACAACAAGTACAACCATCGTGATTTAATAAAGCCAGACCCATTGCAGTTCGTATATCAATATGACAAACCCTCTGACAGAGAGATTGTTGCTTTGTTGTCGGCGGACCTCGCCTATGGCCGGGTCGAACAGATTCAAAAAAGCCTAACAAACCTGTTTGAGCGTATGGGAGAAAGCCCTTATGAGTTTGTAAGAGGTTTTGGTAAAACTGAACGAAACAAACTAAACGGCTTCAAACACCGCTTTAACACTGACCAGGACATTTCCGATTTACTGACTTTGCTCAAGAAAGTTCTGAACCAATATACAAGCATCGAGGAGTTTTTTATTAAGGGCTGCAATCCGGACGACATAAATATCATTGACGGCTTGTCGAAATTCTGCAAATCACTTCTGGATATATATGCCGCCGAGCACAACGGAAAGACAAGCCGGGGATTAAAGTATTTATTAGTCAATCCCACTCAGGGCAGTGCCTGCAAGCGGCTTAATCTTTTTCTGAGATGGATGGTTCGTGATGATGATGTTGATACAGGACTTTGGAAGTCGATTGACAAAGCCAAACTTATTGTTCCAATCGATGTGCATATGGGCAGGTTGTGCAAGATATTAGGATTTCACAATAAAAAAACAGCATCTTTATCAACAGCAATACAAATAACAGAGTGCTTTGCTGAAATTGAGCCGGCCGACCCTGTAAAATATGACTTCGCATTGAGCAGAATTGGAATTGTGGAAAACTGTAATGGTAAATATCGCAATGCTTGCCAGCAGTGCGAATTGCTCTCGTTCTGTCGTCAGCGATAACATATTATCTGGACAGTGAGCATTTACGGCGAAAACAGTTTATTTTGACGTTGATGTCCGACATTTTCATGACACTGGATACATCTATTTTCTTCCGCATCGGGCTTCGACAATGCTGCTGTGTGAGCAATTCTCGCAGCAGAACTACCCGGCCTGGCGAGCAGATTATCATGACAATGCAGACATCTTTTATTCGATATATGGTCAAGAACTTTTTGGCGAATCTTTTCGGTGTCATATTCATCGCCAAAGTAATGTTTATACATATCCTTTGCCCCTTCGTAAGCCTTGGCGGTAATATGAACAAAATATTTTTCTTTTGCCGGAAGGTGGCAATCGATACATTCAACACGAATACCCTTAGAATTGGTACCATGAGGTGAAAGCTCCCATGTCAGGTACGCCGTGTTCATTTCGTGGCACTTGCTGCCGCAATATTCGGATTTTGAAACAGGCACCATAGCCGCATTGAGAGCAATAAAGCACAAAAGAGCAAAGACAAATCCGGCAAGAAATATAAACATCCTCTTCCTGACGGCTTCGCATATACGGCTAATTATTTCAGCTTTTAACATAAACATCCTCGTAATTTATTGGTGAATCGAAGCAATGCAAGACTTTTTTCTGTTTCTATAATATAATAATGTAAAACAAGAAAGATTTTAGAGAAATATGGAGTATTTATGTGCAGTGATAAAAAAAAGATAAAAGTATTATTTCTTTGTACGGGCAATTCATGTCGAAGCCAAATAGCTGAAGGCTGGGCCAGACACTTGAAGGGAAATATCATTGATGTGTATTCGGCGGGGATTCGACCTATAGGAGTAAGCCCCAGGGCAATAAAAGTAATGGCTGAGGCGGGGGTGGACATTTCAGCGCAAATATCCCAACGCCTTGACGAATACTCTGAAATAGATTTTGATTATGTAATAACATTATGCGACAATGCCGCAGAGAATTGTCCGGTATTTGCCGGCCAAGCCAAGGTCTTCCACAAACCCTTTGAAGACCCGTATTTTGCATCCGGCAGCGAAGAAGGTATTATGGAAACCTTTAGAAAGGTACGAAACAACATAAGAAAATTTATTGAAATGATGCCGGATAACCTGAAAGGCTCAGAATATTAAGAGTTCTCCGTAAGGAGTTCCAGGGACAAAACGTGAAATGAATTCAGAACAATTAGAAAAATATAGTTCCGCCATAACGCTTTCGGACATGGAAATCTTTGTATTTCCGGAGCTGATGTACAGCCTGGTTTTAGCTAATATTATGAGCCCGATTATCTGGGAGTGGCGGCAGCAGGACTGTTTCAAAAAACTGGAAGGCAAGAGCAGCTACCGCAAATTGATGCGGCTAAGGCAATTCATAATGGACGAGATTGATTTCAACCTCGACCTTGAGACATGGGGATTAACGAGCAAGGCTAAAGAGCTTGAGCGTTTTGAGAAGTTTCTTTCATCTGAAGACATTGCTAAAAGCAACGCTCTTTTCGGCTACCAGGGTGACAAGTATTATTTTGATGTGGATATTCGCCGGCACTTCGGATTAGATAAATATGACAGCGATGTCATCCCGTACTGGAAGACAGAAACCGTCGAGGCGATGGACGCCTTTCGTCTTAAAGAAGGTTATAATAGTGCGGCGGGGGAATGCGTATCACTTGCCGCTCTTTACGCTGCGGCGGCGTTTATCGTGTGCCAAATACCGCTGGAAGATATCTATATGATACTAACGCCGCTGCACTCACAAAATTTTCTCGATATGCAGGATGGGATTTTAACCAACAACCGAAGGCTCGTTACGAAAACGATGTGGTTCAACGGAACAGCCATTTCCAACAAGGCCCAGCGGGCACTGCGCAATGAAAACGTTACAATTTTGGCTCATTCTTCCGGCTACGTACACTGTTTGTATAAAGATGCCACGATAGGAAAAAAACTTCATCAGGATTTTAGTAAGAAACTCGATTCTTATTTATCGGCAGAGTTATCGCTTTCTGTCTTCGCAAATTTTTTGCGGTCCAACCACAACTATCAAAAATTCTTTCAGGTCTGCCGCGAATGTCATAGACAGCCCCAATTCTTAAAAGCTGAGGTTCTTTTCCATTATGAGCATGGCAGTAATTACAGAGTGGCCGACAAAACCTTCGATAAATTGCTCGCAGAGATTTCGGATGAAGATTTTGTCAGATATCAACTGCCGGGAAGAATCCGTTGTGATGAGCTTAACTACTTCATAGAGCAGCAAAAGCCTGACATCAGAAGCACCGAGGGTAAAGCGGCATTAAGGAAATTTATTGAGCCGATTATCCCGGAGGCGCAACGGTTTTTGGATGAATTAGCGGATTTTATGCACATCAAAGCAAAGCTTCCGACTTCGGATAAGAATTACCTGCCCACTGAGCCAATCGAAATATCCGTAAAACAAAGCAGAGAACAGATAATTGATTCTCTGCAACAAATGCGACAAAACAATCCCACAGTCGATCTTGCTTTTTATTCATACCGAGATATGGAAAGCTGTAAATGGGAACCGTTTGTCAAAGCAGCAATGGAACGTAATCCGGCCTCGATCAAAATTGCAGAAGTTATGTCGTTAGAAGAAATATACCCATGGCTTGAACAAATGAATAATGATTCTATCTACGACGGTAAGCGATTGGCCCAACCCGATGAAGTGGTGAACTATAAGACAGGCGACGGACTCGAAAAGGCCTTTATGTTAGCTAATATAATCAGTGAAAGGAATCCTGAGCAGGATATTGAAATAATTGCCGACAAAAAACAGGTGATATTAAAAGGGCAAAACGAATACCGATTTAAATCGTCCAAAAACTTCGAAAAGCGTATAAGTATTTGCTCAGACGGAAAGACCACCGTAAGCGATTGACACGGTAATTCGCCTCACGCCAACATTGTTTTTTTTCAAAAGATTCCTTTAGTTATTGAAACGCAGAGATGTTAGGACTATATTAGTCCTATATCCTGAAGTGTTTGTTAATAATGTTATTTTTCGTAGCATTTGCCCGTTTTTTTCTGTGTAAAAAAAACACATAAAAAGGCTTAATTAAATGAATAGCGACTTTTTTCCAGGATAGTAATCAATAATTAGTTAAAATTTTACTTTTTTTTCAAAAAATATTTTTTTTGATATTGACGAATATACTGTATTGGACTATAATAGTCCTATATAGAGCAAATATTATTAAGGTTTTAAGATGGATATACTACGACGCAACACAGATTATGCTCTGCGGGCAATGGTGAACCTGGCAGGGCACTACGGCGAGGATCCCGTATCGACAAGGGATATATCTCAATCTGAGAATATTTCTTACCAACTTGCCTGCAAGCTGATGCAGAAACTTAATAATGCCGGGCTGGTAAAAAGCAGTATGGGGCCCAACGGCGGCTTTGTTTTGAGCAGGACGCCAATAAAAATAAATTTGGCGGAAATTATAGATGCTATCCAGGGGCCTTTGAGCCTGAGCAGATGTTTATTGGGAGAGAATGTCTGCCCAAAACAAAGCAGTTGCCCTATAACCGTAAAACTTACCGAACTCCAGAAGAACATTGGCGATTATCTTCAGAGTATTACGTTAGATGAGCTCTTACAGCATCAAGGTAAGGTGTAAAAACAGGTAAGGTAAAGAATAAAAGGAGAATAAAATGACCAGTGAAAAGGAAAGGTCCGGCACTCTTGAGGCATGTGTAAGTAAAGGGAAAAGCCTGGCGGATTTGGTCGAATACTCGAATGATTCTATTGTTAGTAAAGCAATACTTGATAAATCAGCAGGTACAATCACACTTTTTGCCTTTGATAAGGGCCAGAAGTTAAGCGAACATACAGCCCCTTACGACGCCGTTGTACAGGTTCTTGACGGACATGGCCAGTTGACTATAGATGGCCAGGATAAGCAGGTTGCAGCCGGAGAAATTATCATTATGCCGGGTAATGTGCCACATTCAGTTACGGCCCGGGAAAAGTTCAAGATGTTACTCACTATGATTCGTGCATAAGAAGACGCAATTGATTTGAAATAAATAGAGACGCAAACATGTTCAGATGTCCAGGACAAGACCAGAGATTTTGGAAACCGGAAGATATTTTTGAAGTGCATTGCCCCGACTGTGGTAAAACTGTCGAGTTTTTCAAGGATGAGCCGAAACTAAAATGTCGCAACTGCGGACAGATAGTCATTAACCCAAAGATAGACCTTGGCTGCGCCGAATGGTGTCAATATGCCGCACAGTGCATGGGGGTTGACGAAGTAAAGAACCTGAAAGTTATACGGGAAAAGCTGATAAACCAGATGAACGATGTTTTTGGCAATGATCAGAAACGGATTGAGCACGCACTTTCCGTTCTCGATTACGCCGAGCAGATACAGAATGTCGAAGGCGGCGATCCACTGATTGTCAGGGCGGCAGCAATTTTACACGATATCGGAATTCATGAGGCCGAGCACAAGTATGACTCTTCGGCAGGCAAGTATCAGGAAATTGAAGGTCCGCCAATTGCCCGGGAGATTCTGGAAAAGCAAGATATCCCGGCCGAGGCCATCGAACATATATGCAAAATTATAGCGAATCATCACAGTGATAAAGAAATCAATACGATTGAGTTCAGAATTGTCTGGGATGCAGACCAGATCGTAAATCTACCGGTGGATTCAAGCGGGATAAGTAACGAGAAACTGCAGGAGATTATCGATAAAAGATTTAAGACCGACGAGGGTCGTCGGATAGCAGCAGAGTTGTTTGTAAAAAACTGAAATAAAAAATATATTGAAAAATATGAAAGGAGTATTATGTTTTGTTATCAATGTGAACAAGCGGCGGGGGGTACGGGATGTACCAAAGTAGGAGTTTGCGGCAAAGACCAGGACATTCAGAGTTTACAGGACACGCTCATTTTCGGGCTAAAAGGCATAGCTGCTTATGCGTATCATGCCAAACAGCTTGGACAAAGGGACGATGAGGTGGATGCATTTATGCACGAAGCGATGTTCTCAACGTTGACGAATGTTGATTTTGATCTCAATCGGTATCTTGAACTGTGCCTCAAAGCCGGCGAAATGAATCTTCGCGTGATGAAAATGCTTAATGATGCTCACACATCGACCTTTGGTAATCCAACGCCAGTAGCAGTGCCGACCGGTACGAAGGCCGGGCCTGGAATTGTTGTTACAGGCCATGATCTGCTTGATCTTTTTGAGTTATTAAAGCAGACCGAAGGTAAAGGAATTAACATTTACACTCACGGTGAAATGCTGACAGCCAACAGTTATCCGGAACTCAGAAAGTTCAAGCATCTTGTGGGTAACTACGGTACAGCATGGCAGAATCAAAAGACAGAATTCGACCAGTTCAGCGGTGCGATTTTAGTTACTACCAACTGCATTATGATTCCAAAAGAATCATATAAGGACAGAATCTTTACGTGTGGGATAGCTGGCGCTGCAGGGGTAAAACACATCAAGGACCGAGATTTCAGCGAGGTTATCGACAAGGCCCTGTCTCTGCCGCCACTACCGGAAAATCCCCAGGGAACGCTTAGTACAGGATTCCACTACACGGCCGTACTCGGCCTTGCGGGAAAAATTGTAGAGGCGGTAAAGGCCGGTAAGATTAAACATTTCTTCTTTATCGGCGGCTGTGACGGTGCAAAACCGGGACGTAACTACTTTACCGAACTGGCAGAAAAAGTCCCCGATGATTGCGTGATATTGACAGCAGCATGCGGAAAGTACCGATTGAATGCACGTGATTACGGTGATATCGACGGAATTCCTCGTTTGATTGATACAGGACAATGTAACGATTGTTATTCAGTCATCATGATTGCAAGCGCGCTCGCCGAGGCCTTTGATTGTGGTGTAAATGACTTGCCTCTTTCGCTCGTAGTTTCATGGTATGAGCAGAAAGCAGTGGCAATTCTGCTTACGCTGCTTCACTTGGGGATAAAAAATGTAAGACTTGGCCCGAGTCTGCCGGCTTTTCTTAGTGAGAATGTTTTGAACGTTCTTGTGGAGAATTTCGACATCAAGCCGATTGGTAATGTCGAGGAAGACTTGGCCGATATGTTAAAATAAACCTACTTGCGCGGAGAAATCTCGAAGATGAGTCAGCTAAACGCTCTGTATTTGACATAGAAAAGGAAAGGCTTTGAAAAAAATGAGACTCTCAAACGTAAAGGAACGCAAGAAGATCAAAACTCTATTTGCAGGATTGACAGTTTTGGTGGTCCTGCTTGGTTGTGCCTCAGTTGTAAAGGCGCAAGGAACCACCGCGGGTCCGAAGTATACGAATGTTAGATCCGACGAGGATTTCAGCTATCTTGGCGATACATCCGGTCAATATGAAGAGGACTTCTGGGACCCTATTAAATGGATACCATTTGCCGATGCCTGGCACCTGACGCTTGGGGGCCAGGCAAGGCTGCGGTTTGAATCCGAAACCGACAAAAGCTTCGGCAGCGGTACAGGACAGTCCCAGGATGCTTTCCTTTTGCAGCGATATTTTATCCACGCTGATTTGATACACGCTGACGGGTTGCGTTTTTTCCTGCAGGGCAAGTTCGCACACGGAAACTATCGTGACAATGGCGGCTGGGCAGGCCTTGAAGATCACGCTGATTTTCATCAGGCTTTTGCAGATATTCCCTTTACACTCACAGCCACACCTTTGACCTTCAGGCTTGGTCGTCAGGAGTTGCAGTACGGCGCACAACGATTGATTTCTCCACTGGACTGGGGCAATACGCGCCGAACATTCGACGGCGTAAAAGTTTTTACCGATACGCCCGACTGGCGGCTGGATGCGTTTGCTGTTCGACCTGTTGTAAACGACCGAAGAAATCTGGATGACGAAAATGAAAATATTGATTTTTACGGTGTTTACAGCACATTGAAAGGCACTGAGGCTTTGGCGGCGGATTTCTATTTTCTGCTGCTCAAAGACAATAACCTCGTTGCAAATTCCAACGGTAATACCGGCAGGCGGACACTGTACACCCTTGGCAACCGTCTTAACGGCAAACGGGGCAGCTGGGATTATGAGACAGAGGCGGCGACTCAGTTCGGTACCTTTGCCGGCGACCGTGTCCGCGCATGGATGGCAGCGGCAGGGGGAGGTTACACCTTCGCAGATGCTATGTGGAAGCCGAGAATTGGACTGCTATATGACTATGCAAGCGGTGACAGGAACCCAAGTGATGGCACACACAGCACCTTCAACCAGCATTTTCCACTTGGCCATGCCTGGCTGGGCTATCTTGATCGAGTAGGACGCAGCAATATCCATGCGATAAAGGCCCAGCTTAAAGTAAAACCGAGCAACAAAATCACAGCATGGGCTGATTTTCATACTTTCTTTGCCGACCAGGACCGTGATTCGTTGTATTCTGCCGGCGGAAGTAAGCTCAGAACACCTACAAGTAGCGGTTCACATAGGATCGGCCATGAGCTTGATTTGACAATGAAGTATGTGATTGACAAACATACGACGGCTTTGGCCGGCTGGGCGCACATGTTCCCCGGTGGTTTCATCAGGAGAACCGGAGCCGGTGATTCACCCGATTTGCTTTATGCTCAGATCGAGTACAAGTTCTAACTCAACCTGTTAATTATTTTACTAACTTTAAATTGGACCGCATGTTTTGTTTGATATTTAAGGTTATGAAGGCACACTATTAAGATATGTTTTTGAATTACAAGTTCTGAATTGCTCAGAAATGCCCAAAGTTGAGGTTTCTTGAATATTAGCGGAGATTTGTTAATTTTTTTCCTTAAAATATGATTTTTTATGAACAAGTAGGACTAAATTGGTCGTATTTAATTGAGACGATACTATATAAAACTAACAGTATCGTATAGCAGGACGTAGCAAGACGAACTGATTGGATTAATTGTGAATCTTACAAGAAATATCCCATATCAAATACACCAAAAATTTAAGGAGAATAATTATGAAGGCATTAAAACTATTATTATTAATGGTAGTGTTGCTTTCTTTTTTAATAGTCGCCGGCTGTCAGGAAGGATATTCTCGTCAAAACTATTCAAATAATAATTTTGCCTGGGAGCAAGGCGAAACCGGCTTCTGGCAACCAAACGTTACCTACTCATACACCAGTGACAGCGAATATGAACTCAGCCGAAGATAAGATGCACTTTGTAACGTTATGTGGAATCGGAATTTAGAGGATTAACACAGGAAAATAGAAACTTACTTCCTAAAACTTTGACCAACTATTTCTGTATAGGACGGCCAGCCACTTTTTAACCTGTGGCTGGCAGACTTTATAGAGATTTTTGTTGATAGACTTAGAATAAGTAGAAAGTGAACTACAATTGATATAAGATGGATAGAAGCATTATGTATTATAATGTCTGAGTTCTAACTGTACTGTCTGATTTTATTAAAGTAATCTAACTCGTATGTACGATTAACTTTCCAAGGGAATGGTCCCTATGGAAA
>VRUK01000099.1 GCA_019456195.1 Planctomycetota bacterium | reverse complement strand
TATAGAACAAACAACAGTCCGCCTCCAGACCATCACGCCCGGCTCGTCCGCTCTCCTGCTGATAGTGTTCGAGTGACTTTGGCATACCTGTATGAATGACATAACGGACGTTGGATTTATCTATTCCCATGCCGAATGCAACCGTCGCTACGATAATATCTGCTTTTTCACTGATGAACATATCCTGATTTTTCTTGCGGTCGGCAGCTTCCATCCCTGCATGGTAGGGGGCCGCACTATACCCTCTGCTTTCCAGTTGAGCACACATCCCGTCAACATCCTTGCGCCTGATGCAGTAGATGATTCCTGACTCTCCTTTATGCCGATCAATTACAGAGCAAACCTGCCTGACGATATTGTTTCGCGGCTGGACCTTATATATCAGGTTTGACCGATCAAATGAGCCTACCAGTATCTGGGGATTTTTAAGTTTTAACTGCTCCGCAATGTCCCCTCGCACGTGCTCTGTAGCGGTGGCGGTATAAGCAGCAATAGTAATGCCGTCAAATAGCTCCTTCAGCTTTCCCAGTTGGCGATACTCCGGCCTGAAATCATGACCCCACATGCTCACGCAATGCGCTTCATCAATCGCGATAAAAGACAAATTAGTCTTTCGCAAAACCTCAAGGAAATTGCCTGAAATAAGTCGTTCAGGGGAAAGGTAAAGAAGTTTAAGCTCGTTCTTGTTAATCCTCGCAAAAACATCATTCTGTTCTGATGCCGAAAGTGAGCTGTCAATGCGTTCCGCCTCTACTCCGCACTCTTTTAGTGCATCTACCTGGTCCTTCATCAGAGAGATCAAGGGAGAAACTACAACCGCAAGCCCCGGCATCGTTACCGCTGGCGCCTGGAAACAAAGAGATTTGCCCCCTCCGGTAGGAAGAACTACAACCGAATCAATACCACCGCTGATGCACTCCATTGCCTCTCTCTGCAACGGCAGAAAACTCTCAAATCCCCAATATTGGGCTAATGCTCTTTCGATCTTCTTCATAAGAGCCGCATCATAACTTAAAACACTCTTTTTCGCCACAATCTCAATTCTCTAATCCACTAAAATTTCTCCCTTAGGATCGACAGTCTGGGACGTAGATTTGTAAGTATCTGTTAACAAACGATTAATGACTGGTAAAAAAGAACTTATGATGCTGGCCGAAGCACAACAGAAGCGTGAAAGTAGCCTAAACGAACATAGTTGTTGCGCGCTTTGTTGCGCACTTTAATGGCTGGGTTGGTCCTTCAAGTCTATACTCATATGATATCATATTCGTTCCCTAACGCACGTGGTCAGTCGCGACGCGCAGCGGCGTCGAGCTGGACCACGATGTTAGGTTTAATTTAGGCTAAACACTCGGGGTACGGCTCAGGTTTGATAAAGCTATAATGTTTCGAGATGCTGCCTAGCCACGGGAATGAGATGATTTATTTCGTTTGTTCCAACCAATTCGTAGATGGTCAATCCACGGAGGAGTAACGCCTGCTCAGATTTGATACCTTTCATGTAACTCATCGCCTTTTCAGCGTCTGCTGCGGTGGCAGCAATTATTGTATTGACTTTAATGTGCAAACCTTCCACCTCAAACGACGTATTACGGATACCATGCAAGTCGGCGTTCATGCGAGCTGAAAACTCTTTCAACTGAGTTGGGCTCACCAGAAAATCTTCCACAACTTTCCATCCGTCAGGCATCTTGGGGGTGGGGACAACAACTGCAGGTTGCTCATCGGCACGTTCACATCCACCGATAATTCCCATCGAAAGCAACATACATAAAGCAAGCAATAAAGATCTCATCATAGTTACCTCACATTCTTACAAAATACTCTCGTTCAGTTAATGGTCGCTGTACCTAACGACGAGCTAAGCGGCGGCGGTCACGCCGTCCGCTTCAGCGCCATGTTATGTGTTGATTGCATCGCCCCATAGACATACTAACTCAGATCAGATTGAATAACAGCTTTCTGAAAACATAAGACATTCCATAAGAGCCCTTGAACGTTAACTTGTTTTTCGAAGCTACAAGTCGTTATCAATCTTATTAAGATGACCCGCCTATAGAACCACATACCGGGCATGATTTATTATTTGCTAGTAGTCGTGGTATAGCCCTGAATGTATGACCCTTATCGCACTGGAATTCGGTATATTGAATGTGATTAAACCGAGGGCCAACTAGGGTGATTCCAGTTCCTTCTAACTCTCTGATCATCCATTCCCGGTTATGAACTAGCCTAACTGGTTTCTTCGGTGGGGGGCGCACCCCAGCTTTCATGGCTGCATTCAATCCAGCCTGCACAGTTTTCCAATCCATGGGGAAAATTTCTACTCCATATCGATATGGAATATCTGCAATACCCGTTGCTCCCCAAAATGCAGCTTCGGCGTAATAAATATCAGGAACGGAGTGGTATTCCTTCAGCTCCCATTTCACCCCTGTCTCTTTTACAATCTGTCCCGCGATTTCAGAGTAATTGGAATTATGCTGGGCCAACCTCTTTTCGACTTTTTGGGTTGTTACTCCAATCTTATAATCTTTAGGCCTGGACGGGTGCGTCAATACATAGATAAAACCAGGCTTTGTCGTGTGCTTCATTTAGATTCGCCAAAAATAGATACGTAAAAATTATGTTTTCAGTATGCGTGCAAATTAAAACCCAACCATATTTCACGCCCTTAGCGCATTCGGATAGCCTTTGAATCCATGACATTAGGAGACAGCTCACGGTCTAAGTGACCAACGGCAGCTATGGAAACATGACGGACATTTCCTTAGACACATAACGCAGGTGGTCAGGATCGCCGACGAAGGAGGCGTATCTCTGCACCACCATGTTAGCACTTCACACTACATTGTCACATGATACGATGTTAATAATTACCACGTGATCCCCTTACGGTTCGTGGATCTCACCCGGAGCCAACGATCCGATCGAAGAGTTCCTCTGGAGCATAGGTTCCAAATTTGACTCCCGCACTGCAACCGGGTGCCCCAAGTGCGAGCCAACTCAAAACATGCATCTTACCACTCGGAACCCATTTCTCGGACTCCGAGATTAGCTTACCTGGCAACTCTGAGAAAGGTACCAGTACGTATTTGCCTTCCCAGATTGAGGTTTCAAGGAGTTCTCGTTTCTGGTCGGAGCCGACTGCAATTCCGATCATCACGAACTGAACAAAACCGGTTGCCGTTTCTTGACAGAGCATTTTCTTGGGGCAGTTCTTTCCCGCAATAAACAATCCTGTCTCCTCGCGTACCTCTCGCACACCGGTTCTGGTTAGGCTTTTTTCGTCACACCCCTTTTTGGCCTGAGAAAGGTAGGATCCACCAACAGTGTGAAGGTGTTCTGCATAAGTTGCACTACCTCTATTGCGACGATGAAGCAATAACTCTTGACTCTCAGGAAAGCAGAGGACAACACTCGTACTTAAAACCCTCGGTTTTTTTCTAGCCTTTCGAAGAGCGACGATCTGCGCTTGATCTGCCATACGGTAATGCAAAAGAACAGGATTATCGTGCCACTGCGGCTCTTCGTCCAGGAGACCATACGGATCTGTCGACCAGCCTTCCTCGATGTAGCCTTCGCGGATCTGGTCCGCTTTCTGACTTTGTCGCGGCGTCAGTTTGACCCATCCACGGTTAACCAGTTTGGGCTCAGACTCAACCAACCTGACTATTTCGGCATGCCCGCGGTATCTATCGTTTAGCCTGTTGATCCACTCACTTCTCTCTTTTGTTTTCGAGTTTCTCTTGATGGGAGTTATCGAGCCAGTCCCTTGGCGACCCCTCGCCACGATTGTAATTACGGCTGCGGTAATTGCCCCGAAGGCGCCAATTAGTGCTGCGATAATTATAGGATCCAAAGAGATTCCTCCTGTCACTGGCTAACAATGTATATATGGTTTCCGTATAAGACGCCAGACTTCTCTGAGTGTCCGTATAACACCCCTTTACCCAAAGTCTATAAGTAATCTCTTGGAAACGACTTAGCTCAGTTCTCCTTCTTATTAGGGTTCTTATATGGTTTCCGTATAACATCCCTAACTACGTCATTCAGAGAAATCCCAGCCGCTGTTGTACCCTAATAAAATACAAACTAACGATAATCTGTCAAGGAAAACAAAAAAAACATCTTTTTCTCCCTTAGGATCGACAGTCCGAACTGCCAAGAACACTAAGCCGTCTAAATCTATTAAATACATGGCAAAAAACAGTCAAAAACGCTAAAATTCGTTCATATTTCGACAAAAAACGTGAAAAAACCACCAAAAATCAACCACTTTTCTAAATTCTCTAATATTCTTGAGTTTAGTCAGCTTCAAATATGTTGTATCTTAATGCAACTGTGTACGAAGGCGTGCTTCTATGACAAAGCTTGCTTTGAGAATTGAAGCTGCCGAGAACACCAAGCTTACTAAATCCGTGCAATCCGTGAAATCAGTGGCTAAATATTCAGTCAAAAACGCTCACTCTCAAAAACAAAAATAAAATATTTCAAATTTTTTTATCTCCTTTCCTAAAAACAACTTACGAGCATAGAGCCAAAAAAAATAGCCAAATTTTCGACTCAAACGTGCACACTCGTCTAATTATAGAGGGAGTGTTTTTCTGCCCTCTGAGTTTACCCTCGATGTTAGCTCACTTGCTTCCCTGTCGGGGGACAATATGAAATTTTATCCGGCCTTTTCTGGACAATATGGAATCCGAGATATGAAACACCAAACTTTAGCTCACTTTAGGCACTTTAGTCACTTTAGGCACTCTTTCAATTATAACATATTTCCAGATACACTCTATTTATGCAAAACAAACCCAATTTGGGAAATGACAAAATGAACATAACCATTGATATGACAAGCTTTTACAAGATTTCACCCCGCTCACTGGAGCCAAAAAACAAACCCAATTCAAAGCCAATAAAGCCAAAACAAACCCAATTCAAACCCAATTTGTCGAAAGGGCAAAAATGAATGTTTTTGCGTGGATAAAGGAGCCTTACAATGAAATTAATAATGTTACTCGCGGATTCTACCACCCTTGAAGGGTGCCAATTCAAACCCAATTTTGAAAATTCGAATTTCCAGATCCGTTCTTTGCAAAATGCCAAACCGGCTAATTGGACTGTTGTGCAACCTAATGGAAATGCTAAAAAAAGTCGATAATTGATAAATGACTATTGATAAAAGTATAAAAATAAGCAAAAATGAACATGAACTCAACATAAACTGTAAACTTTTTAGATAGATAATGGCATGAAATTCTAATTTGGAAGGACTGTCGTTTATCATGGACGAAGAAATGGGCGTAGAAGTAACAAATGAGTCTGGAGCTGCGGTAGTAGTTTTCAAATCCGCTTCAGTCAGTGAGGTGGAGGTAATAACTACTGCTTCTAAACAGATAAAGGCATTTATCGACGAAAACAAACCAAACAAGATGATATTCGATTTTGAGAGTGTAAAGTTTTTTTCTTCTCAGGTACTGGGTTTGCTTTTGGACATCAGGTCAAAATTGAAAACATACAACGGCGAGGTTGTGATTAGTGCAATAAACCCGCAATTGCACAGAGTTTTCAAGATAACCAATCTTGACAAGGTCTTCAGGTTCTTTCCGGACAAAGAAAGCGCCTTCCAGGCAATGAACACAGCTTGAGTTCAATTGCTTCCGGTATCATTCTTATCAGAGCAGAAACATTTTTTACTCAGAGAGGTTGAGGTTATGTATATTACGACACAATTTTCTATTTTTATGGTCAATAAGCCCGGAGTATTAGCTAAGGTGCTCAGCGAATTTGCACGGGGTAAAATTAACATCATAGCGATGACAATGATGGATTCCGTAGAGCATGGAGTTATGCGAGTTGTTTTTACGGCACCCAAAAAAGCAAAAGAAGTACTGGCAAAGCTTAATATGCCCCATAACGAAACAGAGGTTTTGTGTGTAACACTGGACAATAAGTCCGGGGCTCTTGCAACGGTTGCTGAAAAACTGGCCAAGAACCACATAAATATTTCTTATGCCTATTGCACTGCAGGGGCAAAGGGCGGCCGGACTACCGGGGTCTTAAAAGTAGCCGACGTGAAAAAAGCAATCAGGGTCCTCCAGCAACATCTGAATAAGGTTACTAAATCAAAACCAGTAGTCAGACGTTCACGAGCTTCAAGAAAATAGAATTGTAACTTCATAATTTATAAGCATAATTATAATTTTTTTGGCCGGATAAGTCTGTTTTATTTAAAAATAGTTGACATAAAAGCCGGCGTACTGTTATATTGCCTTTTTTAATTGAGGTTTTGGGGCCGTAGCTCAACTGGTTAGAGCATCGGACTGTCGATCCGAAGGTTGCGCGTTCGAGTCGCGTCGGCCTCGTTGCAAGAAAGCCTCGTTTTTGGCCCGAAATCGTTGATTTTGAGATAGAAACGAGGCTTTTCTTTTGTTTCTGCATGTCGGTAGCAATTCGTCTGAGTTCGCCGAAGTTCGCAATTTCCCGTCCTTTGGGGGTAAGACTGGGGGTAAGACATTTTTTTCATCTTCCTTGTGAGCATCGGACTTTTGACTTACCTTTGGTTTTGTGAAAGACAAATCCGGCAACTTGGCTATGGCTTCAGATTCCTGTCCGCGGAAAATATGAGTATACCGAGACATTGTCAAATTTATGTCGCTGTGCCTCATTATTACCTGGGCAACTTTTGGGTGAACACCGCTTGCAGCTAACCAACTCCCAGTGGTATGGCGGAGTGCGTGAAAATCAGCATATCTGTCTTGGTCATCAACATAAGGAATTCCTGCTGCTGCCAGATCCTCTTTCAGCATGTCAGCAGATTTCTGAGGAACCTTAAATGCATTTATATCACATGCTTTATTGGAAAGAAATTGCTCAAGCATTTTGGCAGTATCTTCTTTCAGTGGCAAAATCGCGGGCTTTTTATTCTTGGTAGACCCTGCTTTGACAGTAACGATGCAGTTGTTAAAATCAAAAGATGATTTTTTAAGGCTTCGCAGTTCGTTGGCTCTTAGTCCTGTCTCAACCGCAAGCTGATAAAGCATGGCTCTTGCTGGGCCCGTCATCCCAAAACGCTTAGGACGACACTGAGCAGTTTTCAAGAGCAATCTCAATTGTTCAGGCTCCAGTGCTCGCCTCTGTCTGGATTCGCTATGATTGTTGATCGGCTGCAAATAATCGACAGGTGACTCACTTGCCCGCCCGTTATTGACCATCCAGTTGCAAAACTGTTTAACTGCCTTAAGATAGTAATTTGCAGTTTTTGAAGATATAAGGCCAAGGTCTTTGAGTTTTTTTCTCCTAACTTTTTTACCTCTGACTTTTTTAATTTCGACACGCTCTACATACTTGTGCAGCTTAGGTATTTCTCGCTGGATCAAATCCGGGCGGATTTCATTCCAGTTATTAAAACCGCACACATCAAATGCCCTCTTTACTCGATAAACAATTTGTCCGACTTGCTTGGCAGATGTTCCTTTAGCTAATAGCGAGTTCTCAAAATCTTTCAGATGTTTTGTTAAGGATTTGCCTGCAGCAGCCCTTTTCGAATCTATTAGGCCGACCTTGGTAAGCTTATCTCTCAAACTCGCGGGTATTTGGCTGAGCCATTCAGAAAGTTCTCTGTCAGGAGGTTCGTTATTAATTTTAAAGACCATCAGCTTTTCGATTTTTCGCCAAGTATTATCGACTGCTGCTTATCCGTAAAGGCAGGGAAAGCCTGAATGATCTTCATGTGGTCCTTAAGGCGTACATACCATTTTTTTGACTGCTTAGTTTCTTCGCTCCTACTTTTGTATTTTTGCTTATATATCCTCATTTTTTACCTCGTCATCATTAAATGTTAAATTGTTTAAGTTAATTCAGAATGCCATTTTACGGCATAGCAACTTGATGCGCAAGCCATATTATTTCATTTACCGTTCCTTCATTTCCTGCCATTGACATCTTGGTGGACAATCTTCTTCTACCCAGGCTTCAAGCTCTTTGCAATTCCACAGGGTGCGTCTGCCGAGTTTGACTGGCAGAGGCCCTAATCTACCTGATGAGTGCATCGAGTAAAAAAGGGTTCTGCCAATGCCAAGTAACTGGGCAGAATTTTCAGCTGAGATCAACAAGGAATCCATTTCACCTTACCTTAACTTTTTCAATCGCTTATTATTTGTTTGGTTCTTCCGGTTAATGCGTAGGTGTCCCGAACAGACTGGAGCCTTGGGGTTGATTCGAGAAAAAAACTGTTTGGGCACCCGGGGGGAAATTTGAGCCTCTGGAGCCCCGGACGATTTCTCTCGGTCATTGGGCACGCCAAATACATCTGCGCATTGTCCGGAAGAATCATTTGTTTGAGCAGCATCATCTTTGTGGATGGTATAATCTGATAAGCGATCCTTCACCCCTTTGAAATGCTTGCTAATGAACGAAAAGAGCAATATCAGAAGAATAGCTATCCCCAATGCGGTATAAGGCAGCAAAATAATTCCAGACGAACCTTTCATGAAACGGCTCATTCCAATAATACATAATGCTGATACGCATACCGAAAGAACACAAGATGGAAACGTATCAAGATTAAAAGCGGATTTAATGGGCTTGAATATAACCACCAGCAATATTAAAAAAATAGAAACCAAGACTATTGTTTCAATATTGTTTAACATGACTCTTCCTTCCATAATTTAGAGTGAACTTACTTGTTATGCTGCTCTTAGAATTGTCCTAAGAATAACTCTGGCTATCGCAAATACTATCAATGCTACAATGAGTTTCCCTCTTTCTGATAGTGGATATTGGGTTTTGAAAAACTGCGAAACTTTTGTAGTAACGGCATTAACAAGCGTTTTGCCGGCATTATCAAATGGGACGAGCCAGTTAACATTTCTCCACAGCACAACAAGTCTTATCTGCAAAAAGAACATTGCAATATCAACGCCGATACATACGAAATACAAAAAACACCTCAATAGGTAAGTTAATCCTGTCATTTCCATTGTCCATATCTTAAACGGCTCGTATATGGCGAGATAGAGTTTGATACTTTCGGAGCAATTTTTGTTGATCGCCAATGAAGCAGTACCTTATTGAACCGCCAGGATTTCGAGAAGCAATTTGCTTGAGAAGTTTTTCGTCAACATCTGTTGGGCTGCCGCCGATACCAATACAGTCGATAATTACCCCAGCTTTTTTCAGTCTAGTTGCGATGTTAGTTGGATTATCTTCACCAAGATGTTCACCGTCGGTTAGTAGAATGATTCGTTTTGTGATTTTGTCATTTCTACTTGTTATCGAAATGCACTTGTCGATACCAGGTTCGAAAAAGATACTGGACAACGTTTTTGTAAAAGAATTTCCCATGGTAGTTATCGCTCTACCAAAAAAACAGCTGTAGGCTAATTTCAAAGGCGCCACGAAATCCGTCCCACCCCTTAATCTGGCATTGTCGATAGCTTTTTCAAGACCAACTATCTTAGATGGAAGCGTTGGGGGCAATAACAGTTTTGCTGATCTCTGGAAACCTATAACACCAATTTTGTCAGTGGGATGTTGCCGACCTTTGACCTTAATGATTTCCTTGTTAGCCTTTATGGCGGCGGCTCTTCTGGTTGGTTTCAAGTCAGTGATTTCCATTGAGCCAGATAAATCTATCAGCGTTAGTAACGTTTCTGGTTGTTCGTTTGCTTGGATATGGTTGGCGAAATTCAAATATTTCATAATAATTATCCTGTCAAATAATGCCTGCAGGCGGAAGGTGCCTGCCGGCGGTTAGTGGTTTTGATTAAGCGGCATCAGCCTGTTTGTTTTTTGTGTCGTAGTCGATTTGCATTTGTTCTTCCTTGCCGCTTACACTGTCTCGAGCTTTTGCCGAAAGCAGGCCGTTTTCATCAAGGGAGAATGTGACCTCAACACGTCCAATCAGATCCGGACGAGGCGGCAGATCATTCAGGTCGAAATGCCCCAGGACTAAACAATCCTTCGATCCCTGCCCGTCCTCACCTTCCAGTATCTGGATTGTTACTGCGGTTTGGTTTGGCTGGCTTAGTTTGAATAACTTGGTTTGTATCGAAGGGATCGGCGTATCTTTGGCCAGTATCTGGCTGCAAACTTCTCTGTCGTCCTGGTCCAATGCCATTACACCAATGGTATGACTGAGGATCTCATGGACAATGAGGCCTGGCCCAGGTAACGCAACATCACCGCAGGTATAAGTCTTGCCCTGCCGCTCACATTCGATACGACCGGCTAATACAGCACCCAGTGCGGCGGCACAGTGCGGCTGACACCGGCGTGATACCTTTTTGCCGGTAAGCTCTTCAAGCATTTCAGTTACAATCGGCATCATGGAACCACCGCCCACAGCGTAAACCTCGTCAATATCAGTAAAATCAAGATTTGCTTCTTTGACTGTCTGCTCAGTTTTTTCCATGGTTTTCTCTGCCAGGTCCAGAACCCACTGGTTAAATTGCTGGCGTGTAATTGTCATCTGCAGTTGTTTGCCTTCACAGAACAGAACAACCTGGGACTGGGACTGTACAGAAAGGCTTATCTTCAGTTGTTCGATCCTCTGCATCATCTCCTGATAGAACACAGGATGTTCTTCCGGTGAAGGTCTGAAACCATTTTTGGTCTCAAACTCTTCCAGCAGCTTTTCACTTATACGATCATTAAAGTCCCGTCCACCAAGGTGCTGTTCGCCGCCTGTAGCAATGATATCCATGGTATTACCTTTACAGCTGACAATTGAAACATCAAAGGTTCCACCGCCAAGGTCGAATACGACGGCAGTTGAACCTTTATGCTTGTACAACTGGTTACCGAGTGCGGCAGCAGTCGGCTCATGCGGGAGAAGAATGGCCTTCATTCCCACACTGGCGGCAGCATCTATGGTGTGCTGTTTCTGTATATCATTGTAGTTGGCAGGGACGGTGATGACAGCCTCATTGATGACCTGGCCGGTTTTGGCTTCGATATTGTCCTTGGCATCTTTCAATAATATTGCCAGTATGTCCCTGGCCTTATAGACTATTCCATCATCGGCAGTGTAAAGAGGCTTGTCCGTCCCCATATCCCTCTTCCAGTTTACCACAAGCCTGGAAGGCTCTATGAAGCCAGCGTTTAATGCCTCTGTACCAATGACTATGGAGCCATCCTGGGCAAAATAAACAGCGCTTGGCGTGAAGGATTCGCCGTAAAGATTTGTGATAATTTTCGGGTTTCCGGCCTCATCGCCCACAGCATACTTAAAACGTGAATTTCCAGCGTCAATACCAGGTATCATAATGTGCCTCCTTTTTCGTCTTCAATAGAGTTAATATTTGCCTCAACATATTTGTAAATACTTACACTTTCAGGTCTAAGCAGTCTTTGTTGATTCCATCTAAAACCAATTTGCAGCGACTTGGCTACAAGACCATCCAGCCTTTTGTCGGTTGTCGAAAGCCTGCTGACTGGCTTCATTAATTGCCGGTTAAACTGTGTATTCGGTTGGTGCCGAATTACTTCGACCCCGTAATTCTGAAGAAACTGTTCCAGTTGACCCCTTATCGCCTCGATCAATTCAACCTGATCCTGGCCGGCCTGACAGTTATTGTCTTTCCGAGGCTTGCGGGCATCTTCGACAAGATCAATTACCGCAAACAATGACCTGGCCATCGGCTGAATTATGTGGTCCTCATAATGCTGCTTGCCCAGGAGGAGATTGGTCTGGCTGGCATTCTCAAGCAGCTTGCTGTGTGAGCTTAGATTGCCGAGTATCTTTTCAATAGAACCAAGCTGAAGATTCAATTGCTTTTGCTGAGTTTCAACCTTGGTTAGTTGCGAGGCCATTGGTATTAGGCTTTCCAGAACCTTCTCAGCGATTCGACTGTTTGAACGCTCCAGGAATCGCAGTAAAGCCTGGCCTAATACCATTGCGGCAGTATCAAACTGCTCGTTGCTGCTGTTGGCAGCGGGCTCGGTGGGAACCTTGCTTTCATCAGTTTTGGTGTTTCGATTAAGCATTATAAATTTCCTTATAATTAAGTGTTAAAATTGTTATTCATATTCACCATATTTGCCTTTTGAAAATTATCTTGTTTCCATTCGAACCTCCTTTTCAGTCAGATTTACTCTTACAATCTCTCAGCGATTAGAGATAATCTTTGCCACAGCCACAATCGTTACACAGATAAGACCGAACATGATGACCCTGAGCATTGGATCGTGGCTGTGGTAGTAATAGCCATTAGCCAAATCTTCGAATATTCGATTCAGATATGGCTTGACCTTAAAAAACAGGTAAATGCAAAATATAAAGAACATCAATCCGAACACATTTTCCCAACGAATACGCATCAAAAATCCCTTTAAATTTTCTGTTTTTCTGTTTTTCTATTTTTCGTTTTCGCCTATAAAGAGAAGCGAAAACCAATTCAACTACTTGTCATAAAAGGAGATAGCGGGAAAACAAATCCGGCTGTGGTCTGCGCAGTCTATCTCCTTAATCATGCGTTCTTTTATGGCTTCTCGAACCTTGCGGTTAGGAGTTAGGACAAAGATTGCATCGAATCCTATCAGGATATTTTTCTGAATGTTCCCCAGGGCCCTTAGTGTATCTTCAGTTTCAATCTCTACTGCTTCAGTTCTTCCATCCAGCCAGGTAACTGCTAAATCCACGAATTTTCGCTGGCTGTTAACGAGACAGCTTTTTTCGATTTCAGTTTTGCAACTTTGTGATAAGTACCAGTCTTCGGCCTTTCTACGCAGATAATTGTGCAGGCTATTGCCAAGTCTGCCTGCACTGGTATTAGTGACCACTTCGAGGAACATGCTTGCCGCCCCGCGTTTGCCGCTTTCCAGTACCACTTCCTTAATCAAGCCTTTGGTAAGCAAGCCCTGCTTGGCAGCTGTTGCTCGTTTTGTACTGAGACCAGTCATTTTGTAATGAATAGTTGCCGAGGGTACCTGGGGGTTGTTGCGTATCTGATCCAATAGGGATTTCTCATCGGCAGTTAAGTCGGAGTTGTCATTATTACCTTTTTTACTGCTGGTTCCCTGAGTAGTCGATTTTGTGAGTAATAACGTTGGTTTGCTTGATTTCGGGACTGTATCCAGAAGCGGCTGTACACTCTGGCAAACTTCTGCATCAGTAACATTATCTGGTATGCGAATATTCGGGCTTCTGTTTAGAAAAGGCTCCATCCATCCAAAGCCCATTTTTATTACCTGTGTTCCGATACCGAGATTAGTCTTGCACCACTGGATTTGCTGGGAAGTCAGGCCCATTGCCCTGCCAAAAGCGTCATAGTCGGTAGCAGAGCCGACCCTGCAAATGATCTTAATGCCGCTGTTGGCAATAATTGAGTTGGATAAGTCATGGCATGTTTGTGTCCAGACAAGCAGGGCAATATGCATACTGCGAATAACACTGGTCATCATGGCAATGTAAGAAGGGCCCTCATTGGTAGCCTCGGCTTTCCTGGAGTATAGCCTGCTCGCCTCATCCAGGGCGACTACTACCAGTTCCTTTGATGGATTTGCTACCCTGTGTGCAAATAAACTGCTCAGCAGGTATGAAACAAAAAGATTCTGGTACTGGGTCTCCAGACCATCAAATTCCCAGACAATGATTTTTTTTGCCAGTTCACTGACCCTGAACCCACGTCTTATACTGAATATCTGTCTCTTGTTGACAAGTAAGGCCTGAAGTCGAATCAATATCGCCTCTTTGGCAGCCTTGTTGCCATCGAACTGCTTTACCTCATCGATGAGTTCGGAAAGTGCCGGCGGTTCGGCATTAGGATTAGTAAACAAGCCGGATTTTTCATACAGGCCGGTAATACAAATTTTTAAGATAAGTTTGGCAACTGGAGGCAGGCCAAGGCTCAGGGTGATGAATTCAGAACAAACATTCGCGTAAAGAGAAGGCTCTGAACCCTGAGGATCGAGCAGATTTACCCTCAAATTCTCATGCCTGCAGACGATGACTTCGTGATTGATTTTGGATGCTAACCTTTTGATACCCCGTAATTCTCTTTTGACAAAATCGAAAATCCACATTCCTGAAGCGATAAGCAAGTATTGCGTGAGTAAAAAGACCAAAAACACGGTCTTGCCGACACCGGTAGCACCGATGCCAAGCAAATGACTCGGGGCATACTTAGAATCATAGCAACTGGCATCTCCATCATTTTTGCCTAAAATGATATCGCCATGCATCTGCTCAGGGGCATTGAACATTGATGGATTGAAGCTTTGACGGATTTCCCTGAAACCGATACTGGATTCTAAACTGGCATAAACTTTGGCATCGAAACCCTTGGCGAAAAGGATCCTGAATTTATAGTAATCGCTGGGTGTTATGCCTAATTTTGCGGCTCTGTTGAGAAGTTCAACCGGATTTTGTTTTGGTGCTTTCACTTTCACGCTTACTCCTTCTATTTGGCGTTGTCATCAGAAACAAAAGTCGAAAAAAACAATTTGCCAATAGCACGCAGTTTTAAGCTGCGCTTGATTTCCTCTGCACATGAGCGGCAGTAAGGTTTGTTTTGATTATCAATATTTGCTATCACGGTATCCTGCGGACAGATTGAATGGCCGCATGATGAGCACAGTGAAATGCAATTGCTGCAAACCAGACTGTCACAATAGTGGCATCTTCCGCCAAGATTGTTCTGTGATGTGTGGCCACAGTCGAGGATATGGATATCATTAATGATGATATTGTCGGTTTCGTTATTATTGCCAATACCAGTCTCATCAACCACCTCATCGATAATCCTGTAGCCGTTTTGCCCGGGTACCCGGCTTTGCTGACGCCGTCTGTGTATCGGATTGCCCAGCAGGTTAAGCAGATTGTTTAAGAGGTTATTGCTTTGTGTTTTT
Organism: Planctomycetota bacterium; assembly: GCA_019456195.1. Taxonomy (GTDB): domain Bacteria; phylum Planctomycetota; class Phycisphaerae; order Sedimentisphaerales; family Anaerobacaceae; genus NIOZ-UU13. The sequence goes on along the minus strand of VRUK01000099.1, from coordinate 6,554 downwards.
GCCATTTTGTTTCCCTTACCAACCCCAGGGCTCGTTGAAGATGCGGTTTTCGCACCACTGTTTCAGAAAAGTCAAAAACCAGTAGCAGAACCAGCATATGAATAATGAGATAAAGATTGTGGTGACCAGAAAGATTGCTCTCACCGACCATCTAAGCAGGTCAATCCCGATTTTTACTATGCTTTTTTTGATCATTTCTATGCCCTTGAAACAATGGTCGCCTTGTGCAGACTTTCATTCATCTCTATACAAATTAAATAGTTTTATGGGTTTTGACGTGTTGTTACGTGTTTCATTTTTTTTTGATAATGTCGTTCCATCCTTCTTTTAGCTCTCTGGAATGTGTCGCTGGCAGTGCTGGTAGCGATGCCTAAGTTTCCTCCTATTTCTCGGTAGGTTTTTCCTTGCTGAACTTTAAGGGTAACTACTCGCCATTCCTTTGGTGTGAAGATAAAGGAGCAATTTTTGTAAAACCCGAAAATTTCATCTGATCTGATTTTGTTTATTGCTTTAAGTGAGCTATGATCAAGCCTCGGTGGTTTTGAGTCATCGTTGTCACTATTGCCCATGCTAAGGTCGCTGATTTCTTCCATTAAGTTTCCAAATGTTTTGTTCAGGAGATAAGAGCCTGAATGTATACTAGGAAGTTTGGCTTTTAATAATTCGCAAAGTTCTTCGCAGGTATTGTATTTATCGCAGCTGTCGCAAGGACTCTGATTTAATTTATCTTCAATTAAAAGTTTTTGGCATGCCTGCAAAAAGATAGGGAGTGCCTGACGAATCAGAGCTCTCAACCCTGAACCTGAACATGTGTCAATATTCAGATTTTTAAGTTCGTCAAACATCTTTGGTTCCATGTATGGTTAATGTTAGTGTCTGCTTACCGTACCTCTGTAAAACCTTTCCAGATAAACTCAATTCAAGTCGTAGATGGATCCTTGTCGGGATCAGTTATCTGAGGTGGTGTTTCACAGGTAGGCCACCAAAAGCCCCACTCTTCACCTAAGTGCTCTGGTAACTGGTCTGCTGTTGGCTCAAGATTAATGTCAGTTGCCTCTTGCATTTTTTTTCTTTTCAATTTTGTTAATGTTATATTTTTTTGATTTTGCTTCTGCTGTAATAAACGGATATTCTGAGGGAAAACGCAGAAATTATTTTAGTTTTTAAAAATGAAAAAATAAGAAGCCTATATGCTTACGTCGTACATATCTCTGTATCCCCTTATGTTATAGCTAGTTATGGTGACACATTATTTTTGAGGTATTAAGTGAGGAGAGAAGGGGGAATTTCAAAAAAATTATGCGTTGCGTTTTTGTAAAAAAAACTGTACTGTTTTTCAGCGCGATCTCTCATCAATAAGAGTCTGGGCAAGATGACTATTAACAACAGTTTAAATACGGATCGGTTTCAGTTGAAATTTCCCTTATGGCTTGAGGATATTTTACCGGTTCAGTCTGCCATGTCTTATGTTAGAAGCCGATCTTCCAGAAATAGCGATGTTGATGACATCCTAAACCTTGCTCTGGAGCGTCTTAGGAAATCAAGATGCCGAGGCGTACAGATAAACAAAGGATATGTTTTTACCACCTTGCGAAATCTCGTTATTGATAGAAACAAAAAGTTGAAAAGTGAACGTGATAAAAGAAGCGAATCAGAAGAGTCCAGACTTCACAGGCCTTCAAAAGAGATTGTATCAAAAAACTCGAATGATGATGAAAAATCAAAATGGGTGTTTGAGGCAATTAATCAATTTGATTTAAGAGGGCGAGTTATCGTTAAGTTGAGATGTCACCCTTTATATAAATTTACATTTAAAGAAATTGGCGACATAATTGGGTATAGCGAAAGTACGGCAAGAACGGAATTTAAGAATATTCGCGAGATTATCAAATCTTACGTAAATGCTAAAACTTATACATGAAACAATTAATGTACGAAACTTATTATGAAAAAATCAGATAATGCTAATAATGACGAAAACGACAGCATAGAAGAACTTATTGAAAAAGCTTTTCGGGGCAAGGAAGGCATAGATGAATCACCTGAAGCTTTTGGTGAGTGCTTAAGCGATGAGTCGATTCATGCATTGCATGAAGGGACTCTGCCAGAAGACCAACGACAAAAAGTTCTTGAGCACTTAGACAAATGTCAACATTGTTGTAATGACCTCGCTTTCTATTATGAGATAATGAGTCCTCAAGAAAAAGTGTGTGTATTAACTAAACTTAAACGGTTAGAGGCCTTGTTACCACAGCTTATGACGAAATTGGACACATTTGATTTCATGTCACTTTGCAGAAGAATTTCTACTGTTTCTAAGGAAATCATAGAAGGCGGCAAACTAAAATTAATTAATTTCATGATTAATGAAATATTGAGCATCATTGAAACCAGATTTTCTAGTGTCGTCGTTCAGGTTAGAGGGGCTACGGATACCGTTAAAGATGAAACCGAGTTTTCACATGAGCAGTTGATAAGGGCCGGAAAGCAAATCCAAGATAAAGTAAACCAACAAATGAACATGGCGAATATTTATCAACAACAAGGAGATAATAAATGGGCGGAGAATCCAGAACTATGGATTTTCGAGCGTTTGACTGATTCTATGAAGGAAAGAGCAACTTGCATTCGCGATTGGTGTGAGGAAAGACTAGAATTGATGAATAGCCGACCGGAAATGCGATTTTTGCCTTCACTTGCTGTTGGTTGTTCAAAGCAAATGTTGCGATGTGCAGTTGACATACTCAAGGCCTGCGAAAGTCATTTTCCTGATCCATTGTCTTTTTTCATAATTTACACAGGAGCCTACTGTTACCATCTGGGCATGATTTTGAGTAAAAATGAAGAAATGTGTCGCCAGGAATATAAAAGTCATGGCAAGTATACTTGGGATTTTATTATGGGCAATTCAAATTTGTCTATTTTATCTGCATGGCAAGTAATGGGTTTTTCAAGCCAGCAGGAGGCTATGTTAATCGCCAATATCTGCGCTGGCAAGCAGAGGAGTTCTAAGGGCAATTTTACGGAACTTGCCAAGGCACAGTCGATTTTCTTAGATGGTCTCACTATGAATATATCGCCAGTTGTGCTGACTCAAATCCTAAGACTTGCCAACCTTCTTAATTGTGCCCCACAAAGATTACCTTCCAAATCTTACTTGCAACAGGTTTCAATACCAGAGGAATTAGTAAGTGAATATCTAAAACACGAATTCATTCACCAAGTCAACATCGATGAAAATGGGATGATAAATATTAAAATGAGGCAGCGTTTCCACTATCCAGAAGATTATGACAATATCCAAACAATTATCAGGAATGATATTGAAGATGAAATAAAAGAAATTAGGGTAGCGCTTAGTCGTTGCGGGATAACACTACCCTCACCTAAAATCGATTTGATTGAATCTTTGTTTTTGGAGCAACACCCTTATCTGACAAGTTCGAAATAAATCGGAGAATCGCTCGATCCTATGTGTACAAGACGGGAGCCAGCCAACTACCGTCCTGCCAAGCCCTATCCATCGCAATCTCACGTCGCGTTTGTCGCATCGCCTCGGATACATCAGCATAATTGCCTGTAGCTAGGAACTTGTAAAAGACGGAAGCAAACTGTGTTGCAGCTTCATCTGAGACATTCCATAGCATCCCTATTACATTGTCTATTCCGGCTTCTCTAAACATACGGCACATACTGAGATTTCTACCGGTGATTTTATCGGTTCCAATACGACCGCTCTGACAGGAATTCAAAAAGACTATATTAAGCGGATGGTCGCCGTTTTCAGGGCTAGCCAGATTGTCCAGCTCATGTAAAGACAGCTTGGTTCCTTGGGCAAGTTCAAGGTAACTCTGGTATGGCGAATCGGCTTTGAAGACCGAATGCCCAGAGAAATGAAGTATATTGAATTTACCAGAACTGAGCATCTCTATGAAATTATGACGATTTGCTTCAGAACCATATAGTGTTTGAAAACTTCTGACTCCGATTCCGTTAAGGATTTTTTCAATTGTCTTGATTTCCATTATAGCCCCTGGAAGGTCACCACGTGAGTCTGCGCCGATAAGCAAGATGCTAGGTTCGCTAAGATCCCTTGTGTCTTTATTTATGTTGTATCGAACTGTCCCTAAAGCACGTGAAAAACGCATTTTAGTGGCAATGAAGTTTTTGCCGTCGTGTAGTGCTTCCCAAGGCAGGAATTCCAGATTTTTATCAATATTTAATCTAAGACGGGTTTCTTTGCCATGAAATAGTAAAACCGGCATGATTTCTTTTAGATTGTCACCAAAATGGTCGTGATATAAGTTATATCCAAATTCAAGAGCCGCCTGATGGAACTCTATTGAATCACAGTCACGAAAGGCTTCTCCTCGAACAATATAAGCGGGATTGTTAATATGCGCCAGTTGATTTACTGCAGTTTGTATTTTTGAAAACATACGATCATCAGTTGAGACATAATTAGTTGCTGTCATAAAATGCTTATCAGGCATAACTACATTAGCTTCAATTACCATAACTTCTTTTACCATAGATAGATTTATGGAAGCTTCAAGAGTTGACGAAATCGAAGAGCTAAAGGGTGGCATCTTTACAACCTTATTTCGATATTCAGCAACTCTTGATTTTTGACTTTCATTCAGAATTGTATTTACACAGTTGTCGTCTAAGGCAAGGAGCTGAGCTGCAGTTTCAATGCCAGCGCATATGTGGTCGATATAATCTTTGATACATTTTCGCCGCATTTTAGCATATATACACATAAGCCCCACTGCTTCCATTTCCATTTCGAGTTCAAGGAACGTAGTCTCACAATCGATGGCGTAATAAGTGAAGCTGGTTGTTGCATAGGTTCTTCCAAGTGATAAGGGCAAGCGTATATCTGAAAGTATTTTTATGCATCCTTGTTTGTTGGATCTTTGACGACTAAGGTATTGCATCTGCAACCTGATGCCGAAAATCTTTCCATCATACTTATCAGTACCCGTGTTTTTGACTTGTAAAGGAGTGTGATCAAGAGCAGTCACAATGTCCATGTTATTAATAGCAAATTCTGTCCAATAAAAACTAGCTGCAAGATGTTTGCCTCGTTCAATTTTTCTAATCACCTTCTATTCTCCTGCAAAATTTTTCAAAGGCAGCATTGGAGATGTTGATTTTTGCTTCATATAAATATAGCCTCGCCCTGCGAAGGTCTAACTGGCAGGAGTTAACCATAACCCCTATCAATAAAAAGACAACGACCGACCACAATTCGATTATTATATAGATATTTTGGAGCCAGGTCAAGGTTATATTACTTTCATTTTCTTCTTTTGCACGCGGTTTTATAAATTGCACTTAAATTATTTTTTCATTTATCACTGGAGAATTGAAGGAGAGTTGTTTCCCCCAAAATACTCATGGCAGAGTTCAAGGTACACTGTGCAACGGTCAACATAATATCAAAACTGCGATACTCCTGTTCGGTAGTAGCAAACCGAAACATTTATATACGCAAAAATCGTTACTCTATTAACAAGATGGAAGACGAAACCTTAATAAAATCATTAGAAAAATGGGCTGCACAAGAAGACTCCGAAACTAGGCCAGATAATGCGATGGATTGTCTTAGTAATGAAACCATTTTCGGATTATATAAAGGCGACTTATCAGAAAACATACACTATGAAGCTGTTAGTCACCTTGCTGAATGTAGGGGCTGCCTTATTGATTTACAGTTCTATTCTAAGTTGATGAATTCTTAATAATAACCTAAAGATTACAATGAAGGCTTAGTTAGAGTAAGTGGATCATTACGTTAATTATTCAATGGCGGATTCAACTCCCAAGTGCAACTGAGTCAAATCCTGTTTTGTTATCCAGTTAACCATTTAAGTTTTCTGTTTCCTCAAAACCCGCTCAGTCTGGCAAGTGAGGACTCGTCCTCACGGGGACACTTTCCTTTACAGTAAAATACAAGGTTCCTTGGACTCAAAAGGTAAACACTACCTTGTTATCATTATTTATTCGGCAACTAATACAATCTCAACCCTTCCGGCGATCAAAAGTCCGGCTTGAGCTAGCTTCTTTTCGATCTTCTTAAAGGCTGGTTTGTCGGTTGCGATGACAAATACTTTGTTATATTTTGCTGCTAAATCTTGCTGGACATTCCGGATGAAATCAGATTTTCCGGTTTCAATCTCAATGGCAATTTTTTCACCGTCTTTTCGGGCAACGACATCGACTCGGCCTGATTTTCTGGGGACTTCAAATTCCGCATGGTAGCCCTGTTCTCTGAATCGTTGGGCGTAAAATCGCTTCCAGTATTCGTGGGTAATCGAGCCATATTCAGGTTCTGAAGTATCAAGATTGAGAGCATCTTTGCTTTGCTTGGTTAGCCTCAATATAACTTTCCTTGTTTGGCCTATATCAACGGCCTGGTCTTCCAGCCAGCCTTGAGCTAACAGTTGGTCTTTTAGCCTGTTGGCCGTGCCGGTACTCAGGCCTAATCTTTTGTATCTGGCTTTGACGCCATCGTCAGGATGTTGTAAGACATCTTCGATAAAAGCGAA
>VRUK01000098.1 GCA_019456195.1 Planctomycetota bacterium | reverse complement strand
TAAATTTAGTGATATTTATAGTATAGTAGGATTTAAGATGGATTTTCCGGAACGAATAACTGTTCAGAGCCACACGATACCTATTGTGCCGCGATATGCCGAAACCGACAAAGCGGGAGTGATTCACCACAGTGTCTATCCTGTTTGGTTTGAAATGGGGCGAACGGAGCTGTTGCGGGCCAACGGGGTTGCATACAAAGACCTCGAACAGGCTGGGGTATTCTTCGTAGTAGCTCAGTTAAGTATAAAATACCGCCGGCCTGCGATGTATGACGAGAAGCTGCAACTGGAAACAAATTGCTCGGCGGTTACTGCCGGAAAAATTGAGCACAGCTACAGGCTTACTCGCAGCGGTGATGGAGTGCTGCTTGCCGAGGGCTCGACCGTTTTGGCTCATGTTAACGCCGAGGGCAAGGTCCGCCGAATACCAGAATTCATGTATCCGGCCAAAGACGATTAGAAATTCAGGTGATGGGACAAAAAAGAGAAAATTTAGTCGCGTGAGTTAAAAAAGCGGCTCATTTGTTGGTTTTCAATTGACAATTCACGCCTGACAATTGACAATCCTTTTATGGCTTCAGACAAAAAAGAAAACTGCGGTATTTTTGGCATTTTTGGTGACCCGGAAGCGGTCCATAAGACCTATTTCGGCTTGCACAGCCTTCAGCATCGCGGGCAAGAATCGGCGGGAATTGCCTCCAGTAATGGTGAAATGATTCAATGCTATGCCGAAATGGGTATGGTCAGGAGGGTATTCCGTTCAGGCAGGGGCATTTTAGAAAAGCTTGCTAATCCGATAGCGATCGGTCATGTTCGATATTCAACGACAGGCTCCAGCACGGCCGTGAATTGTCAACCGCTTCTGGCTGAGTACTCACGCGGGCAGGTGGCGGTGGCGCATAACGGCAACCTTATAAACGCGTCATTATTGCGGGACGAATATGAGGCTCACGGCAGTATTTTTAAGTCCACAAACGATACAGAGGTGATTATTCATTTACTCGCCAAGCCGAGCCATGCCGGCAATCCCGAGCATTTGGGGCACGTATTGAACCATCTTCAGGGTGCATATAGCCTGCTGTTTTTGTTTGCCGACCGTATTGAAGCGGCGAGGGATCCTTATGGAATCAGGCCTTTATGTATAGGCCAAACGGACAAAGGTGCTTACGTGGTTGCCAGTGAGACGTGTGCCTTCGATGTTATGGGCGCACAATTCATTCGTGAAGTTGAGCCCGGTGAAATCGTTCGGCTGGATAAAGACGGGCTGCACAGCAGTTTCTTCGTTAAGCGCGGCACTGTAACGCCGGCCCACTGTATATTCGAGCATGTTTACTTCGCCAAACAAAACAGCACCTTTTTCGGTGAAAATTCTCACGAGTTCAGAAAGAATCTCGGCAGGCAACTGGCAAAAGAACATCCCGTTGATGCCGATGTGGTAGTACCGGTGCCGGACTCAGGAACATCGGCGGCGGTAGGGTATGCCGAAGAAACTAAAATACCTTTCGATATGGGATTAGTCAGAAGCCATTATGTAGGCAGAACTTTCATTTCGCCGGAACAGAAATTAAGAGAGCTGGAAGTCAAACTCAAGCTGGCTGTGATTAAAGAAGTTGTGGATGGGAAACGGATTGTGGTAGTGGATGACTCGATTGTCCGGGGCACGACCACCAGAGGCAAGATCAGGGCGATGCGTCAGGCCGGTGCTAAAGAGATTCACATGCGGGTGAGCTGTCCGCCGATCAGGTTTCCCTGTTTTTACGGTATTGATTTTCCAACCAGAGAGGAGTTGCTGGCAAACGATCGTGATTTAGGACAAATCGCGGAATTTCTTGAAGTTGACAGCGTCGGCTATGTGTCGCTTGAAGGATTGCTTGGATGTGCGAAATTGCCGGACGACCATTACTGTACGGCCTGCTGGAGCGGCAAATACAGAATACCTGTAGATATTGCAGTTAATAAATTTGCAATGGAGCGCTATCAAATGAATATGTTTGAGAAACTCGATACTTGATTCTCGATTCTCGATCCTCGTAAAAAGTGAGATAAATGGCATATCAAAGTTACAGGGATTAAGATATTTATCAGAAGGCCCACAAATTAGCTATAGAAGTTCACGGGATGACTTTGAAACTACCAAAATTTGAAATGTACGAGGTAGGTAGCCAAATAAGGAGGTCAAGTAAGTCTGTCAAGAACAATATAGTAGAAGGTTTTGGAAGACGTAGATATAAACAGGAATTCATCAGATTCCTTATATACTCTTTAGCATCCTGTGATGAAACTACAGATCATTTAGTCACGTTATTTGAGACTAAATCGCTTAATGATAAGGACAAATATGGATATTTTTGTGAAGAATATGATCATCTTGGCAGGATGATAAACAATTTTATTAAATCGGTAGAGAGCAAACATAAAACTTAGAATATAGCATCGAGCATCAAGAATCAAGAATCGAAAACAAATGAGCAAATATATAACCTATGAACAGTCCGGTGTGAGTATAGATGCCGGCGAGGAGATGGTTAACCAGATTTCTTCGGCGGTAGCCAGCACTTTCGGACCGCGAGTTATCCAGTCACACAATGCATTTGCAGGGATGTTTCGGCTCGATTATGACGAGCGGCTGTTCAAAAGAAATTACAAGAACCCTGTTCTTGTTGCCTGCACTGACGGCGTGGGCAGTAAAGTCCAGTTGGCCGAGAAGATGAAGAGGTTCGATACAGTAGGCATCGACCTTGTTGCGATGAACGTTAATGATATGCTCGTACAGGGCGCCGAGCCGTTGTTCTTTCTCGACTATCTTGGGGTTCACAAGCTGGAGCCTAAAATAGTAGCCGAGCTTGTAAAAGGCGTTGCGAGAGGCTGCCGGGAATCCAACTGCGCGCTGATAGGCGGAGAGACTGCGGAAATGCCGGACACCTACTCGGCTGGTGATTTCGATATGGCCGGCTTTGCCGTGGGTGTTGTCGAGCGAAAGAAAATAATTACGGGCGAAATGATACAAAAGAGTGATGTGATTCTGGGCCTTGCATCAAGCGGACTGCACAGTAACGGTTATACGCTGGCCCGCAATATTTGCTTTAAACAGGCGAAGCTCAAAGTGACCGATTGTCCTGATGTGCTCGACGGCGCTGCGCTTGGTGATGTGCTTCTGGAGCCGACACGAATTTATGTTCGGGCGATTATAAAATTGCTTTCGCGATACAAGGTTAAACGAATAGTTCACGGGATGGCACATATAACCGGTGGCGGTCTGGTTGGAAATATACCTCGCGTGCTGCCGAAGGGCTGTGATGCTGCTATAAAAAAATCGAGCTGGCCGGTGCCTAAGATATTTACCTTCATGCAGAAGACCGGTCCGGTCGAAGAGGGGGAAATGTTCCGGGTCTTTAATATGGGGATAGGGTTTGTGCTGATAGTGGCGGAAGATTTCGCCGAATCGATAACAAAGAAACTTACAAAATACGGAGAGCGTGTCTATAAGATAGGCCGGATTACTTCCGGCACCGGCAAGGTAGCCCTCAAATAGCTGTTCGCAGTAATGATGCGAATACGATACATGTCCGAATCGAGGGTTTTAACAGTTTTGTTGAGTATTCTAAATTATAAACCGCGTACATTTTTATACAGGAGGTAAAAAATGAGTGGTATTTTTGGAGTAGTCTCGAAGAACAATTGTGCAGAAACACTTTTCTACGGCACCGATTATCATTCCCATCTTGGAACCGAGTACGGAGGCATAGCAGTTCTTGGAAAGGAATTCACCCGCCAGATACACAGTCTGAGCCAGAGCCAGTTCAAGTCGAAGTTCTATGACGACTATGAACGAATCGACGGCAACAAAGGTATCGGCGTTGTTAGTGACTATGAAGAACAGCCTATTTATCTGAACTCAAGATTCGGTCCGTTTTGTATAGTAACCAGCGGATTTGTGGAAAACACCGAAAAGCTGGCGGCCAAACTGTTGAAGGAAGGAGTATCTTTCAGCGAAGTAAGCAAAAGATCGGTTAATACCACGGAGCTTATAGCAAAATTAATCAACCAGGGAAGGGATTTGACAAACGGCATAGAGAAGATGTTCGAGGTTATCGAGGGCTCCTGCTCGTTGTTATTGCTGCATAAAGACGGGATATATGCTGCAAGAGACAGACTTGGATATACGCCGCTTATTATTGGCAGGCGGCCGGATGCATGGGCGGTGACTGCCGAAACCAGTGCCTTTCCAAATAACGGATTCGATGTTGTGAAAAGCATTGATCCCGGGGAGATAATTCTGATAAATGAAGACGGCATAGTGCAGAAGAGCCCCGGCAGGGGAAAGATAAACCAAATCTGCACATTTCTATGGATATATACCGGCTTTCCCGCATCAAACTATGAAGGAATAAACACTGAGATAGTCAGGGAAAAATGCGGACGCTGCCTTGCGAGGCGCGATAAGGATATTGAAGTTGATGTGGTTTCGGGGGTTCCGGATTCCGGATTTGCTCACGGGCTGGGATATGCGATGGAATCGGGCAAGCCATTCAGACGCCCGCTTATTAAATACACGCCCGGGTACGGCAGAAGTTATACGTCGCCTTCACAGCAGAGGCGCGACCTTATCGCGAAGATGAAACTTATCCCCATTAAAGAGGTAATAAAAGATAACAGTATAGTCGTGTGTGAAGATTCCATCGTTAGAGGAACGCAACTTAAGAACTTCGCAATAAAAAAGCTCTGGGATTGCGGCGCCAAACAGATACACGTAAGGCCCGCCTGTCCGCCTTTGATGTATCCGTGCAGGTTCAATCTTTCCACACGCTCAATCCATGAGCTTGCCGCCCGCAAAGCCATTAAGTCTCTGGAAGGTCACGACGTGGATGATGTATCTGAATATTTGGACGCAAATTCCGAAAAATACAAAAGAATGATCGAATGGATTGCCAGGGATTTACGCGTCTCGACACTTAGATATCAGACCGTCGATGATATGGTTGAAGCTGTCGGGCGGCCTAAAGAGGAACTATGTCTTTATTGCTGGACCGGAGAGTGCCCGAAATCGGCACGTCCCAAAGCGGCCAGGACGATAAATATTGTGGAAGTAAAGCCGGATGCCGCCAAAAAAACAGGAACAAAGGTCGAACTCTAATCCTGATTTTGTCAGGGTCTTAATCACCTGAATTTGACCTTTATAGTTTTGTTTATGCACGTTGCATTTTAATTTTACGCTTTTCTACGTCTGCGAAAGAATGAATATAAAAGGGAGCAGTTTAATCAGATTCCTCACGGTGGCGATAGTTTATGCTGTCTTCGCCGAGCATTTATATAGGCCTTATTTGAGCAGGTTCGACAGGTGGCAATACCTTTTAGTGGTGAATGTTTGTTTGGCGTCGTTGGGTTGTTATGTTCTTAGCCGGCGTTGGGTGGCCGGATTTGCTGAGTCGTTTTTTGCAGGGGCCATTTACGGCTTCGGGCCATTCATGCTCGGATTAGCCAAATTTCACCCTACGACCGGTCTTTTGGCGGCGGCTATACCATGGCTGTTTTGCCCGGCAGCTTTTGGCTTTAAAGAGAAGTGGCGATGGTTAAGGATTCCGCTTGTGGTTCTGCCATTTCTGGCGATAGTGTTTTTTTTTCAGGCGTCCACTCATTACCGGTTATTCCCAGTGTCCACGCAGGCCAGTCTGAATACGGCTGATTTGACGGGCTTGTTGGCCCCGCTTATCACGGCTAAACAAAATCTGACTCTGATTGGCTTTTATCATATTCCGATAGCGGCGCTGGTTATTGGTGTTTCTATGCTGCTGGCGGCCCGGCGGTACAGTGTGATTTTAATTGTTGCTGTCGGGACAACTTTGGCTTTTTGCGGATCTTTCTATGAGGTAAGCCCTGTAATCTGGCTTGCGGTCCCTGTCTTGTGCTGTTCGGTGCTTATAGGTGCAGGTATGCAGGGGCTTGCCTCAGCCGGCTTTGCCGACCGAGGGTGGATACTGGTGACCTCGGCGATTATGGCCGCACTTGCCATCGCAACGTTACTGCTGGCATCGAAATACTTTCAGACATTTTTAGGTCTGGGGGCGGGATATGCAAAACTCTTTACTGAAGCCGGGAAAATGTATGTGCTCGGTGCGATTGTGGCGGCGATTATTTTTTTTATGATACGTGCGAAATTGCGAATGCGGCTGTTTCGGCAGCTTGTACTTTGTGCGGCAATGGCGGTGGATATATTTATCGGTGCAAGGTATATCGTTGATAAGATTATGTAAAACCCAGTGAGTTCAAATGTAGGTATCGAGATGCAGTGACAATTATGAAGATGGTATTAGTAATATGAAAAGGGAAAATAAATTTAATAAGGTTTCGCTGTCTGTAATGGTGATATTCTGGGTTGCGGTGCAGTCCTGTATATGCGGATTTACTCAGGCGGCAGATTACGCTGTCGGTGCGGATCTATCCTTTCTCAAACAGGCCGAGGACAGTGGGATTGTATTCAAGGATAATGGCGAAGAAAAGCCGGGCCTTAAGATATTTAAGGATCACGGCTACAATTGGATTCGGCTGCGACTGTTCCATACACCAACGCGCCTGCCGAACAATCTTGAATATACTATTGCCCTGGCTCAGGAAGCTAAGAAACTTGGCTTCAAGTTCTTACTGAATTACCACTACTCCGATACCTGGGCCGATCCGGGTAAACAATATATTCCTAAGGCCTGGGGGGATAAGTCTCATGACGAGTTGGTGCAGGCGGTGTTCGAATATACTCGTGATACAATCATAGCATTTAAGGAGGCTGGTGTTCTGCCCGATATGGTCCAGCCTGGTAATGAGATTTCCAACGGTATGCTTTGGCCCGATGGTAAGCTGACCGGTAATTGGGATAACTTTGCTGAGCTGATGGAGGCGGGGATTAATGGAGTCGATGCCGGCAGGGGCAATGGTAAACGTCCGTTGATTATGGTACATATCGATAAAGGCGGCAGTAAGGACCGTACAAAGGCCTTCTTTGACAAGTGGCATTCTTATGGAATTAGATACGATATCATCGGGCAGTCCTACTATCCGTGGTGGCACGGCACATTACTTGAGCTTAGAGAAAATATGATATTCATGGCCGATGAGTACAAGAAGGATATCATCATTGTAGAGGCGGCCTATAACTGGAGGCCGGCCGAATACAAAAATAAGAAAGCACCTTTTCCGGAGACCCCTGAAGGCCAGAGGCAGTTCCTTGAAGAGGTAAATCGGATTGTTCTTAATACACCTGACAATAGAGGCAAGGGCGTCTTCTGGTGGGAACCGGCGGTGATGGGAGGCCTTCGGAGAAGAGGCATGTTCTATGATGACGGCAATGCCCTGCCGGTCGTTACGGTATTTGATAAGTTTACACGACACTGATTTTTTACGAGAAGGTTTCCCGCTCGATCTGGCTCAAATAGAATCGCCCATCGTTGCGCATAAAATTAATTATGGCGTCGAACTGCTGGTCTATGAAGTGGGAGTCGTTGCCGACTATTGATATACCGATGACGGCGAGGGCCTTGTTGTCCTGGTGGTCAACTTCGGAAATTGAGATATTGAATCTGCTCTTGAGCCTGCCGATTAAGCTCTTAATTATGCTTCGCTTTCCCTTGAGCGAGGTTATCCCCTGCAAGGAAAGATGAGCTGTCAGTACACCGACAATCATACTCTATACTCGAAGCTGGAATAAATCAGCAACTCCGCCGATGGCGGTTTCGTCTTACGCATTCATCATCTGTTGCTGAATCTTTTTCAGCAGTTTATTTGTAGCTATGATACCATCGTTTTCGCTGAGTCCGTTGCCTTCATACTCGATATCGACGTAGCCTTTGTAGCCGGAATCAACGACAATCTTCATCATGCGGTAGAAATCAATCTTAGTCTCATCGCCATTTTCATCGAAGTCATAGCTCTTGGCGCTTACTCCTTTGGCGAAGGGCATCAGCATTTCGACGGATATATATTTATCCGCAACCGGCGGAAAATTGCCGAAGTCGGGCAGTGTCCCGCAATTGGGCAGGCCGACCTTCTTAATGACTCTGGTAAGCCACTGGCTGTTGGATGACAGGCCGCCGTGGTTTTCGACGATAACGTTGAGCTTGTATTCGATGGCTTTTGCGCTGAGACGTTGCAGTCCGTCGGTGGCCAGCTTGAGCTGTTCGTCGTATGTGCCTCTGGAGCCTGCATTGACGCGTATCGAGTGACAGCCGAGATACTTGGCCGCTTCGAGCCACTTGTAGTGGTTCTCGACCGCTTGGGTGCGTCGCTGCGAATCGGGGTCGCCGAGGTTGCCTTCGCCGTCGCACATAATCAATACGGACTCGACACCGTTGTTTTTCGCGCGTTTTTTCATCTCTGCCAGATAACCGGTGTCTTCGGCCTTGTCCTTAAAGAACTGATTGACGTACTCAACTGCTTCGATGCCGTATTTACGGGCACCGGCGGCGAAATCGAGGTTGTCCATTTTTGGCTGCTGCTGGCCGCGAAGCCTTCTGTGCCACGACCACTGGGCAAGGGAAATCTTAAATGGAACCTTTGAGCCGCCCATCAGGTTCAGACTTGAGCAGCCTGCCAGACAGAGCCCGCCGGCCGTGCTGGCACTTAATCCAAGAAATGTTCTTCGTTTCATAATGTCCTCACTATAAACAAATATTCAGTTCTCAAAACAAGCGCAGAATATCAGAATCAACCATCGCCGTCAACTTCAAATGTTCGGCCTGTTTTTTTCTTTGAGGTGGAAAAATGTTGAATTCGCCGCTGTTCTGATTTACCATTGTTACAGTTTGAAAATCAAGAGGGTGGAATAAAATGGAAACGCAGAAGGATTTTGAGAATAAAGTAACCGAGTTCATCCACAGGCTTCCTCCGATGCCCGGCAATGTCGGTGAGCTTCTTAATGCCGCCAATGTGCAGGAGATGAACGACGAGGAGCTGCTTGCGTTTGTTAAACAGGACCCGGGTCTTTGTGCCGACCTTCTGCATCTGGCCAACACCTTCAGCATCAGAGCCGAAGGGCATGATGATACTATAGAAGAGGCAGTAAACAGTGTCGGCATAAAGCCGCTTATTCAACTGATTGGTGTCTGGTACGCCAGGGATATTATCGCAAAAGAATTTGACATACTTGACCATCTGAACGATTACTTTCAGCACTCTCAGGAAATTTCTCTTGCCTGCCAGGCAATGTCCGAAATACTCGAAGCAGACGAGCATGATTGTCAGGTGGCTTATGTAGCTGGGCTGATTCACGATATGGGCAGGCTGGCGATAATACTGCTTAGCAACAGGGTAACAGCTCCCTTACTCGGCACTCCGTGTGCCTTGATGGAGGCAATTGTTGACCAGGAACAAAAGCTGGTTGGTATGGACCATTGCCGTGTGGGTATGCAGTTATGTAAAAAATGGAATTTCTCGCAGCTTCTACAGCAGGCCGTACTCAGACACCATAGCCCGCTGATTGATAGTGACTTTGATCGTTTGGGGGCGATTATATTCACTTGTCATTTCGTGGCATGCAGCGACTTTACCGGCGAGACGCTGGCTGCAATGCTGCCGTATGAACTCCTTGACAGACTGAATCTGACACCGGAAAGCTTTAATAGAACCCAGCAGATTTATTGTGCTCGCATGGCGGAGAATTAAGCGGCTTTTCGATATCAACCATCACAATCGGCGGAATCTCTGAATCTTTCTGCTTAGCTGCTACGTATTTACTTTCGTCTCTGCTACGATTTGACGGGTTTGGGGAGATTGGTTCTGGTGGGCCTGTTTGAAAACTGAGGCCGAAGAAGCGTTCTGTTTTTTGAAAAGCTCGTTGCCGGTGATAATCTCCTTGAGGGCTTTGGAATTTGTTTTGGTTTGTCTTAAGAATCCGACAGCTCTTGAGCCATAAACTCCGCCCAGTAACGCACAGATACCTATACCCAGCTCCAGCATAGAGTCGGCCACTTCCCAGGCATCCGGCCGTTCGGCTCCCTGCTGCAGAGCAGTGCGGGCAAGCTGCCGGTTCGATTCGGCGAGCACATCTTCGGCGGTCTCGGACCGTGGAAATTCTTTCGGAAGACCAAAATAAGAGCTGAACGCCCGGCTCTGCAATTCGCTTAGCTGCGTCAGTGCCTGCAATTGTTCCGAGGCATTTTCAGTCTTTGAGGTATCGGCGGCAATCGTAGTTGTGCGATTATGTAGCCAGGCGTTCTGTTTTTGTGCCTCCATCGGTGCAAAACGCAGACTGTCACAGCCCGCGGAAAAAAGGCATATAAATATGCAACCAACAAGTCTTGTGCTTTTTGGTAGTTCGTTTTTTTTCATCATTTTTCTCCTTAACTTTTGATATTCTTTGCGCTTTTGGCTATAATCCCGATGTGCGGGACAAAATAGTTTGAAAATCAGACAAAAAGTTTGGCTATGGATAAAGCGAAAACATTCAGGCCTAAGACTATATTGTTATGGCAAAAAGTTGCAGATGATCCCGAGGCTCAACGAATTATAGAATTATTTCCATCGGCTGATGTGCGGGTAATAAAGCAGCAGATAAATCCAACTTTGCCGAAAATGTCACTGTCCCAGGCGTTACTGGCCGGAAAAAGAACGTTGATGATTGGTGCAACTTCATCTTTTGTAGGGAATTTTGATGGCTGGCTTGGCTCGAATATCCGCTGTTGCCCTTACTACAAACTGGTTCCTGTCTCGAACGGCTGTCCATACTACTGCACATATTGCTATCTGGCGTTTGTCTATCGCAAATACTCCCCATTTATAAAAAACAATATCAATTACGATACCATGTTCAGGCAGATACGAAAAACCATGGCTAACTCTCACGGCAAGATTAGTTTCAATATGGGCGAGATGCTCGACAGTCTCGCACTCGACCACATAACCGGCCTGACGAAAATATTGATTCCATTTTTCTCCGGCTTTTCCAACGGCTTTCTGATGCTGCTGACCAAAAGCAGCAATGTCGATAATCTGTTGGCCGTCGAGTCCAACAGTAACACGATTGTCTCCTGGAGCCTTAATGCTCAGCAGATAATCCGCCAATATGAATTGGGCACAGCCGACCTTGATTAGCGTATAAAAGCGGCCAAACAGTGCCAGGACCACAGCTATCGAATCCGATTTTAAATTGATCCCGGCATTCTCTATCCGAAATGGCAGGACGGATATACCGATTTAATCCAAAAAACCTTAACACTCATCAGGCCTGAAAACATAACACTCGGCATGTTGAGGTTTCTGCCCGGCCATTTTAACCTTGCGGCAGGCGCCTATGGCGACCGTGCTCTCAGCCTACGGGATTATAAATTTGTCAAAGGGGCTTCGGATGGCAAACTCCGCTATCAGCCAAAACAACGCATCGAATTCTATAATTTCTTAATTGATACCATTCGCAACTTCGATAAAGACGTTTCTATCAGCCTTTGCAGAGAAACACCTGAAATATGGAACAATTTTAAAGATCACTGTGAACCTAAAAAGTGCAACTGCGTGGTATGGTAATGTATCGCTCTTAAAAGGAATCGTTGGCCTTTGTCAGATGTTTTTCAATCGCCCGCAGTCGATACTCGTATGAAATACTTTTGCTCCAGAGCGATTCGAGCTTTTGTTCAAAATTCTGCTGGCATTGCAGCAGCATACCCACATCCGCTCCGAGCAAATCAAGCTGTCTTTGCAGATTGACCCAACTGCCCACAATCAAGGAAGCCAAAAGCACGAGCTGAACCAGCACAGAGATATTTATCTGCCTGTTAAACTGCCACGATTTGGAATTTCCCTCAGCCATCATTTACCTCGCTTCTCGATGTGCATCCGGTATTAAGTATCCGGCATCCTGGTTACGGTTTAACATGGAACACGTTTTTGTCGCCTGCTCTGAACATTATCGCCAGTGTTCCCGCCGCCAGCGTTCCCTGCTGCAGATAGGACTCAGCCAGATTAACCGCCTGTGTCTGCCCGCCTATTTCAACGGGTGCTGAACCGGCACTGCCTATCACTACTGTAACTACGTTATAGGCGTTGTATAAAAAATTACTTTTGACCATAACGGCCCACCCGGCGACTCTGTCGCCGGGTGAAGTGACTACGGATACCTCCTGTGCCTGTTCAGAGCCTTGACGGGCGAGTCTTTCCAGTGCCTGTTGACCTTCTGTAATATTCACACTATCGCTCATAATTATCAGCTCCTTTGCCGGACGATTTTCAAATTCGTACACTGCTTCTCAAAATCCATCTGCACCCGTACAATCCGGCTTCTGCTTCGGTTATCACTCCTGCACGCCAGCCAGTCTCTGCTTTCCGGGCTCGTGCTTACTATGTCACCGACTCTGTAATCAAATGCGAGAAATGGTGTTTGTATATCGACGGTCTCAACGGTTCCGGCCGAAACCTCCGCCCTGTGCCGGATAAACTCATACAGAGCGTCCGTATCATCGACCTCGTCGGCAGCACCAAGCGCGTCATCGGATGAGTTTGCGAAGATGCTCTGGTTTGAAACCTTGCGATACTTGAACTGACGGGGCAGCGTAATAATATGCTCAACCACAGGAACCGTTGAATTAACAGACCCATCGGAAACTATACACGTTAATCTCTCATCGCTGATTACAGATGCGGTTATTCTGAATTTCAAAACCCCTTTCAGCGCCGCCACCCAGGTATCGACATCGAGCTGGTCACTGCTGAGCCACAGTCCGCACTCGTCGAGCAGGATATTAAAAGCATGAAGGTACTGCCACCAATACAGACCGTTATTGAACGACACCTGAAGGAAATAACCCAGTGACTTTCCTTGTTTGTCTGTGGTTAAAGTGGGCCGAAAGCGCCTGCGGCGGCGGGCGTAATTGCCGTTGCCGAAAATCCTTGAAAAGTCAAAAGCATCGCCCTGATTGTACGGAGCGTCACTGTAATCACCAGCCTCGTTAAGACACCATTTTCGATATACGTCTTTAACCTGGTAAAAATCAGAATTGGTCGAAGAAGAAAATTTGTCGTAGTTGATGTCCTCGAGACTGACGTCCCAGGCCTTTATCAAATCAAAGCTTGCTTCTGCAACTTTGAAGTCGCCCTGGCCGATATACTTGTGTGTTATTGGCCAGAAATTTTTCCTGCTGTGCAGAGTTGCTATGTTTGTCTTTGATATGTTAAGTTGCTCACCCGTTTGCTGGCAATTCAGTTCAACGGCTCTGCCTGTTCCGGCTTTGTAAAACTCAATCGCCTGAGAAGGCCCGGTTGGCACAGGTAAGGGGACGAATTTGAATCTCAGCCCGATCCTTTCACAGCATCGGTGCAGGGCTTCTATCAGATTTAATCCTGTCACGTCAAGGTCGCGGACTGCCTGGTTCTCGGTCAATACCCTCAGTTGACCTATGTCCGGCATTTGTAATTGACCGGCCGTCAGATATTCACAAAGAAGATAATCTATTACCTCTGCATAGTTCCAGTGTTTGCCTTGAGATGGTTCGGCACAAAAGATCGCATAGCTTTTGCCGTTAACTTTTGTTGGCTGCGGATTGGCATTGGCCCTGCCGTTAGGATTGAAGACGGTATCGAGGCCGGCCAAAAATACACTGGAATTATCTTCCTCTGCCATACGTCGGCCATAAACGGAAACACGCTTTAGATTTACGCTGAAATCTTTTGCTACTACTTCCACCTTTTCGCCGGTTGCGGTCAACTGAGTCTCGATATTTTCTATTTGGCCGTGAAAGAGCGGAAAGCTGAAAGCCGCTGCACCCGGTGGTATGCCGTTAAAATATTGCCGGATGCGAACAGTCTTTCCCATAGAAAATAAGGTATCAATCTCTTCGGCAGCCGTTAAGCCAGAATCTGCATACGCTGCGGGATTGTAAACTAATTTGGCCCTACTGAATTCCGGCCAATCTCCACGAACAATCTCTACCGGGTCTAACGCCGGGCACAACATCCCATCGACCCAAATTGATACGGAGGCGGCCGGAAGTGCCAACTGTGTTTGTGCCGATTGGAAAAAGTCTATTCTATTGGACATAGTTTATCTTTCACTTCTTTCTTGGATACTCATCGAGTTTCAAACAGCTTCAACTCTTACAATATTAATTGCATTGAGGTTTATAGTATCGAGCTGAATTTTTAATTGTGCCAAAGAGCTGTTTTCAAGACCGCTGGCGTCTTCGGCTCTGATAGCAAACAAGTATTTACCTGTCTCAAGAGTGCCGCTTTGGAAGCTGTAAAGCTTTCGTCCCTTATAATCAATTTTGGCGAGCGGATTTTGATAGTCGATTTGCCCGGTCCGGCTGTCATAATAAATATTGAAACAGACCGGCTGTGACTTTTGCTCGATTGGACAATAGAACCAAACGAGCCGTATCTTGCTGCCATCAACGGGCCAGGAGATTGAATCGAAAACTTTGTTTGGCTTCGGCTCAGCCGGCTCACCGTTTGATCCTATCGAAAACTTTACCGCGGCGGCTAAAGTACGCTCCTGATAGCCGCAACTGTTAAACCGACGAATAATATAAAAGTATGTTGAACCGCTGCTGTGTGAGATATATCCAGGTGGTGATATCTCACTATCGTCATGCTCAGCAACGGCCAATATGTTTGCAAAATCTATTTCATCCATATTGTATCCGCGGTAGAGAGCAGAGCAGCCGGTGATTCGAGCCCAGAACCAGCCTAAGCTCAAGGCCGTACCCAGCTTAAAAGCATTGGCAGTCATCCCGTTAAAGAGAGCTTCTCTTCGCCAGCTCATTTCTATGTCCGGCGGTTCTTCTCCCGTTATACCAAGGAGTCCGTCAACAGCAGTGAATCCTGTGATGGTTCCTTTCGTTTTTCTTATTGTTTTTGTAGTCGCACTTAAAGAGGACAGGCCCGTGGAGGCACCCGTAAGATTAACGATTTGGCCGCCTATTAACGGAGGTCTCCCTGCCCCGGAAAACATACAGAACGGCTCTCGGTTGAGTAAGGCAATTTCAGATGCAGATAAGGCGCGGTTGAAAAGATAAACATATTCAATATTGCCCGTTAGATATTGGTCGGTAGCAAGAGCAGGCCAACGGCCCAAAGCCGGCATACCGCTTGATGTGTCCATAGTCGTTGCAGTACCGGAATAAGAACCTGCGTCATCTACGCCATCAAGATAAATGTCCATATCATTTTGGCCACGAATAACACCGGCTATGGTGTACCATCGATTTGCTGCTAAACTGCTCACCCCATTTTTGGTGTTGCGGTCATCCGATCCATTTCCCTCTCCATCACCATATTGAAGCCAAACTCTGTCTGAAGATTGAATTACAAGAGCAGCTCCGTAGTAATTATCATTTACTTCATGAGTTACAAATATTGGGTCCCAGGCACCGGTTGCCGAACGTCTTATTGAAGCTACAATCGTTAACGGTAAAGATAAAGATCCAAGGCTTGGACCGCTTATTTTATCGCCGCCGTCAAAATAAACGCTCGAACCGGATTTGCCTCCCTGCCAAAAAGGTCTTGCCGCGCCGCTGCCAAATGTCCCAATATTCCCATTGCCACTCAAATCGAAGATCCTATCACCAGATCCTTCATTCATCAGCCAGCAACCGATAAGAGATGCAATCAAACATCCCTCTGGACTGCCGTCCGGTTTTGGTAAGAATTTTCCTCTTGTTGGCTTTAGATGTGGCACCTGGCGTTACTCCTCAATTATATTGATTGATAATTCCAGCACTGGACGTATGCCCTTACATCGTGGCTGTCCGTCGAGCCTGTCTGCTGCACGCCGATTCTAAAATGTGCAAGGTCCTTGATAATGAAACTCAATTGCTGTAGGCTAGTTCCGTTATCACCCTGCATCTCCCAGATAGGCGTATCGTCATAGTTGGTTCCGTCGAGAGAACCATAAAGTTTGATTTTTACCTCGTCGGTCGGTGTAGCATCGTGGTTGATTTCCACAATAACATGAGCGCCTTCGTAACCGTTTGTTTCTAGGTCAACATCCGATGAATACGATTCAGTGGTTCCCGACAATGTTATATACCCGTCACCGGTACCTGCAATTTGGTTTTGTGTTGCCCAGTTTTTCTTGATAGTTGACATTTATAAACCTCCTTTGGCTGCCGTTTAGCTTCACTTGATGGATCTGCGGGTTCTTAATCCAATGATATATCCAAATCGCCCGCTGCGAATTTAGCAGTATCTCCACTGCCGATTGACTTGGATACGCTTAATGAGCCGTGAGCTAACATATTGCCTCCGCTTGCGGCATCGAATAAGGCGAAGTGTGTTATCGTTCCCCAGTTACCGCTTGCTTCCGGGAAGGTAATATCATTGGCATTGTCGAGCATCCCGCCGGATGCGACATTCCAGTCAGCACCGGCTGTTGCAGCTCGTGCGTAAGAATTACCGCTTGGCTCAGCCAGCCCGGACGCATCATCCGCAGGGTCTGCTGTTGATAATCCGACATAGATAGTAGGTGGTGTATAGCTGCCCTTGCCGAATAGATGGTCTAATATTTCGTTCTCCCAGTAATCCGCAAAACTTCCCATTGTGTATCTCCTTGATATTTACTTTTTATTATCAGCTCGGAATTCTTGTAATAGTTGCTGCCGCATCCACAGGGGTATGAATCAAAATGACCGTTTGTCCGTCATCGTCGTAATATTTGATTTCTCCTGTCGATTTGTTTTGTACGGCTTTGTTAGCGAGCAGCTTGTCACATGTCACCTTACCTGCCCCGGACCATACAATTTTGTCACTCCAAACAAGGTTGTCACTATCAGCGGGATTAGCTCCGGCCTGCAGAAATGCCTGAACGGAATATCTGCCTGCGGGGATATTACCTCCAAAGTCACCGACATACCTGCTGCCCCCCTTGTCCGTAAGGGGTATGTCGTAATCGTTCGCGGTACGGCTGCCCGTCCCCCAGGACTCAAAGACCTGCCCTCCTGCATACCAAACCTCTCCCGCCCCATTGCGAACGACTGTGTAAAGCGTGCTGCCGCTGTTGTAATCAATGTGTATTTCGTTGGACATATCACACCTCCTCCGTCCAGGTCCCGTTCTTGGCGGTCGTTGCCCAATCGCCTGCCGAATCGGCTGCCAGGCTAAGTGATGCACCGATCGAATTCGCTGATTTATATTTGTCCGCCGTTTGGCCGCTGTCATCTCGGATTGTCGCCGCGCCCGGATCAATACGCAATTCATAAGCGCCCTGGACAGCAAAGCTAAATACCGTCCCGGTAGGTGCCGAAGCGGGTAGCGTTAACGTAACTACTCCCGCAGCGCCAAGATTGCTGTGAATACTTCCGGATTCCGCCTCCGTAAGTGTGTCATCTCCGGTATGTGCCTCGATTACTTTTTTCACACCCCCGGCTCCATATGGCATAACGAAATTATGACCTGTCCGGCAATCGGTTATCGAATCGATGTCACCGCCCGAGGTGCTCACTATTGCCAGCCGAATATGCGGTGTGGTTGCCATATCAGGGAAAGCGGTATATTCGTTGGTTACAAGAGAACCCGACGAATCAAGATAGATATAGATATTGGCCTTATCATCCGCCAGAGTATTGCCCGACGAGCCGCCATAGCTTATCAGCGCCGTATCCAGCCAGAACTTGCCTGCTTTTACACCAACGTCCAGATCGCCCTCATCATATACTCTTAAGTCATTCGCGCGACATGCAGCTAACAACAACCTATAAAGTAATTTTCGAAACTCTACATAGTAAGGCGCCGTACCTGTTGCTATATAATCAACGCCGGTCTCGCTGTCAGACTGTAGATTTAACAGCTCATTATCAGATGGATACACTTCAGCCATGATATTCTCCTTGTTTGTCTTTTACGCGATATTCAGTACCAGTTCATTCGTCTGTTTATCAAATGAGGAAATGCTTACTTGCTCAGCGGGTCTTGCAGCCGGTATTACCGTGATAGGCTCTGTCTCGCTGGCACTGCTTTTATTGCCCGCCCCATCCGTAATCTTAACGCCGAACTTATAA
Organism: Planctomycetota bacterium; assembly: GCA_019456195.1. Classification (GTDB taxonomy): domain Bacteria; phylum Planctomycetota; class Phycisphaerae; order Sedimentisphaerales; family Anaerobacaceae; genus NIOZ-UU13. The sequence goes on along the minus strand of VRUK01000098.1, from coordinate 3,612 downwards.
ACGCCGGCCATAAGCGGCGGGCTTGTCCACTCAATCGCATCGGCATCAAGGCCGAACTGGCCCTGCCCGAAACTGCCCTTGCCGAATCCAATCGCCGCAGCCGAATCATAACCGAAATCACCTGCGCCGAATCTACTCATCCCGAAACCTGTCTTGTCCTGCCAGGCGGGCCAAATCCTTATCGACCGATTACTAAGCGGCTGGCTGTAATCAATTACTCCCGTCCCGTTATCAAAATATATTTCAGCAGTTGCATCGCTCGGCAGCTTCTGAGACCGCAATAAACTTATTCGAACCCGTCCATTCATAGCCGGAGGGCTGACAAGCTCTTTGCTCAAATCAGTATGCGCATGCTCGGCCTCGACGGCAAAGACCTCAATCTGAACAGCGGATTCAAAAGAAGATGGTACCGGAACAATCATTTGCTTTTGCTGGCTGTCAACCGTTGTCCCTGCATATTGGCCGTTCACATAAACCTGATAAAACATATCGCCCTGGTTCGTTTTGTCGGCCCACTTCACCAACGCTGCTCGCGGAGTCCTAACGCTCTCGCCGTTCGCCCGGATGCCCGCAGGCAAATCAAACGCTCTGACCTTTTCAATCCCACTGCTGATAAGTTTCATTATTGCTTTTCCTCTGTTGTCCGCTTTACGCTCTATGCAATCAGACTAACTGCATATAAATAATTTCATAATCAATTACGATTCCACTGCCGCCTGCCCGCTCCTTACTTACTTTGAAAGAGTCCATCCGGAGATTATTGAGTTTTTCTCCGTCGCTTCTGGCCAGTGTATGTGTGTTACCGTCCATATATACCGATATTGCGTTAATCCTGTTGTTCATTTGCATTCGGCTTTTTGCCTGCAGCAGACCTTTCTGTTTTATCTTTCTGCCGCGCCCGCCCATATCGATACTGAGCACACCATCCAACCCTGCTACTGCTCTTTCTATCGAGTCTCGAGTAATACTGCCCGGCTCAATCTCCAGTTGTTGCTCGTCAAACAAATTTTGTCCGTCTAATGTAACTCTCATCTGTTTTCTCTCTTTGCAAACTAATCCCGCACTAACTTTCCGGATGCCCCTATTTTTGTAATATCAGCCACCCCTTCAGAGCCTATATCGATACTGAGACGGCACCGTTCTCTCGCCCTGGCAAAAAGCTTCTGATAGTGCATACTTTTTCTCCAGAAATTTTCGTCTTTGGCTTTACTGGCTAACATTGCGTACACCGTTGAGATGACCGCAAAAACCGATGCTCTTTTTAAGACATCCGTATCCAGAATATCGGCCGCGTCTATATCGCTTGCAGGATTACCCGGACTGATACCGAAGTATTCGGTCAATTGAAAAGCGATCTCATTAGTCTGTGGCCCGAACGTACAGACACGATACGATATGTCCGTCCCAGCCGGTGGCGCCACACCTGCCATCGCCGAATCCGACCTTATTACCGAAACGCTAAGCTGTGTCGCCGAATCCACTGAAATTATTTCATAAGCTCCGTCCAGCGCCCCATCAGCGGATTGCAGATATATAACGCCGCCGTTGCTGACCTGTGCACTTACAAAATCCGCTCCGCTTGCGGTAAAAGTCGTCCCGCTGACTATCCCGCCTGTCCCTGTCGCTAATACCTGCTGCGGCAGATGCAGTTCTCCGAACAGTATCGGCTCATATTTAAAAATATCCGAATCGTTTGAGAAACTTACCATTTCCTTTAGCTCCCTTCCTGCTCAAAAGGGCTTAACAGGTGCCCAAAGAATCTTTGCCCTTTGGGCACCCATGCCCCGACGCATAAAATGCGCCTGCTGCACCCCCGCAACTTAGCTGGTACTTAAATCGCGAATGAGACCGTGTGCCGCTTCGTTCCTTAGTTCCATGGTATATTCGCCAATCAACTCACCGCACTCATAGTCACCGCTGCTTGCCAACGGTTTGAAGTGAAAACCACGTCCCGCCAACGGCAGCACATTGATACGAGATGAATCCAGCAGAAGCGCCGCGTCCTGCGGCAACCATCGCGTGGTAACAATTCTGCAAACACCGAAGTCACTCTCATAAACGCTGATCATATCGGTAAAAGTGGTATCATTTGCACCGTATGTTCGACTGCCCGCTGAGAATGCGTTTATCTTTCGCTTTTGAAAACCGCCGACAACTATCAGGTCCACGTTGCCGTTGCTGCTCTCCCAAATCTGCCTGAGCACGTAATTAATCTTGTCCTCGTCAAGATTTGTTCCCGCTGGAAAATCCGCGTCTCCTGTATGGAAAACGTTGGTTGCCAGATGTTGAATAACGCCCTTCATAGACCTTCTTACTGAACCGCTGCCTTCGGGATTACTCGCCGGCTGGCCGGCGTTGATAACAGTATTTTCCAAATCGCGAAGCAGCTCACGCAGCCGTTCCTGTTTTTGGTAATCCATCTCGTCGGCCAGACCAAGCTGGCTTGCCGCCATATCTGTCCCGCTGACTTCCACCGTGGCGGTAAATATCTGCGTATAGTTGCCGCACCTGCTGCGATTGGTAAATCTTGCTCCTGGCTTATCAGCCCCTTCGAGAGCGGCATTTCCGAGGATGTTTATCATCTGATTGTCGGCCAGGTTTTCCGCCGTAGTGCTTGCGTAACCGCGAGCCACCGTAAGCGTATCACTGTTGATAGCGGTTACGAACATCAGTTCTTCGCTGCCTTCAACCTGAATCTGGTCCCCAACGCGGAACCTGCTGCCGTTGTCAACGACAAAGTCGGTGTCGGTGCTCGGGTCGGTATATGTGCTGTCGTTGATAGCGTCCTTGTTGGGCAAAAGCGAGTCTTCGAGCCACTCATGATGTGTGCTTGTCGCCTCCCTCATCGGGTCACCCAGAGCGTCCAGCAAAGGTGTCTCGTAAGGTGAAATTAAACCAATCAAATCCGATACGTCCTCAGCCAGTTCGGCCAAAGTCGTGCCCGCTGAATAAGTTGCTTTTCCTGTAAAAGCCATCTTTTTTTCTCCTTTGTATGGTTACTGTTGTTGAAACAGTATTTGTCATTTGCTTCTTTTTTGTTTTACGCTGTACGCTACAAGAAATTCCTTCGCAGTTTCAAGTACTCCTGCAAATCCGTTCGGTTGCCTGTTGTTGCCGCTTTTTTGGCTGCTCTTTCGAGGGCAGTTTGATTATTTGTTCCGCCGTATGCGGACTCTTTTGCCCCTGCTGTTTTTTTCGCCGTTACAACCCCGCCGGCACCGCCGAACAGATATTGCTTTTCTTTTTTCAACTGCTCGATTACGCCGTCCAAATCCGCATCTGTTTGACCTTCCATTCTGGCCTTGGCAAGCAGTACAGATGTCTCCAAATCGACACTTCCCGCGGCTGCTAATTTACTGGTCAGCTTTTGCTCGGCCTCAATGTCACTCAACCGCTCGGATATCTTTGTTGCCTGTGATTTTGCCTCCGAAAGCTGCTCCGTCAAATCTTCAACCTTTTTCTCGGCACTCTGTGCCCTCTTTCGATAACGGATGGATTCAGCGACCGGAACAAGTTTCATATTGTCGTTGTCACCTGCCTCCGTTATGTCTTCTGACAAAACCTCTTGTCTCTCAATAAGACTCATAAAACCTCCTGATTAATTTCGAATGA
>VRUK01000097.1 GCA_019456195.1 Planctomycetota bacterium | reverse complement strand
GACGAAAGTGGTATCCCCGGTATTGGTATGGACGAAACCGACGGTGTTACCGAATGGGCCGGATGGGCCTTTGCCGACAAGGCATGGTGGATAGAAGCCGCCGGTGACCAGGACCGTTCTCTCTTTGAATTGGGTAGCGGCACTGTAGCTGTTGCAGACCCGGATGAGTGGGATGACGGCGAACGTTTGCCGATACCTATTTCTGCGGACCCCTATGATACATGGCTAACTACACCGGAAATTAATATTTCCGCTAGTGAGGCTGGTATGCTTCAGCTCAAGTTCGATTCGAGCTGGCGTCCTGAGTTTGATGACAACTATCATCAGACAGCGACTATAAGTGCTTCTATCGATGGTGGAGAACCCGTTGAAGTGTTACGCTGGGAATCAGATGAAGCAAGCGCTAATTTCCACCCCTACGCTACAAATGAAACTGTCATTGTCAACATAGACAATCCCGAAGGGGCCAAGAAACTTGTTTTGACATTTGGTTTGTTCGACGCCGGTAATGACTGGTGGTGGGCGATTGACAACGTGGAAGTCCGCGGTGTTGTTCTGGATCAGGGACCGGTTAATCCCGGCAGTAATGGCCTGGTTGCGTCCTACGCACTGGATGGTGACACGAATGATGGCTCCGGCAATGGGCTCGATGGTACTATTGTCGGTGATCCAGCCTTCGTCGAAGGAATGATTGGAATGGCGCTGGACTTAAATGGCGATGATTATGTGGATTGTGGAACCAATGAAACACTGAACACCCTCAGCGATGCCATAACCGTCTCGGCCTGGGTAAATATCAGGTCGGTTACCACTACGTGGATGGGTATTGTTATGAAAGGTGAAACCGCATGGAGGCTTGGTGTCAACGGTGACACTACTGGCATTCACTGGGGATTCACAGGTGGTACCCGGGGTTGGCAGGCGGCAAACTCGGCGACTGAACTGCCCTTGGATGAATGGCATCATATCGCTGGAACGTATGATAAAAGTGTTGGTGGCATCGTCTGGATCGACGGAGTTGCAGAGACTGAAAATACAGATCCTGATGGAGTTGCTGCTAATGACCAGCCTCTTCTGTTAGGCGAGAACCCAGAAGCACTCGGACGTTTATTTGACGGTCTCCTTGACGATGTACGTATTTATGACAGGATGTTGTCTGAAGCTGAGCTTCGCTACCTTGCAGGTGAACGGGCAACTCCGGTTGATCCCGGGAGCACGGGTCTTTTAGCTTTATGGACATGTGATGAAGGTGAAGGCGATGTTGTGGCTGATGTTTCCGGAAACGGTCGCGACGGGATCTTCGTAAATGGCGATCCTGCCTGGGTTGAGGGTGTCAGTGGCACCGCCGTCGAACTGGTCGGACCCACTTTGATCGAAGTCCCACCTCTGAATGTTGAGCTTTCGGAAGCCACGATGGCCGGATGGATCATGCCCAATGGTGCGCAGCCTGACTGGTCATCGATCATTATGACCCGCGATCCCGGTCCTGCAACCGGCCTCAACATTCTCGGTTTTCAGTTGGCCTATCACTGGAATGATACTTCAAGCTCGTGGAGCTTCCGTGGAGGCGACATGATCGCTGAAGATGACTGGACCTTTGCCGCTGTTACGATCGAGCCTGATAAGGCAACGTTCTATGTCAATGGTGAGGCAGGATCCGTCAATGAGGTTACTCATGATCCAATCACGTTTGACAGCAATATCTACCTGGGTGGTGATGGCACTGCTGGCTGGGTCTCGCGCAGAATGAATGGCGCTCTGGATGACGTTATTATGTACGACAGGGCTTTGTCTGCCGGTGAGATTCGCTATCTTGCAGGTATTCGTGAGTACACTTTTGAAGGTGATGCTCTGGATGACACGTGGGACCATGACAACGGTTCAGACCAGTGGGACGGCACAGGCCCCGGCGATGGCAATCCCGGCGGCGCCGCATTACTGACTGAAGATGGAGTTACCTTCCTGCGCATTCAGGATATCGGTGATCCCAGAGATTTAGGTATCAGCGAACCGAGTAACCGCAAGGTCTATCTTACCCGCTTGACCGATATCAGCTTAGATGGATTAAGCCTTGAAGTCCGGATCCGCGTGGCTACTACAGCTCCGCTGGACAACCAGGTCTCAGGTGACCCATGGCCGGCTGAAGGTATCGGCTACCACATCAGAGACGGCGGCAAAGGAATGATCGGTGTCTCCGACGGCGTAGGGATCATTTCGTTCTCCCTGGGGCAGGCCGGCGAGCCTGACTATGTAGATGCAGCTTCAGATTTACTGGTGATGAACAACCTGGTTGGCGCCGAGCCTTCTGGCGATGTTGACACCGGTGAGGCAGCTGAGCTAAATGCTATTGCTGTTGAAGATGCTTCCCAGTGGAACACCTTTGTGATTGATATTGTTGCCGGTGGTTCGGGCACGCATGTTGTGACTATATCTGCCAACGGCGGCCCGGCAGAGTCATTTGATGTAACCACAGGCACCGACCTTGAAGCCGATGCTCCTTTCATCGCTATCGGCTCGTCCGGAACCGGAGGAATCACAGCATTCGATGTGGATTCTCTCTCAGTAAGCAATTAATGAGGTGAATGTAGATTAGAATTTCTCAGGGCAATTAAAATTGTCTTAGTTGAAATTGAGATTTATTCAATTCGGGGCCTATACTGATTGATTCGGTATAGGCCCCTTGGTTTTTGAAGAGAAGCAGACGTACTCCACACATTTTGCCCCCAAATCTGCTTGATTTTGTTTGGCCGGGGTGGTAGTTTTTGGTTGTTGAGAGATTTGCGTTTGACAGAGACTAAATAAATGGGTGCCAAAGGCCGAAGAAGTAAGAAATCATCATCACATTCGAAAAAAGACAAAAGACGGCGTAGAGCAGTTCGACACTCGCAGGCGAAGAAAACAATTATTTCCAGAATCTCCAGAAGCGGAAAAAGACGAAAGGATATTGACGAAGTTTCGCGCAAGCCGATAAGCGGCCGGCGGCTGTCGTTATTTCGCATTGTTGCGCTTACGATTATTCCGGCTCTTTTATTCTTGCTGATGGAGATTACCTTGCGTGTGGTCGGTTACGGTTTTCCCACAAACATAATCATCAAACAGAAAGTAAATAACATACCTTCTTACTGTAACAATCTCAAATTTGCCTGGCGGTTCTTTCACCCAAACATCGCCAGAACAACCGATCCATTTGTTTTTCCGGTAAGTAAATCAAAAGATACTTATAGAATCTTTGTGATGGGAGCTTCCGCTGCAGCAGGTACACCGGATGGTGCATTTTCTTTCGGAAGAATCCTGCAGGTGATGCTGCGTCAGCAGTATCCAGATACTAATTTCGAAGTTATTATCCCAGCGATGCCCGCGATAAATTCTCATGTAGTGCTTGAAATCGCTGACGATTGCAAACGATATCAAAGTGATCTGTTTATCATATACCTCGGCAATAATGAAGTAGTCGGACCATACGGCGCCGGAACCGTCTTTTCGCCACTCAGCTCCAATCTATCTCTCATACGCTTCGGAATTGCGCTTAAGGCTACTAAGCTGGGCCAGCTTATCACTAATCTGCTGGAATCACCAGGCTCTACTAATGTCCCTAAGGTTTGGCGCGGCCTGGAAATGTTTCTCGAAAAACAGGTAAGGGCGGACAATACCAAGCTGGGAATCGTTTACCGGCACTTTCAAAGGAACCTTCAGGATATTCGTCACCTTGCCTGCAAAAGCGGAATAAATATCATTTTTTCTACTGTACCCAGTAACCTAAAGGACTGCCCGCCGTTTGCTTCACTACATAGGCCTGATCTAATAAACGCTGAGAAGAAAAACTTTGACGAGCTTTATCAACAGGGCGTCAAATATGAAGCGGACGGTGATTATGATCAGGCTGTGGAATGGTTCTTAAAAGCTGCTGAAATTGACAGTTATTATGCCAACCTGCAGTTTCGGATGGGGCGGTGTTATTGGGCGATGGGAAAATATGAAAAGAGCAGGGAAAGATATATTCAAGCTCGCGAGCTGGATACACTTCGCTTTCGTGCTGACAATCAGATTAATGAGATTATTCGTAATATAGCTTGTAACAGATCTGATGAAGGTGTTTACATGTTGGATGCTGTGAGGAGATTTGATGAAAATAGCCCCCACGAAATTCCTGGTGAAGAACTTTTTTTAGAGCACGTCCACATGAATTTCAAAGGAAATTATCTTTTGGCCAAAGCAGTTTTCGAGCAGACTGAAAAAATACTTCCGGAGTGGATAAAACTTAAAAAAGAAGAAGAACGTTCTTTCCCGACCGAGGAAGAATGTGCTCGACTTTTAGCGTACACGGATTGGGACCTGTACAAGATTTATAGTATAATTCTAAATGATTATTTTAAGCAGGCACCTTTCACAAATCAGCTCTATAATGACCGGCGGATCAGTCAAATCGGGCAGGAACTCAAGGCTCTTGAGGATTCTCTATCACCGAAGGTTCTTAATGAAGTTGAAGGTCAGTATCGCTGGGCGATTCAGCAAACACCCTCAGACTCATGGTTACATTTGAAATTCGCCGAATTACTGGAAGATTTGGGAAACCACAACGCTGCTGCCAATCAGTATCGTTTGGTTCTGGATTATATGCCCAATCATTTTGTAGCTTATGCCAAATTAGGTTTATTATTTGGCAAAGCGGGAGACCTCGATACAGCTATTGCTCATAATTTAGAGGCAGTACGAATCTATCCTGTCTTTGCCGAAGCTTATTTCAATTTGGGCTTTGCATATCAACTTCAGAAAAAGTATGACCAGTCTGTTAAACATTATTCTCAGGCAATTCTGTTAGTACCGGATAATGCTATTACATACAATAATCTGGGTTCAGTGCTGTACCAGCAGGGCAAGGTCGATGAAGCGATAGAAACATATCGCAATGGTTTGAAAATCATCCCGGATAATTTAGACCTGCATTACAATCTGGGCATAGTGTTGGAAGAACAAGGACACAGAGAAGAGGCGCTAAGAGAACTTCGAACTGCTTTAAAGATAGAACCTAATTCAACCAAGGTACGTAAAATATTGAATATTGTATTGAAAAATGCCGCTCAATAAAGCCAGGCGAATGTAAACTATTTCTCGGTAAGCAATTAATGAGCCGACTGAAGATTGAGATTTGTTCAATATGGGGGCTATGCTGATTCGGCGTAAGCCCCCTTAGTTTTATCGCAAAAAGTACAGGGCGTACCAAAAGCGTAAAGCCACTTTTCTGAGGACAAAATGGCATTTTTTGCTTAATTATATTCTTTACTTAACCGGCAGGGGACTTTCGGGAAATTGAGCTGTTACGTCCGATATTATAGTCCAAGCTGCTATGAAATGTAATTATAAATTACTTAATCGGTGCTTATTCCAATAAGTAAAGCGGTTTTTTATTGACAAGAAAGTTATTTACTGGTACTATATTGTATTGAAAAGTGGTTATTGTCCACGTGAGGTAGGGCAAAATCGATTCATTAGAGGTGTTTTTGGAGGTAAGGGCCGGCATATCTGGTTCTTTACATGTTTTAATTTTTGGCCGCTGAGCCCTTTTTGTGATAGAAAAGCAGAGAGTTTTTAGGAGAAATGTCGATGTTCAACGGAAAAACTGCCGTAGCAATTTTAGCAGTGACACTTATTGTAGTTAGTGCCGGTTTTGCTCAGACTCTTGAGGAGGACTGGAATCATTTCCTGCATTATACCAAGATTGGCCGACCAGATTTAGCCAGGGGATATGCACAGGTGATTCTGCAAGGCAATCCGGATCCGGTAGAATTGCTTGAGCTAACTAAAAAAAATCCCCAGGGTTACGCGATTTTATTACGAGTCAACGAATTCGCTCCTGATCCTCAACTGGAAGAGTTGAGCGGTAAAATCATCGACATTATCGAGAAGGGCAGCTATACCCGCCGGGCCGATCCGAGGATCATTGTAACAGAGATAAAGAGGCTAAGCAGTACCGACCGTGGTTGGTTTGCCGCGGTTAAACGGCTTCGAAATGCGGGTGAATATGCGATACCATTTATGCTTGATGCCATAGCTGACAATTCCCGCGATGCGGAACTGCCGGATATCGTACGGGCACTTCCACAAATTGGCAGGGATGCAATAAGACCTCTTGCCGCTGCATCGCAGACTGATAATGTGGCCCTCAAGGACCAGATAGTACGGGCATTAGGTAAGATTGGTTATCCACAATCACAGGCTTATCTGAAGTATATTGTTGAAAATGATGCTTCGGCTGAAGTACGTCAACTGGCCAAAATCAGCCTGATGAAGATTGATCCGGGTACTTTGAAAATTTCGGCAGCTCAGTTGTTCTTCGAGCTTGCAGAGAAATACTATTATCATTCGCAATCATTAACTCCTGCTAACGATGCCGAGTTTGCCAATATTTGGTTCTGGGACGCTAATCAGCGGCGATTGGCTCGCGTAGAAGTTCCAGGGAGTTACTTTAACGAACTTATGGCGATGCGCTGCTGCGAATGGGCGCTCAAAGCCGACGCCGGATTCGGTCCGGCTATTGGCCTATGGCTGGCTGCCTTTTTCAAAGCCGAGTCCACCGGTATCGAGACGATGCCAGGTTACTTTGGCCAGAGCCACGCAGATGCACTTGTCTATGCCACTACCGCCGGAGTTGAATATCTCCATCAGGCTCTTGCAAGGGCGGTCAAAGACAAGAACGCACATGTCGCACTTGGTGTTATTGAGGCGTTGGGGACCACCGCCGGTGAAAAATCCTTGCTTTATCGCATTGGACCGGCTCAGCCGCTGCTGGAGGCACTGTCTTTCAATGATATAATGGTAAGATACAGCGCCGCTATAGCAGTAGCTGCGGCAGGGCCAAAAGAGCCTTTCGCCGAAAGTAAGCTTGTCGTAGCGAATTTGGCAGCGGCTTTAGGATCCAATACCCAGTTGGGCAAACAGATAGCAGATAGTTATGCCCTGCGGGCGGCTCAGGCCATGCTCAAGTTGGCTCTTAGCAGAAATCATGTTATCAATTTATCTGCCGCTCAGAATGCCCTTGTAAGTGCCGTAAATGACGAAAGAAAACAAATCCAGATTTTGTCCGGCCAGATTTTAGCTCATCTCGACAGCCCTGGTGCCCAGCGAGCAACAGCGGCAATGGCCCTTGATAATAAAAATGATGCTGATGTGAGAATATCTGCGTTTAACTCCCTTGCAACTTCAGCAAAGTTAAACGCAAACATGCTGGTCGGTCCGATGATTGATGCGATTTACTCACTTATCAGTTCGACCGATACGCCACCCGAGCTTCGCAGCGCAGCCGCTGCCGCTTACGGAGCGCTTAATCTGCCCAGCCAGAAAGTAAAGGACCTGATCCTCGACCAGGCTAAAAGCTAAGACCGACATCCCCGAAAAAACTTAAATACAGAGATACATAGCCCCCGGTTTTAACTGGGGGTTATTTTTTATCTTTAGTCGCTATTCAGTTGTCCAAAAGATATATTTGCCTTTCGATAAAATTCGCCTATAGTAATAAAAAGACGAAGTCGTTTTAAGTTATCTGAAATTTGCAGAGAGGTGTACAATGATAACAGACTATGAAAGAAATGTGATTTTGCAGTATGCCAAAAAATATAATGTTTCTTCTGTTTTATTGTTTGGCTCGTCAATTGAAGAAGAAGGTGCTAATGATATAGACCTTGGAGTAAGAGGGATTGAAAAAAAGTTGTTTTTCAAGTTCTATGCCGAGTTGGTTAAACACTTATCAAAGCCCGTCGACCTCGTTGATTTATCCCGGAAATCGCTGTTCAATGATATTGTCGAAGAGACCGGAGTGAGAATCTATGGTTGATTTAGCCAGAAAAATAGCTGCGGAAAAAGAAAATGTGGAAAAAGCCTTGGATAATCTTAAAGATGCGATGGGAAGAAAAAAGAGGTCAACTATTGAGTTGGCTGCTATCGCCACATTCCTGCATAACATTTATAACGGGATAGAAAATATTTTGAAGCAGGTTTTAAAGGCGAAAGGTACTAAGATACCAAAATCAGACACGTCACATAAGGACTTGCTGGATCTTTCAGTATCCAATGGAATTATACCGGAGAAGCTCTCCGATCAACTTTACGAATATCTAACCTTCAGACATTATTTTGTTCACGCGTATGGCTTTATGCTTGAAGAGGCACAATTGGAGGATTTGGCGAACAATATTCAAGATGTTTGGTTACGGTTTTTATCAGCGATACAGGACAACACTTCTGAGAATACGACTTAAGCAAGGTGAATCCTGATATAGATACGATAGTCTGGGACAATGATGCCGATGTGTCTCCTGACTTTTTATATGAAGTCGGAGTAACCCAGAAGGGCTGATAGGTAGAAGCTGGTTGGTGTGAAAGATATAGAATTGTCTGCCTAATTTTCCATATAATGCCCGTTGTTGTCAGCGGGCATTTTTGTTATTATACGGCAATTCTATTGATAAGCTGACTTGACTTGTTGAAAAAAGATATCCAACGACTAATTGAAAGGAGTGTAAAATGGCTGTTGATGCTAAGCAGGTATCGGCCTGTCTCGATGAGTGCAAAAAACATCTGACTACAGAACTTCTGCCTTTCTGGCTGGACCGATGTAAGGACGATAAGAACGGCGGCTTTATTACTCACTTCGATAAGGACGGCAATGATACCGGTGATGACGAGAAATCGTTAATCGCTCAGAGCCGCACCGTATATACGATGGCCTCGGCCCATAGAGCGGGCTACGGGGACGGCAAATGTGCCGAATACGCCAAACACGGTGTCGATTTTCTAATCGACAAGATGTGGGACAACGAACACGGCGGATTCTTCTGGACGGTTGACCGTAAGGGCAATGTAGCTATCGATAAGAAGATTATTTATGGCTTCAGCTTTGCCATTTATTCCCTCAGCGAATATACCCTGGCGACAGGTGACTCGAGGGGCCTCGAATACGCCGGGAAGGTTTTCGACCTTATGCAGAAGTACTGTGCCGATACGATGTACGGCGGATATTTCGAGATGTTTGAGAGGAACTGGGACCTGTGCGGGCCGGGAAGCGGTGGGGGGGACAGAAAGACTCTCGATGCCCACATGCACCTGATGGAGGCGTTTACTACATTGTATGAATGTAGCGGCCAAAGCGTGCACCGCCGAAAATTAATCGAAGATATAGACCTTCTGATAAAGAGAATCCTACATCCTCAGTACGCGACCGGGATACCACAGTTTACTCCTGACTGGCAGATAGCGCCGCAGATAAAGTTTGATATTATATGGGGCTGGGACCGTTTTGCCGAGGGCGGAGAAAAGCCCAACGCCGGGGACAATACCTCCGCAGGTCACAACGTGGAATTTGCCTGGCTATTGGCCCATGCTACGGACATTATGGGCCAAGGCTTTGAAGGATACCGTGACATTATTATAAAGGCGATGGACCACGGAATGACAAACGGTATCGATGACGAATTCGGCGGTGTTTACGTCGAAGGTCCGCATGTCGGCGGTGTTTACGACAGGGAAAAAGAGTTCTGGCAGCAGGCGGAGGTTATGATTGGAATGTTGGAGGGGGCGTTGCGGTTCGACCCTGAAAAATACTGGCCTGCCTACGTAAACGTGCACCGTTTTGTTTTCGATAAGATGATAAACCATCCCGTCGGTGAGTGGTTTCCGCTGCTTGCCAGAGAGGGCGAGCCTGTCTGGACGCACATGAGCCATTCCTGGAAGGTGAATTATCATACCGTTCGCTGTATGGTACAGTCCATAAAGCGGCTTGAAAAATTACTTGAAAAGCTTAGATAATATACGTTTATATGAAGTACGACGGCAAATACAACATTTTTGACATTAATAAAATCAATACGTACCCTTTGAGTACGCGCAGCAATAAGGTCACGCTCGATGACCTTAAAAGGCCCGGGGACATTGACAATGTTGCCATTGATTTGCCGGATAAAATTTGCAGTGATATCGAGACCATTGCCCGGGCGATAGTCTCATGCCGAAAATCAGGCAAGCCCGTTGTTCTTTTCACAGGTGCCCATTTGATAAAGAATGGCCTCGGCCCTTTGCTTGCCGACCTTGTAAAACGCGGCCTTGTTAGTCTGGTTGCCGGTAACTGTGCTACCGCTATACACGATTTTGAATTGGCGATGATAGGCCAAACCAGCGAAAATGTTCCCGATGCTCTCGGTAAGGGCCGGTTTGGAATGGCTTACGAATTTGCTTATATCAATCACGCTTTGTCCATCGGCAATGAAAACAAACTGGGTTGTGGTGAATCACTCGGCAAAACAATCTGTGACGAAGATTTCCGCAGCCGGGTCCTTGACTCGGTTGCAAAAGACAATTCCCCGTGCAGTTTTAGCCATCCGCAAGTCAGTGTCCTTGCCGCATGTTATGAGAACAATATTCCCTTCACCGTTCACGTTGGGATAGGCACAGACGTAATTGATCAGCATCCATCGTTCGATGGTCAGGCAAAAGGCGGCTGTTCCGGCCGGGATTTTCTTATCTATACGAACGAAATAGCAAAATTCATAAACGGCGGAGTAATACTTAATATCGGAAGCGCCGTGACAGGCCCGGAAGTCCTGCTCAAAGCAGTCTCAATGGCAGCAAATGCGGGAACTGTCCCCAATAATATCATCACCGCCGACTTTGACCTTCGCGGCCATGAGCCGACAGCGATGAGCAATGAATCTAAGGAAGGTTACTATTTTCGCGACCAAAAGAGCATTCTAACGCGAATTCCCCAGGGCTTTAACGGCAAAGGCTTTTATATACAGGGCGACCAGAAACAAACATTTCCTTTGCTTTATAAAAAGATTGTAGAGCAGTCATAACTAAAAGGTGGTTAACGATGAAAGAAAATCGCATCAATGAAATCCTGGCTCAGATTAAGAACGTTAAAATAGCGGTTTATGGTGATTTCTGTGTTGATGCTTATTGGCTGCTCGATGCTCGCGGCTCGGAAGTTTCGTTGGAAACCGGTCTTCAGGCCCGCGCGGTCGGCAGACATTATTATTCACTCGGTGGCGCATCAAACGTCGTTGCAAATATTGTCGCCCTTGCCCCGGCGGCGATTCAGGTAATAGGAGTTGTCGGAGATGATATCTTCGGCAGAGAGCTAAGACGCCAGTTCCACGAACTTAATGTCGATACGAAACATCTGGTCATTCAAAAGGATAATTTCGATACCGTGACTTTCGGCAAGCCATATCTTGAGGACAAAGAACAGCCTCGTATTGACTTTGGTTTTTTCAACAAACGAACCGAAGAAACTGACCGGCAACTGCTCAGCGGAATAGACGAGGCTCTTCAGAAAGCGGATGTCCTGATTGTGAACCAGCAGGTACCCGGAAGTATTACGAACGAATCTTTCATAGACAAAGCCAACACTCTTTTTGAAAAATATACGGACAAAATGGTGCTGCTTGATTCGAGACACTTTGGCCGCAAGTTTAAAAATATCTACCGCAAGACAAATGATTTGGAAGCGGCCCAGTTGAACAAAGCCGATGTCAAATTGGGTGACGTTCTTACATTGGAAGATGTGAATAAATACGCTCTGAATCTTTATCAGCAGTTTAAAAAGCCTGTCTTTCTTACCCGCGGCCCCCGCGGTATCATAACCGTTGATTCCGATGGTATTCACGAGGTGCCGGGTATTCAATTGTTGAAAAAGCTCGATATTGTCGGGGCCGGAGATACGGTGACAAGCGCATTGGCTTTATGTCTGGGTGCGGGTATCCCGCCGACCGAGGCGTCTGAGTTTGCTAATCTGGCTGCGGCTGTTACCGTTCAGAAATTATACCAGACCGGCACGGCTTCCGGGCCTGAAATCATCGAGATCGGAAAAGACCCGGATTATATCTATCAGCCGGAACTCGCTTCCGACCGGAGAGGGGCCTGTTATTTCAAAGACAGCGAAATAGAGCTTTGCTATGAATCAATACCGTTTGGTCGAATAAAGCACGCCGTCTTTGACCACGATGGAACTATAAGCACATTAAGGCAGGGCTGGGAGGAGATAATGGCTCCCGTCATGGTCAGGGCTGTTCTCGGTGATAAATACGAAACCGCCGACGAAACTCTTTATCACAAGGTTAACAACCGCATCGCCGACTTTATCGATAAGTCCACCGGTATTCAGACCATCATACAGATGGAAGCCTTGGTCGAAATGGTCAAAGAGTTTGGCATCGTAAGAGCTGATAAAATCCTCGATAAATTAGGCTATAAAGAAATTTATAATAATGCCCTGATGGAGCTTGTTAACAGGCGAATCGAAAAGTTCAAAAGCGGCGAGCTCGACATTAATGATTATACGATCAAAGGCTCACTGGAATATTTAGATGCCCTGAAAAAAAGAGGTATAAAACTTTACCTTGCCAGCGGGACCGACCGCCATGACGTTATTGCCGAGACCGAAGCGCTTGGTTATGCCGACCTTTTTGACGGCGGCGTTTACGGTTCGGTGGGGGATGTCACCAAATATTCAAAGAAGATGGTCATTGAGAAAATAATGGCCGACAATAAATTGCAGGGTCCTGAGCTTGTTGTCTTTGGCGATGGTCCCGTTGAGATCCGCGAATGCCGCAAGCGTGACGGAATTGCCGTAGGTATCGCCAGCGATGAGATTCGCCGTCACGGCTTAAGCACCGAAAAGCGCACCCGTCTGATAAAAGCCGGCGCACATGTCGTAGTGCCGGATTTATCTCAACACGAAACACTTATAAAGTTATTGTTCGGTTCCACCTAAGCGGTGGACTTCCGAAAGCGAATTTACACTGTTTTTTAGAACGAGATTGAAAAATGCCGATATTTGAATACAAGTGCAACAAATGTGGTCACACGATGGAGTTTTTGGAAAAAACGAGAACTCCTCGAAAACATAAATGCCAAAAATGCAACAGTTCCGACTTAAAGAAGCTGTTAAGCGGTTTTGCCGTTGGGCAAAGCAAGGCAGCCGTCCAGACCTGCGAATCATGCCCGAGCGGTCCGTCTCCAACGAGTGCCTGTTCGATGGGAGCCTGTCCCCATAGTTCGTGACGTGGAAAATGTTAATCCGTTCCGGAAATATTTTTACTTGGCATATTACGGCCGGTCAGGCTCAACAGGCGTACTAAGAGTAGTTTGTCCGGCTTCTTTTTCTGGTGTTTTTGATTGCGTCTCGCTGAGCAAGTTCTCAACGGCTTGTTTACTTGTCAGCTTGCTGTCCGGCGCCGATACTATCGAATTAACCAAATCGCACCAAAAGCAGATATATGAGATGTGGGCCTGCTGAGAATTCCTATTCAAACCTACCTGTCTTACGAAGCGGTTTTGAGAAATTGGGGTAATAGTGATTACAAGGGCCGCGAAGCTTAGAACAAGAAACCCGGCCAGAAAACCCAGAACACCTGCCAATAGAGTGTCAAATGATTTTGGAAAGGAGACCTTGAATTGGCCTGTAAGGAAAACCCATGTAATTCCGTATAAAACAAAAAATGTACCAACTCCTAAAACTGCTAAGGCTAAGGCGTTGCTGCACGGTACATCACCGGCCTCTGGGATAATATCTAAAATGACCGGTGACAGAAAAATGGCTACATAGATAGATATTACGATATTGAGAAATATGGCCAGCATTTCGTAGAAGCCTATTTTCATTGCGAACCAGACGAAGAGTCCGCCGCTTAATATTCCGAGCCAAAATACCATAAACTTTATCCTACCACTCTTTTTATCTCTTCGAGACTTGTTATTCCCGATGCTGCCTTTTTCAGGCCTTCTTTCCGCATGTGTGACTTGCCTTTCTTATGGCCTTCGGTTCTCAATTCGGCAATTGAGATTTTACTATTGGCAATATCCGCCTTCAAATGGTCGGTTATTACCATAAGGTCGCAGACCGCTGTCCTCCCGGAATAACCGGTATCTTCGCAGTGCCGACAACCTGTAGCCTCGAAAATATTCGTATATTCTATGCCTTTACTTTGGAATTTATGGATTAAATCCTGGCTTAGCTGGGCCGGTTGTTTGCAGTGTTCACAAAGCTTCCGAAGCAGTCTCTGAGAATGCAGAAGGCTCAGGCCCGACGACAAAAGAAGAGACGATATTCCTAAATCCAGCAATCTGACCAAAGCTGTAGCGTTGCTGTCACAGTGTATTGTTGCCAGGACAAGATGACCGGTCTGCGATGCCCGAAGCGCAATCTCTGCGGTTTCCTCGTCGCGTATTTCGCCGACACATATCACATCCGGATCCTGTCTCAGGACACTGCGCAGAGTTTTTGCGAAGGTGATATCGGCTTTAGGATTAATTTCAATCTGGCTGGCTTCCGGCAGCATTGCTTCGATCGGGTCCTCTACCGTGATGACGTTGTGCGTAAACCGGTCTATCTCGTTGAGCATAGAATACATAGTTGTGGTTTTGCCGCTTCCGGTAGGCCCGCATATCAGCACCATACCTGATGGTTTCTTTATTGCATTTACAATAATTGCATATTGCTTTTGTGCCAGTCCTACGTCTGCCAGCGTGAATGTGCCTGCATTCTGGCTCAGTACTCTTATCGATAACTTTTCTCCGTTGAGGACGCCGGCGCTCGCTACCCGGAAAGAAGCTGTTGTACCGGACTTTTTGGCTGTAAATGCACCGTCCTGAGGTCTTCTTTTTTCGGAGATGTCCATGTTCGAAACGGCTTTAATACTATTTACAATTGCCTTGCAGGTATCGGTCCTGAATTCTTCTACTATATGAAGGACGCCGTCTATTCGCAGCCTGATTGTATATGTCCCCTCATCCTTCGGGTCGATAAGAATATCGCTGGCCCCCCGCTCAAGGGCATCCGAGATGACTTTTTCGGTTAAATCAAGGACGCGGTTGTCCTTCCGCTGTTTGCCACCGTGTCCGTATATATCGTCGATACTTCTGCCTGACGAATCAAGCAGTCTTATCGCCGATTTTTTGTGATGACGTTTGGAGCCTCCGGATCGTATATTGGCAATAGCTTGTTGTATATGTTCCTTTATTATTTCGATGATGCTGATATTACTTTGAGAGGCCCTTTTTGCCGTATCTACTATCAGCAGAATAAGCATAAGTATCGGCCCTGTGAAAAGGGCGAGAATATAAGCGGCCGGTTTATATTTATGGGGCACAAGCGGACTAAACTGAATACGTTGAACAAAGAACAGGCAAAGGTAAACCCAGATTACGAGGCAGATAAGCTTGATTGGATTAAAAGGCAGCGGTGTTATCAATGAGGCTAAGCCAACTTCTGCTGGCGGCAAGCAGAATGAACATGGTGAAAAATTCTGGATAATATCCAAAATTTGCATTCAATTTCTCTTTCAGCAAATACGTAATAATATAAACTCGCAATAGTCAGGATAATATATTTTATCGTCATTGGCAAGCTTAAATATTTACCAAAAAGTTTAAGCTTCTGTTCCTGACATCAGCCGGAGCGGTGACTGCTTTTGTATCAGGCGCTAATACAGAGCATGTTTTTCCGATACCGGCAAAATGAAGAACCAGCTTAAAGATCTTCAAGTTCAGTCAGGAAAGAGTCGGAGTCGTCGATTTCTATCTCAGGGAAACTGCCGGACAACTCTTCTGCCAGTGCTTTGCCTTTTGGTGCTTTTGGAGCTGGCTTAGGCTGGGGCGGTTTGGGTTTGGCCGGTTTTGGAGGCGAGATTTTTTCCGGCTGACCGTTAATCTGCAGCCCAAAGATAAGTGGGCCTATTCTGATATAATCACCCGCCTTAACCGCTGCCTCATCTATGCGTTTGCCGTTAAGAAATGTGCCGCTGCGCGAGCCAAGGTCACGAATGTTGATGGTTTCTTTGTTCTGATTCAACTGGCAGTGTCTTCGGGAGACGGTTTTAAGGGGGATACACAAATCACAGTCGTGACGACGGCCAATTACCGTAGTACTGTCCGGTAAAGAAAAAGACTTTTGTGAGCCGTCTTTCTTAAATAAAACTAAATTAGCGTCCATTCTACCTTCCTCGCTATTAGTTTATACTTTTCCAGAGCCACTTTTATTATACAGGCAAAAGCACTGTAAAACAACAAATAAATCGCCCGATAAATAATATTGACACAAATAACACCCTAAGGTAAAGTTATATGGAGTAACAGTAAGAAAGAAGATAGATACGAAAAGGATTGGTAATTTCGGATAGATACATGGCAAAAGTTACACTGCCGGACGGTAGCATATTAGAAGTCACTGACGGATCGACGGTAAAGCAGTTAGCTCAGCAGATAGGGCCGGGACTTGCAAAAGCGGCTATAGCAGCGAAAATTAACGGCCAGCTTGTAGATTTATCCACGCCGATTAATACCGATATAGGGATTCAAATCATTACTTCTAAAGATGATGAAGGCCTTGAAGTGATGCGCCATAGCTGCGCACACGTAATGGCTGAAGCCCTATGCAGTATTTGGCCGGATACGAAGCTGGTCTATGGCCCGACCGTTGAAGACGGATTTTACTATGACATTGACCTTGATGAGCCGATTCGGCCGACCGATTTCGAACGCATCGAGAAAAAGATGGCTGAGATTGCCAAGGCCGACACACCGTTTATTCGCAAAGAAATGACTAAGGCAGATGCCCTCTCGAAATTGGCTCATGATAAATACAAGACCGACAATATCAACCGCGCCGACAGTGATAATATTAGTTTTTACTCACACTCGGATAATTTCGAAGACCTGTGTCGCGGCCCCCATGTCCCGAGTACAGCTAAAGCTGGAAGCTTTAAGATCATGTCAGTAGCGGGCGCCTATTGGCACGGCGACCCTACGCAAAAAATGCTCCAGCGGATTTATGGAACCACCTGGCCGAAAAAGAAAGACCTTGATGATTACCTGCAAAGATTAGAGGAAGCGAAAAAACGAGACCACCGTGTATTAGGCAAACAGCTTGATTTATTCAGCTTCAACGAAGCCGGCCCGGGCTTTGCATTCATTCATTCGAAAGGGATGATTATCTGGAATGCGATAGTGGACTTTTGGCGTAGTGTTCACGATAAGTACGAATACGAAGAAATCCGCACCCCTATAATTCTCAACGAGGACCTTTGGCACAAGAGCGGCCACTGGGACAATTATAAAGAGAATATGTACTTTACAAATGTTGACGGTGCCGACTATGCCATAAAGCCGATGAACTGTCCGGGTGGCTGTCTCGTTTACAAGGCACGCCAGCACTCGTATCGCGAATTTCCAATGCGGGTCGCCGAGCTTGGCTTGGTCCATCGGCACGAGGCAAGCGGAGTTATGCACGGGCTTTTCAGAGTAAGGCAATTCACTCAGGACGATGCGCATATTTTCTGTGTTCCCGAGCAGATAGCAGCTGAAATAATCGGCGTCATTGAACTTACCTTCGAGATATATAAGGCCTTCGGTTTCGAAGATTTCCGCATTGAATTATCCACCAAACCCGAAAAACACATCGGCTCGGATGAGATTTGGGAAACGGCTACGAACTCACTTGAAGAGGCCCTCAAGCACAAAGCTATCGATTACAAAATCAACGAGGGGGATGGCGCTTTTTACGGCCCTAAAATTGATTTTCACGTAAGAGATTGCCTCAAGAGGTCATGGCAGTTAGGCACGATTCAACTGGATTTTTCCATGCCCCAACGATTCGGCCTCACTTATACCGACAAGGATAATACCGAGAAAACCCCCGTTATGATTCACAGAGCTGTTCTCGGCTCTTTCGAGCGTTTTATCGGCATTCTTATAGAGCACTACGGCGGCGGTTTTCCCCCTTGGCTTTCACCCGAACAGGTAAGGATATTGCCCATAAGTGAAAAAACCAATGATTATGCGAAAGCCGTTGAAAATAAGCTCCGAAAAGCTTCTCTGCGCTGCACTTGCGATTTTTCGAATGAGAAAATAAATGCGAAAATTGCCAGAGCATATAGTGAAAAGCTCCCCTTTATGCTGGTAGTCGGTCCCAAAGAGGCACAGTCCGATAGTGTCAACGTAAGAATCCGCGGTATCAGGGAGAATAAAACGGTTGGGGTAGATGAGTTTTTAACAATGGCCTTAGATAAAATTGCCGATAAAAAAATTGATTTGGATTTCTAAGAATATAAGTTATAATTGTAGAGTACCTGAAAAAGTAGTAATTAATGAATTCTTCATTTTTAGAAAGGTAAGGTGACAAAACAATAAGTAAACAACAAGGTTTAAAGGTAAATGGAGGAATTCGGGCCGAGACAGTCCGGCTCGTTGACGAGTCAAATAATCAGGTGGGCGTCGTACCAAAATATGAAGCCCTCAATAGGGCGCGCGAGGTCGGGCTTGACCTTGTGGAAGTGGCCCCTACCAGTGACCCTCCCGTATGTCGGATAATGGATTACGGCAAGTGGCAGTATGAGCAAAAACGAAAGATTCGCGAAGCTCATAAGAAAAGCCAGCACCACAATGTTTCCCTCAAAGAGATAAGGCTAAGACCCGAAACCGATACGCGCGACCTTGAGATTAAACTCAAACACGGACGCGAATTTCTTGAAAAGGGTCACAAACTTCAATTCACAATGTTCTTCCGCGGACGCCAGATGCTGCACCGGGAAAGAGGCTATGCAATGCTCGAAAAGATTACCGAATTATTGAATGATTTGGCGAAAGTTGAACGCCCGGCCAGAATGGCCGGAAGGCGAATGACCTTATTACTCGTCCCAAGATAGCTCGTATCCGCCGAAACATAAAAACCGGCTTATTAGTCTCGTCAGGTATATTGTGCTGGTGATGTTCTTCGGAGCATACTCGGGTTCTACCATCATAAAAGAGCAACTCACTAACAAAACCTTCCGGGGATTTTCTATCTTCCTTGGACGAAAACAATCTCACTTTTCATATATTTTTCTCAGATATAAACTACTCCACATATATCTCGAAATCAGGATTAATTGAAAGGTTTAAAGTTAAATACTGACAGGACTCTATAATTATGCTTTGTTTGTCAATATTTATTTCGAGCTTGTTTATCATGTATCTTTCAATTCCTTGATCTTTGCAGTATGTGTATTCATGAACACCCTTAATTCTCAGTAAATTATCAAAAGGTTCTTTTTTAGAATTCCCGAAGTTTAACTTCCATTCCAACATCTCTCTATCGAACACAACTTGGCTTAAATTAAAATATCTGTCATGTATTTCGTCCATCAAATCAGACAATAAGTTGAGGTTCAACCTGTTAATATTCAACTTCATTTTATATGTCCTTTGCAGAACTCATTGCACGAATTTTTCAACAGCACTCTATCGCCATTATTTATAGAGTAATATAGCACAATACTACCTAATTTGTTTAATTGCCACGAATCAATTTGAAACCTATTGTTAAGGCAGGCAGTAGAAGTAAGACCCAACCCATTAGCTTTACGGCCCAACCGGGACTGGTTGATGAAATTGAATATAATCCAAACCTTGCACCAATAAGGCCTTCTCCAAGTTCATCACCCCACCATATGCAACCAAGGGATATCATAAGCCAAATAATCACACCTACAACACCTCTACCCTTTAAATAATTCTCATCCATTCCCGAATTATGATCTTCATTAGCTGATAAAGAATAGATAAAAAGAATGATATATATGGTGGCTATCAATAGAGAGATAATCTTTGTTTTTTCCATATCACAGCCTCTTGTTTTCAGATGTGTGACTAAAAGTAAAACTTTACTTTGGTCAAATTCCTGCTATTTCATTTGTTATGATAAAATTAGCTATTTATAATGAGTTAGTTTACCTCAAACGGCCAGAATACATAGTCACCACCCCGTTCATACCGGCCCCAGTCGCTGTGCGTTCCACCATCATCATCAAAATCCTGGCCGAGACTATACAGCATGAAATTTTTCTCCGTCTGTCTGTAAACCAGGGTTTCATTGCTATATGGGTCCATCGGTAACTGAGACAGATAATTAGCTGAAAGCAATTCCTGTAGGTCCTTGGGAAATCTATCCTTATCATCCTTATATCGGAGTATGGCCAGTGTTGTCAACAAAGCATCCATATTGGCAGCATATTGGGCTCTCACTCGGGCAATTCCAGGAGCATTGAAAATACATAGTATAACCACAGGATTCCCGTTCGCTTTGAAATTGAAATCTTCCCAGAAGTTAAGTCCTTTATCTCTCGCTTGCCATGGATTCATGGCAAAATATTCTTTATAGTAAACAAATGCATCTTCTATATCACTTATCGTTCTGTCATAACTCAATGATTCCAGGTACCTATAAGTTAGGTGACTCTGACGCGCGGCAAGATCCAATTTTGCGCCGGGTTTCAACTTGCTGAATTTCCCGGTGCCTTGGAATAACATCTGAACGGCTTCAAAATGACGAAGTTTCTCTAAATCCAGGTTAAATGTCTGGTTCTGATTCTTCGAGAACTGCTCATTGAGACTATTTTGAAGCATTTCCATTTCTGTCAGGCTAAAATCTTTCTTTGCAAAACATATGAACACAGTATTTACAACAATATTTTTGATATTCGTCCCTGCCAACTGCTCTATCGTATCTTGTGATTGCATCAGATGTGAGCCAAAGCGACAGCACGTGAGTAAGTCGTCTATTGCCTCTTTTGTTATGCCTATTTCGATAGCACGTAACTTCACACGAAATAGTATTGCAAGCACGACACCTCGAACTCCTGGCAGGTATGAAGGAGAAACAACGTCCCCTACGCTATCCTCTTGAGACTGATACCAATAGTATTGCTTTTGAGTGCCAGATTTCAATTGATTGAAGGCATTTATATTAGACTTTACCCATTGTCTCAGGAGAGATTGTTTCTTGCTTGTTAGTTCAGATGGCCATTTACGAAGGTCATCTTCCTTTATCTCTTCCGGCAACTTGATATACAATTCAACGGCTTTCTTATAGAAAGGCTCTGAATTTAAGCTTTCATCCCGGCCTTTCTTAGACAGTTCATTTATAATTGCTACAAAATCAACCTTGGGTTTAATAAAACCACTAATAGCGCATACATCGCTTGTGGTAATGCTAAGATAAATTAAGATTATCAAAAACAAGCGTTTCATGTTTTCCTTCCCATCCATCTTTTACTTTTCTAATTCTCTTTTTTTCGCTCGCTTATATTTCCCCGCTATCCCCACATATTAAAGCCCAAAAATATCAAAAAGCCATATAACAATAAACGGGCCTGCTCGGAAGATAATGGTGTATACTCCAAAAGCCCATATACTGAACCGGCACATCTTTAATCGTTCTGCCTTAGGCATCTTGGTTTCATAGGAATGGCTCTTTCCGAAAAGAGTAGCCACTAAGAGTACACCTCTATGCCAACAATAAACAACGATAAGACACATTGCTAAATAATCTACTATCACGAGATAAAACATAATCATATAGAAAGGAGTTTCGGCCTTACCTTGAAATATCGTCAGGCGAAGAAGGAAAAGAAGAAAAGCAAAGATATACCCCAAAGTGTATCTGTTACATAGAGAGCGGACTGATTTCGACCTGTATGCCTGAGCAAATTCAGCCAATATGCTAACAGCAACAATCAAAATTGCCAAGCCATAAACCACGATCTCATAGAGTCTATCCATATATGAATCGCATACCTTTCCGCCACGCAAAATAGGAATTTTCGCCCATTTATTTTTTTCACTCGCTTATATTTCCCCGGCCTGCAATAACCAGCCAATATGCGGATTATAGCACCGGCCGCGTTAATAGTAAAGCCCTGTTTCGAAATCGAATCTCCGGCCGATGATGGCCACGGAACAAAACCGCTTCCGTAGTAGGGGCAACCCCGCGTGGTTGCCCGAATATGTCAAAGATGATGATATCTGGGGACACCATCAATCCTGTTCGGCACAAGGATTGCGGTGTTCTTTATGGTGGGAGAATTGCCCAATATTA
>VRUK01000096.1 GCA_019456195.1 Planctomycetota bacterium | reverse complement strand
GGTTATGAAGGTCTTATCACACTTGATATCGAAGGCCAGATGTATAGAAATAATGCAACCTGTTATATCCGCATACCTTTTACCTTTGAAGGCAGCCGGGACGACTTTGACTTTATGACTCTTAAGATTCGCTACGACGACGGCTTTATCACCTACATCAACGGCGTCGAGGTGGCCAGACGGAATTTTCTCGGTACGCCAGCCTGGAACTCCAGCGCTGAGGCCAGCCACAGCGACTCTGAGGCGGCCAGCTTCGAGAACATAGATATCTTTGCTTATCTCCACACTCTTGGGCCGGATAATAATATCTTAGCGATACACGGGTTGAATTCCTCAACAACCAGTACCGACCTTCTCATCTCTGCAGAGCTGGTTGCGGGCAAAAGCGGTCCTCCCGGTGATGATAGTACTTCACCTGGTGTGTTCGAATATACCGGGCCAATTACGCTGACCAATAGTGCCTACGTAAAAGCCCGCGTACTGAGTGGCAGTACATGGAGCGCCCTCAATGAGGCGACCTTTGCTGTAGGTCCGTTGGCGGAAATTCTTCGTATCTCAGAGATTATGTATAATCCTACCGATCCGAACACCGAATATCTTGAGTTGAAAAACATCGGGGTCGAAACGATTAATCTGAATCTGGTTAAATTCACGAACGGAATTGATTTTACCTTCCCGAATCTGGAACTTGCGTCTAATGAATATGCCGTAGTCGTTCAGGACCGCCAAGCCTTCGAGAGCAGATACGGTACAGCTTTTAATATAGCCGGCCAATATTCAGGCAGATTAAATGATGGCGGAGAGCGAATAAGACTGGAAGACGCTGTCGGCCAGGTGATTCTGGACTTCGACTACAAGGACGGCTGGCGCTCTATTACCGATGGTGACGGTTTCTCCCTAACTGTAATAGATCCTGCCAACACGGATCCATCCGGCTGGAACGAGAAGGACTCCTGGCGCGGGAGTGCATATCTCAGCGGTTCGCCGGGTGAAGATGACAGCGGTATTGTCCCCGAACCCGGTGCGGTGGTTATTAACGAGGTATTGGCTCATTCACATGCCGATGCCGTGGACTGGATAGAGCTGCATAATACCACCGGCACTTCAATCGATATTGGCGGCTGGTTCCTTAGCGACAGCAGTTCCGATTTAGCCAAATACCAGATTGCCACAGGAACAATAATTGCTCCGGACGGTTATATTGTTTTCTACGAAGACCAACATTTCAACAATCCTTCTGCTCCGGGTGCTGATCAGCCCTTTGCCTTGAGCGAAAATGGTGAACGGCTGTATCTAAGCTCGGCAGAAGGCGGCCTTTTAACCGGCTATCGCAACGTGGAGGATTTCGGCGGCTCGGAGACCGGCGTATCGTTTGGCCGATACTATAAATCCAGCACCGGCAACTATAACTTTGTACCGATGTCTGAAAATACTCCGGGCTTAGCTAATGCCTATCCGAAGATCGGCCCGATAGTCATCAGCGAAATTATGTACAATCCGGACTGGCCGGTTGGCGGCTCATATACCAATGACCAGTACGAATATATAGAGCTTCACAACATCAGCAACGAGCCTGTGACCTTATATCGTGATGACAAAGCCCTGCCGTGGAAGTTCACCGATGGTATTGACTTTACCTTCACGGCTGATATTCCCGTTACGATACCTGCCGGCGGATATGTGTTGGTGGTCAAGGACCCGGAGGCTTTTGTCTGGCGGTATCCGGCTGTTCCTATTGAGAAGATTCTTGGCCCGTACAGCGGCAGCTTGAACAATGCCGGCGAGAGGCTGGAGCTTTCGATGCCCGGCGATGTGGATGAGTCCGGCACACTTAGTTATATTCGCATTGACAGAGTCACTTACAGTGACGGTTCTCATCCCGAGGATTCCCCCGATGGAGTTGACCACTGGCCGACAGCCCCGGATGGTGACGGCGAATCACTTACTCGCAAGGTCTCGTCCGATTACGGCAATGACTCCGGCAACTGGACTGCCTCTGTGCCTTCGCCCGGATTATAGTCGGGATTGGGTGTGGGCATTTGTGCATCCACATTTTTTCGCCAATCTGTGAGCATTTTGTGCAGCTCGGCGGTTTTGCCGGGCATTTTCTCAGCGAGATTATTCTTCTCGCCGATATCTTTTTTTAGGTTGTATAGTTCCAGGTGATTGTCTTCGTAAAATTCTATCAGCTTATAATCTCCGGCCAATACCGCTCCACCGGGACTGCCGCCCTGATTACCGTAATGGGGGTAGTGCCAGAATACGGCTTTGCGGGGCAGGGTTTTTTTGCCTTTGAGCAGAGGCACCAGGCTTATGCCGTCGATGTGCTGTTTTGGTTTGAGTGGAAGAGATGCTATTTCGAGCATTGTTGGATAGAAGTCCGTACTGATTACTGTTTCACTGCATAGGCTGCCTGGCTTAGTTACGCCGGGCCACTTTATCATCATCGGCTCGCGGATTCCGCCTTCGTACAGCCAACCCTTGCCCGCCCGCAGCGGCAGGTTAGATGTTGGGTGGCCTTCGGATGTGCTTAGTCCGCCGTTATCTGACATAAACATAACCACAGTGTTGTTTGCCAGATTCTGCTGATCCAGGGCGTTTAGGACTTTGCCTACGGCCTGGTCCATCGCTTCTATCATGCCGGCGTACACGGCGTGGTTTTGGATCAATCGAACTTTTCGATTGCCCTCCTTGCCCCAGGCAGAATCCGGAGCGGTTTTTGCTTTCTGCTGGTATTTGCTCTTAAGGTCCGGCCGGGCCATTAGTGGTGTATGGACCGAGTAGAACGAAAGATATGCAAGAAATGGTTCGTTCCGATGGTCTTCGATAAATGAGGCAGTTTCCGATGCCAGCCTGTCCGGCAGATGTTCGCCATCGGGGCCGTCTTTGAGACGGTGATTATCATAAGGTGAGAAATATTTTTTGCCTCCCCAGGGTCCGCCTTTGTCGATGCCGCCTTTGTTAATATCAAAGCCCTGGTCCTCGGGCCAGAAACCTTCCTTACCGAGGTGCCATTTACCGGCGAAGAAGGTTGCGTATCCTGCATCTTTTAGTGTCTCAGCTATAGTTACTTCGGCCAGCGGCATCTGGTCGAGGTAATCAGCGGGATTCAATTTTCCCCGCCGTCTGCCTTTGAGAAAATCTGTCAGGTTCAGCCTCGCAGGATATTTACCCGACATTATACTTGCCCGCGTCGGTGAGCAGACCGGACAGGCGGCATAAGCGTTTGTGAATTTCATGCTGCCTCTGGCGAGTTTATCAATGTTGGGTGTTTCATAAAAGCTGCTGCCGTAACAGACGAGGTCCTTCCAGCCTAAATCGTCAACGAGGAAAAAAACGAAATTAGGTTTTTTCTTCGGCTGTAAAGTCAGGTTTGCACATCCGGGAACGAGAACTGAAGCTGCTCCCAGCCCCACCATTTTTACGAAATTACGTCTGTTAAGATAAGTGTCTGCCATAATGCTTTCTCTCACAAATGAATTTATATTGAATTATCCGAGTGCAATTGTGCAGATATTTATTGGGTTTGTCAAACCGCTTCTGGAGAGAAATCGCTGAATCAATTCGGCCAGGCCAGAGGAAATGTTTCGGCGCGAGGGTAGGCGTCAACGTGGCCATCGAGGAAAGCGCAGTTGCCTTTGCCTCCCAATGGATTCTGTGACGGGGCATAATGAAAGCCGCCAATAACGTCCCAGAATGTTCCGACGCCTTCCGGGCCGGGTTGAATGAGCCTGTAGCTTCCAGCCTGGCTGAGCCATCCCTGTATCATGGAATCATTGCCTGGAATCATGTACGTATCGTTCAGGCCGGAGACGTTATATTGCGTATCGACCAGAGCGCTTTCCTCGGTAAAGGAAAATGTTTCCGCAAGGTGCTTAACATCAGAGATCTTTTTTACGGCCGAATCCTTGACACCACTGTTCTGACTGCCCAGATAAGCGTTCATAGTATAATTATACCAGGGTTTGTAGTTTCTGAGGTTGCCGGCATCGGCTTGATAAAAGTGATCCTGGGAAGCTCTTGCAGCTATGCGTTTAAAAGTCGGGCAGATGAAGGCTTTAACATTTTGTAAATAGGGGAAGAATGAGCTTGCATATTCCGGATGTTCTTTAAGGTACAGGTCACCATTGCACCATCGAAGGTGTATGGGACTGCTGAGTCCCGCCTCCACCGGATAAGGTGATGTCTGTGAAAAGTAAGCACTTTCCGGCCGACAGAATTTGTCGTCATTATCATCGGCATACATTTGTATCGCAAGCGTATAATTCTTCAGGTTCGATTTACAAACTATCCGCTGCCCCTGTTCTCTGGCCTTATTAAGAGCCGGCATGAGGATTGCCATAAGCACTGCAATAATGGCGATTACGACCAATAGTTCAATTAGTGTGAATCCTTTTTTTAGCATTGTATAATTCCTCACTAAATTACTAAATTACTAAATGCGGTCAGATGCTCATCGATATTATCAAGTATGCACTATCATTCTACTTTTTGAGTTAGATTTTTGCAAGCAATAAGAAGGGAATATCAATTTTTGCCGGTGCCGATGCAATACAGGTTTTTGTCTGCTCTTATGAAAAACTGACCATTGCTGATAGCCGGCGAGGCGTATGTATTTTCTCCCAACTCATTGCGGGCAACGATTTCAAGCTTCTGGCCCGGTTTGACGACTGTCATAACACCCTGGTCGGACAGGAAGTACACCAAGCCGCCAGCCGATACCAGAGAAGCACTATAGTGCCTGCCCAATTTTTCCCGCCAGAGACTTTTTCCGGTCTTCGCCTCGAAGCATGTTGCAATTCCGGGATCGGAGACGATTAGAAAGTACGGACCAAAAGCAATCGGACTTGGCACATAAGAACAGTCCCGGTCTTTCTGCCAGAGAACATGGGTATCGGTTACGTTGCCATGTCCGTTCGGGCGGATCGCCTGCATAAAATGTTTGGGAAAACCGCATGTCATAAACAGCAGTTCCCCGTTATAGACTATTGACGCGACGTACTGTTCGGTCGGCCCGTCAATGATCCAGTGCTGCTTGCCTGTGTCGGGATCGTAACTGGCCACGCATAAGGTCCCTGAAAGAATCATCTGGTTGCGCTGTTCAATTCTGCGGATAATCGGAGTGCAGTAGCTTCGCGTTTTGTTGGGCCGTGGAGTTTTCCAAATGGTTTGTCCCGTTGTGCGATTCAGAGCGACGATATACGACTGTCCATCGTGGTCCCCGTTGACGATGAGCTTGTCTTTGAAGATGACCGGGCTCGAACAATATCCGTGCCTACTTGCAAACGCGCCGGGGCGGACCTCCCAGAGATTGTTACCTTCAAAATCATAGACTGCAATGAACATTTTATCGTCGTCGAGAAAACTTACATATACTCTCTCGCCATCTGTCGCAGGCGTTGACGATGCATAGCTGTTGAGGCGATTAATCTGTTCCAGCGGAGCTTCAAGGACTACACGCTGCCAAAGTATTTTGCCGTCTTTGCGGTCCATGCACAGTAGTATTCGCTGCTTTTGTTCTTTACCGGCGGTTACAACAAAGATATGGTTTTCCCAGACAATCGGTGAAGCATGTCCCTTACCGGGAATAGGGGTTTTCCAGATGACGTTCTGTGTATTGCTCCATTTGACGGGGACGTTCTTTTCGTTGCTTGTTCCGTCTCCTCGCGGCCCGCGCCAGCCGGGCCAGTTTTCAGCTAAAGCCGCATCCGATAGAAGGAACATAAGCGACATAACCAGAGATACGAACGTAATGATCTTTCGATTGGTGATTGTACCTACTCCTTAAAGTCTGAGTTGTATTTAATCGGGACCAACGGTCGAACAGATTCAGGTACCGAGAAGGACTTCTTTGCCTTTGCCCTGTTGGATCAGTGGGACGTAGCTTTCCAGAGATTGCAGGACGGCCGGGTCGGTCAGGTCGATAGTTGCCTTCTTTTCGTGTGCCATGTACCCAGCCATAACGAGCATCGTAATTAGCCGGCCGTATTCGAAATCAAGCATACCATTTTTGCCCTGTTCAAAAGCCGATAATGCATCCCGCCATTCCGTTATATAACCATACAAATCCGGTTCGTTGTGATGAAGCAGCAAGGCTCCCCGGCTGGCCTGTGATTTTTCGAGGGCAAGCTCACTATCCGCTACGGCCTCGGCAGCCGCGTCGCTGATAAACAGACCCGCAGGTGACTGTAGTGAGTTGACGGTGTAGGAATACCCCGGACCGAAGGCCTCCATAAGGAGTCTCAGGCCGGGTGCGTCATACATCCAGGAATTTGTCGCTTGTGATATGCTGCAAACTCCGGTCTCGGGGTCTTTAAACTCTATGGTAACGTTCGAATAGTCCTCGGCAGGTGTGGCTTTGTAATCTACGCCTCTTTCCTTCAATTGACTAATCCAGGGTTCTTTACCCCACTTTAGCAGGGCCATATTAGCTGTAGCTGAGACAGGGGTGAGATAGTCGGGGGCTTTGCCGCCCGGCGTCAGCATATACATACCGACGGCTACGCTGTGGCAGCCCATATCGCAGCAGACACCGCCTCCCTGCATTGTTGGATTCCAGAACCATGGTTCGTGTGGTCCTCCGTGCTCTTCAGCGCTTCGGGCCAGATGCACGGCACCCATATTCTGTTCTACTGCTGTGAGCTGCCGCCGAGCCTCTATTACAGAGGGCATGTGAAGCTGGTTTTCAAAGTAAGCTGTGGGCACGCCGAGCGCCTTGGCCATTCTTGCCATTACGTCAGCTTCCTGGAGGTTTCTGCCCAAAGGTTTTTCGCAAATAATTCCCTTGATTTTGGCGCCGCCTTCTACCGCTTTGGCTATGTTGCGCATGATTTCGAGGTGGGCAAAGTTCGGGGCAAAGATACAGACCACGTCCACAGCGTTACAAAGAGCCGCAACATTCTTGAAAACACGGGTGTCGCCCAAACCATCTTCCTGAGCGCGTTTTGCGAGGGCTTCAGCACCTTTTGGTGCGCAAACTCCGGCTAATTCGGCACCACGGACCGAACACAAAGATCTTTCGTGGAAACCGGCTACAAAACCAGCTCCAATCATTCCTATTTTTAACATTGTTGAATTCCTTTCATAACAAGATGGCCCTGCTGTTTTCCGGACTTAACTTTTATTTCTCAACTAACGTCCTAAAATGCTCCATGCAAAAGTTGCAGATACTTCTGACAGGTGGAAAAGCTACTTTTATACACTTAAAATCTACCCTACTTTTGATGTCAATACAACTGAAAAACCTGTCAAAATAACGGGAGGAGGTTATTTTCTTCAAGGGTAAATTAAGCTGATATGGCTGGGGAGGCAGGGGGTAAATGATGGCTCCAAATAAGACTCAAGATGGGGATTTGTAAGGTTGGTATTATGGCTGATATGGGACTTTAGAGAAATCTTGACAGGCAATAAAAGGAAAATCGTGAGTGCGGTTTCATCGAAAGATGAGACTTAATAATGGAATAGCTTGATTATTTGGAGGCAATAACCAGCCAAAGGCAATAATTAGTAGGAATTTAGCTAAATTAGCAGAAACCGACAAAAAAGCACACTTTTTGAACACATTTTTTGTAAGAGCATATATAAATGGCCGAAATATATGGGCCGGATACTTTGTTGAAAATGTGAGAGAATCTGCATAGTAAGCCGGTGGTATTACAAGGAAGAATTGGAAGAATATTTGGATGTCATTAAGCTATAATTATGGGAGGTGCATAGTCACCTGAAAAAATGAAAAGGAGATAAGGAATGCCAGCTACAAAAGTCGCTAAGAAGCCCGTTACAAAGAAACATATCGCCAAGAAACCAGCCGCAAAGAAACACACTGCTGGCAAAAGCAAACGTATAAGTTTGCCCGAAATAAGAATGAAGGCCCAGTATCTTGGGATAGACCCTGGTAAAATGAAGAAGCCGGAACTTATTCACAATATACAGGTGGCTGAAGGGTATGCACCGTGTTTTGGAACGTCAGGGAGCCATTGTGACTATACCGACTGCTGCTTTATTCAGGATTGTCTTAAAAGTTAAGACCTTAAATTCTGTTTGTTCGGTATTCAGCATTTCACACTGTCCCGGCGAAGGGGGGGGGGGGAATGCGCTTTTGTAAAACTCTATACAAGCTGTTGAAAGTGAAGGATTTAAGTTCGTTTTTTTCGGACTATTATGGTTGACATACGGCGGTCCGTTCAGTACCGTCGTCTTTGTGTTAAAAAGGAGTATCTTTACTGTCCCTCGGATGGTACTCCTGAGAAAAAACGAGGGAGTTTATATTTCAGGTTCAAAAAAAGAGCCTAAGGAGAACATTGTGGATAAAGGTAAGGTAAAGTGGTTCAATGAGCGGAAGGGTTTTGGTTTTATCGTTCCCGACGACGGTGGTAAGGATTTGTTTGTTCACCATTCCAACATCTCAGCAGAGGGATTCCGGTCTTTAGCTGACGGTCAGGATGTAGAGTTCGAGGTTTCCGAGGGTGAAAAAGGCCCCGAAGCAACGAATGTAAGTCCCTGCTAAGTTGAATCCGGAAGTAAAAGACACGGCCCCAGAAGGATGATGGGGCCTTTTTTATTGGTTATTTTCGATAACGATTCCTTCGATTTCATTTACTGGTACTTCATTCAGAATGATAACTTTCAGATGTTTTTTTTACAGGATATTTTGCTGATTGTTAAAGGTTAACAGTTCAAAATATTTTAGTTTCCGCGCAAGTGATTCTTTGATATTGTATTGTCTGAAAGTCGGATGTTTAATGAGAAAGGAGGCCGTTATGGGTATTACAATACAATGGCTGGGTCATGCGAGCTTTAAGATTTGTTATGAAGATAAGGTCATATATATTGACCCGTGGAAATTGAAGGAGCCGGTCGGAGATGCGACGCTGGTGCTTGTCAGTCACAGTCACTATGACCATTACTCGCCGGAAGATATTGCCAAGGCCGGTGGACCGGATACGAAACTAATAGCTTCGGCTGATGTAATTGCAAAAGCGAAAGCAGGAGAGGCGATTCTGCCCGGGCTGACGGTCGCATTGGAAGGTATTTGGTTAAAAGGTGTGGCTGCGTACAATCCTGATAAACAATTTCATCCAAAGGCCAGCAACTGGGTCGGCTTTATAATCGAGATTGGGTCAAAGCGGATTTATTACGCAGGCGATACCGACCTGACAGAGGAGATGAAGGCCCTTAAGGATATCGATGTGGCGCTGCTGCCTGTGGGCGGTACATACACAATGAACTCTAAGGAGGCGGCAGAGGCGACCACGCATATAAAGCCGAAACTGGCTATACCCTATCACTGGGGTGACATTGTCGGCGAGCGAAATGATGCCGAGCAGTTCGCCGAGTCAGCGGTGTGTGAGGTGAAGATTTTGGAGCCGGGAGATAGTGTCAGTTTTTAGTAGAAAAGCCGGTTGTGGCTAAATGGAGAAAAGTTATGGTAACTAAAAAAACAGAGCTGTGGATTTTGTGGCCTTTTGTGACGGTATGGAATTTATTAGCCCTTATACTGAATATAACCGGTCGTGTATTGGCAGGGACCTTGGGAGTGGGATTGATGATTGTGGGGGTTGCTCTTACTATGACGGTTGCCGGTGCGCCGGTTGGTATTCCGTTCGCAATTCTTGGTTTACTGCTGATTATACGGAGTATTTTTTAAGAGTCGGCTTTTTTGGGGGACAGGTTTTGAGGCACTGTCCACAGCACGTCAAATTGTAAAAAAGTTTATCTGCAAGGCCATCCGAAATAGAGAACAATCGCCTTGTTCAAGCAGTATTAAATAATAGAGTTCTGAGCTTTTTGAGTAGAAAGTATATGGATAAATTAGTAAGAATATTAAACGAAATGAGAAATAAGATGAGACTTACAACAGAGCAACGCATTACCGCGTTAGAACGAGATAATGTTGTGCTCCATGACACAATAAAGCTGTTGCACAAGCTGCTTAAGGAGCAGCGACAGTTGATAAGCGAATATATCACGCAAACAATGATGTCTTTGAATGAAAGCGGCGGACAAAAAGGAAATGCTTGTCCGGCAGATGCGCTATACACTTTTAAATGTAAGCGGAGATTCGAGGATATTGATAAGCATATTGAGAAAATGCGTAAATTAATGGAAGAACCAAAGCGTGGATTGAAAGCTGGTTAGCATGGCAAGGTTTGAAAATGCTGAGAGTAAACTTCCGGTTGTTCGTTCGTTTATTTGGAGGGCAGTTCGAGCGTTTTTCGGCAGCGGGGGCACTCTACCTTTTTGGATTTGAAATTCGGAGGGATTTTCAGTTTTAAGCCGCAAGCGCAGGTCAGGAATATAAATTGATTTACCTTTCGCATAATATCGCCGACCTGTCGCATCTGAGTTTGGGTGCGCTGCTCTTTTTTGGCTTTAACATCAGCTTCTCGTATGGCAATATCTTCCTTGGTCAGGGCGGCAACTGGGACGACTGTTTTTTTGTGAGTTACGTTCGTAAATGCATCCGAGTAGTTTTTGAAAGAAGCACCCTGGGACATATTTCTCAGAATCTTCACCCTTTCGGAAATCGGCGGATGTGTGCTTGTCAGGTCGGATAATTTCCTCTGCTTTTTTTTCTTGAAAGGATTGGCAATATACATCGGTGCTGTAACTTTGTTGACAGAAGCTAATTGGGGTGATGGGTCATTTGCAATTTTCTCAAGTGCACTGGCGAGGCCTTCCGGATAGCGGGTTAATCTGGCTCCGCCGGCATCGGCGAGATATTCACGTCTTCTCGATAGTGCAAAGTATAACAAGTATGCCATTATAGGTGCCAGGATTGCGGCGACTATCGCCACTATCATCATAACAAGCTGTGCCTGGCCGCCACCTTTGCCGCCTGATGAATATCTGCGTCGCGAGCCCATCATCGAACTGTAGAACATGCCTCGCAGAAAGACCTGTGAGAGTAATACAATAGAGCCGAGCATTATGCCGGCAAGTGTTATAAAAAGGATGTCGCGATGGAGGATATGACTTATCTCATGCGCGATAACGCCCTGAAGCTCATCCCGGTTGAGTCGTCCTAAAAGGCCTGCGGTTACGGCGACCGATGCGGATTTCGGGCTTCGGCCAGTCGCAAAGGCGTTGGGAGCGGGGTCATTTATGATATAAATTTTGGGCATTGCAGGCAGGCCTGCGGCGATTTTCATTTCTTCGACTATGTTGAACAACTGAGGATGCACGTCGTGGGTGACCAGTTTGGCCTTGCTTGCGGCCAGAAGGATTTGGTCGCCGCTCGAAAAACTTATTAAAGTGAGCACGAGCCAGATTGCGGTTGCGATTATCAGCCCGAAAAAACCGCCTTCGGAGCCAAAGAAAGCCATACCAATGACAAAGCCCAGGAGCATCAGTACGACTGCCATTACCACCATCAGGACGATGGAGCTTCTCTTGTTGGCTCTAATTAGTTCCCACATAGTTTTCGATCTATAGTCCTGCTAATGACACTTACAAACAAATTTGATGGCGCAATACTTCCTGCCGACGCCCTAAACAAGCTTTGGGGTGCCGCTGAAGAACTCTATTTACTAATACGAATCTGAATAATTTTTAAAAGCTTACTTTCGGAACTTCACGCTCGGCGGCAATTTCAATCTCGAAGAAATCACGTTTGACAAACTTGAACATACCGGCGACGATGTTCGAAGGGAACATCTGAATCTTGTTGTTGTAGAACAAGACCTGGTCGTTGTAGCTTTGCCTGGCAAAAGAGATTTTGTTCTCGGTGCTGGTCAGCTCTTCCTGAAGCGACAGGAAATTCTGATTTGCCTTTAATTCGGGATAATTCTCAACGACCAGCATGAATTTGCTGAGCGCTTCGCCGAGAGCACCTTCGGCTTTCGAGGCGTCGCCAACTGTGTTGGCTCCCATAGCCTGGCTTCTTGCCTTTGTAATGGCCTCAAAAGTGTCACGCTCGTGCTTCATATAGCCTTTTGCGGTTTCGACAAGATTGGGAATCAAATCGTGCCGGCGTTTTAGCTGGACGTCAATCTGAGACCATGCATTTTTGACCTGATTTCGAAGGCGGATTAAAGCATTGTAGATGCCAATGGCAAAAATAATGAACAATGCCGGACCACCAAGCAAGACCAGAATAAGAATAACGAGCCATGCTGCCATAGGTTTTCTCCTTTTATTGAATGTGCTTAGCCTGTTTTATGATTTCAATTTCTTCATTATTAATGCCAAGACAATAACAACAGCGGCGACGCCAAGTAAAATGTAGCTCAAATTGCTCATGATTTTCTCCTTTCACTAAATGCGTTTTGTTATTTTATTACCTCGGTATTATACTCAATTTCTTTTTCGAGTTTCCAGTTTTTTCCACTCCCCCGGTGAGCCATTCGAGAGTAAAACTGGTAAAGATAATTTTCTCATAGGGATTCTTTGGGCCGGCTTCGTATAAGCAGGCGATGTTGCCATTCGGAAGTATCGTCAGGCAGGAATATGCTGATGGGCCGGTATAAATCAGTTTCGAGACCGGCCATGACCTGCCCTCATCATAGCTCAGGCGGACTGTCATGTCCCGTCTGTCGCCTCTTTGGGCGTGTGCAGGGTTGGAAAACAGCAGGCGGTTCCTGCCGTGCTTTGAACGAAGAGTATAGCGCAGAAAACTTGCCTGGCAGATTGGTTCGACCAGAACAGGGTCATGAGTAACTTTCGAGAAGGTAATACCGCCGTCGGTACTGGTAGCAATTGCCCGAGTGGTTTTCGATCGGTCGTAGTTTCGCATGTTGATCATCAGGGTGCCGTTGTCCAGCTCGACTATCTGGCATTCGTTGACTTTTGGACTGATAACGCCCCCGATATACCATGTTTTACCGTGGTCGTCGCTGATAATTACGTGTGAATTGTATCCGTCCGGATCATTCGCAGAGACGACGCTGTGGTCGCAGGGTATGACCATTCGTCCTTTCCATGGGCCTTTTTGCAACTGAATACCCACGCCCGGGCCGGTGGCGTACCATCGCCATTCGGGTCGTTTGGCTGTAGCGGTTATCTCGATTGGCTTCGACCATGTGCGACCGTCGTTATTACTTCGGCTCACCCAGACACGGCGTGTGTCCCTGCCTGTGTTTTTTTTAATTGCGCTCTCGCGGTCGTCGCCCCGGTTCCAGGTCATCAGCAGCCAGATGGTACCGGTCTGCTGATCCACGACGGGGCAGGGATTGCCGCAGGTATTTTCTCTATCATTCCAGACGACCTGCCGTCTGCTCCAGGTATTCCCATTATCGACGGAGCGTTTGACAAGCAAGTCTATATTGCCACTGTCTGACCTGGTTGCTTTACGTCCTTCGCAAAACGCCAGCAGTGTTCCTTTTTTAGTTGTCAGAAGGGCGGGGATGCGATAGGTGTGATAGACGTCCTGGCCGCTAACGAAGACGTCGGTATTGTGCGGTTGCTCAGGTGACGTTAATTCTTCGGATACCGCCGGAACGCTGGAGACAATGCAAGCGAGCAATAAGATGCAAACCTGTTGTAGTGCGGGTCCTTTCACAGTTGTTTCCTTAAATTTAATCCGTCTGGCCATGTCCAAACATATCGGTCAGGAGTTTTTGGATTTTATTGTCCTGGTCTAAGTGTGCTCTTTCGAAGATATCTTCAAGCTCACCTTTATCGAACCAAAGGCCTTCGGCTCTGCGGCATTTGTCGATGAGCAGAGTGGGTTTTGAAGAGCCGACGATGACCTTTTGCATTTTTTTGCGGCAAATAGGGCATTTTCTTGTTTTTTCGCTGGCTTTGGAATCGATTTTGAATGAGTTGAGTAGCTGTGCCGCCTTTTCCGGTTCGCCGAGCAGGAGTTCAAGCTCGCCTGCGTCGAGCCAGATGCCACCGCAGTCGGTGCAGTAGTCGATTTCGACCTCCCGGAGTTCGAGGGTAATCATTGCGTTTTTGCAAACCGGACAATCCATAATTAAATACCCAGGGCTAATTTTCTACGGCCAGCTTCGCGAAATCAGTGGTGAAAATCTATGATATCAACGGAGCAATTCTACTATTAAGACGCATAACATTATAGATAAATTCAAAATTTATAATTTATTTATTTTACATATTTCGTTTTTTTCGGGTGTCCCTGCTGTTGGCAAAATAACCGATTGTAATTTTATATCGTCGAGGTCGTGACGTCAAGGAGTGAATATATAGAAACCGCTTCTAATATGAAATTTGCGATATTGTCCTTTCTGATGGACTTCAGAACACTGGATTCGCTATGTATTGCAGATTGATGAGAAGTGGTTTGGGCCTGAGCATCCCAAAAGTAAGGTCGTACAAAGAAATCTTGAGAGCTTAAAATAGGTAATGGATGCGTATTTTGGTGGCGGGTGATTCTGCTTTCTCTTTCCTGAGCCGGTTTTACGGTCAAAACACGCAATTAATCACTCAAAGATTCAAGCTGTATTGTGCCGATAATATTCATTGGGGTAGAAATATTTGTCCTTGACGAGAGCAATCTAATTGATTATTGATTGATAATTATTTGAAATCAATATACTTAAGGGCACGGGTAAATGATAGTTGACTGCCATACACATATAAATTGCGCTGCAGAAGATGTTGAGATGTCTGAGCATTTAGCGACTGCCGAGACGGTGGACAGGTGTATAGTATTGGCCGCCTCAGATGGGCC
Organism: Planctomycetota bacterium; assembly: GCA_019456195.1. Classification (GTDB taxonomy): domain Bacteria; phylum Planctomycetota; class Phycisphaerae; order Sedimentisphaerales; family Anaerobacaceae; genus NIOZ-UU13. Next base: position 7,310 of record VRUK01000096.1, on the reverse strand, counting down.
GAGCGAAGAGGTCAATAAGAGATTGGCCGAATATGTAAACAAATATAAAGAGAAAATGGTCGGCTTTGCGGTCATAGATCCGATAAAAGATAAAGTCAGTGTTAATAAGCTGAAACCTATCAGGGACAAACTGGAACTTCAGGGATTTGTTGTGCATTGTTGTGCTAAAGGTTTACATCCTTCTCACAGCAGGGCGATGCGGTTTTATGAAGCGGCACAGGAGCTTGGTCTTCCTGTTTTCTTTCATAACGGCCATGATGCTCTTGGGGCGGATGATGTTCTGAGCCATGCACAGCCATACCTTCTGGATGAGGTAGCACGGGAATTTCAGGCTTTGAAAATTATCATCGGAAATATGGGTATGCCTTTTATAGAGCAGACGTTATCGATGGTGGCTAAGCACAAGAATGTGTATGCGGATTTGACAATAAGACCGAGCAATGTCTGGCAAACTTACAATACAGTGGTCGCGGCGTACGAGCACACTGTTATGGATAAACTGCTGTTCGGCAGTGGATTTCCGTTGGGCAACGCAGGAGAGTGCATCGAGGTGCTGCTTGGTTTTAATATGCTTTTAGCTGATACGAATCTACCGACGGTTCCACGCGGCAGTATTCGAAACATCATAGAACGTAACACGCTGGAGTTGCTCGGAATAAAAGATAAGAACACAGAAACACAAGAAGAAAAAACAGAAAAGACGAAAGAGCAAAAGAGCGTACAGACGTAAGGACACAACAACGAGCAAGGAAAGCGGGAAGACAGGCATCTATGGCTGAGCTTTTGGAAGAGCAAAGAGAAAGCTGGGGGACGCGTGGCGGATTTATTTTAGCGGCAATCGGCTCGGCAGTTGGCCTGGGCAATCTGTGGGGATTTCCTTATAAACTTTACAGCTATGGTGGCGGGGCATTTCTGATTCCGTATATAATCGCTCTGTTCCTGGTCGGCATTCCGATTATGATTCTTGAGTTCAGTATCGGCCATTATACCCAGCGGGCGGCGCCTGATGCCTTTAAACGCGGGCATAAGCGTTTTGAGATGGTTGGCTGGTGGGGTATTGTTCTTGCCTTTGTAATAATCACTTATTACCCGGTGATACTGGCGTATTGTTTCAGTTTTCTGTGGTACAGCATCGTGGGGATTTTCACCGGTGGGGAGCTGCCATGGGCTGGTGAGGGAATAGAAGGGGTCGAGAACGCCAAGCATTTTTTCAATGAGACATATCTGGGCAAAACCGATGGTCCGAGTCTTGGTTCTATTCGCTGGAACATTGTCTGGCCGCTGATCATTACCTGGGCGGCGATGTACTTTTGTATATTCAAAGGAGTTAAGCTTGTTGGTAAGATTGTTTGGCTTACCGTTCCTCTGCCGTGGCTGATGCTGCTTATCCTCACGATACGCGGCCTCACTCTCGAAGGCAGTATGCAGGGTCTGGCGTATTATCTCGACCCTGTCTGGTCTGAACTGGCAAAGCCGATTACCTGGCGATACGCGTTCGGGCAGGTTTTCTTTTCACTTAGCCTTGCCTACGGCGTTATGATTACTTATGCCAGCTTCCTTCACAAAAAAAGCGATATTAATAACAATGCAAGTATCATCAGCATTGCCGACTTTGCGACGAGTTTTGTTGCCGGACTCGCAGTATTTGCCACGTTGGGGGGAATGGCGTATGTGACACAGCTCGGGGACAATCCGGTTGCGGTTGAACAAGTAGCCGAGACGGGCCCCTCGTTGGCTTTCGTTGCCTTTCCCTATGCACTGGCGCAATTGCCCTATTCGGCATGGTTCAGCTTCATTTTCTTCTTTGCCCTCGTAACACTGGGGGTTGACTCGGCTTTTTCAATGACCGAATCCATTCTTGCCAGTATTGTCGATAAGACCGGATGGCGCAGGTGCATTGTTCTGCCGGTGATGACTGTGGTTGGATTTCTGTTCGGTCTGATTTATATCACGCAGGGGGGATTTAACTGGCTTGGCACTATCGACGGCTTTGTCAACGGCACATGGGGCATAGCGTTTATGGGTTTACTGGAATGTGTGGTTTTGGGCTGGCTGTGGCGCATAAAAACGCTCCGGCGACATGCTAACAGTCACAGCGACTGGAAACTGGGCCCGTGGTGGGACTATTCGATACGCATGGTGATTCCGGTTGTCCTTGGCGCACTTTTCTTCTGGCAGCTCTTTGACGATATCTTTGGTGATGGATTCCTGAGAACACCGGAAGGCGAGTGGATATTGCCAAACTGCGTCGGCCTGAGTATTGTCGCGTTAGTACCCGTTGTAGCTGTTGTTTTAAGTTTGATCAGGGGACGTAAAGACATCGTAGAGCAGGAGCATCCTGAGCAGAACTTGCCGATTGGGGGCAGGCGTGAGGGTGCAATCGCATTCATTACCGCGTCGATTATTGCAGTCTTGCTCATTCTTTGGCTTACTGTCCCAATATCTGAGACTATTAAACAGGTTATCCTCTGGTTATTATTGTTAGGTGGTATTTTTGCGATGCTGTTGAGCAACCATGTTCTTGATAAACACCATACTTCAACGAGCCAGGCGTCCTGGCTGGCAAGATGGGCGGGGATAATAGCCACTATGGACATAAGTGCGTCAATAGCGATAATCCTTCTCGGCCTGGTGAAGGCGGAGGAAGCTGAGGTAACTACTGCACCGATTCGCGATACATTGAGCGGCGTTTCTTATATCATTCTTGCGGTCGTGTTCCTGATTATCATTGGCGGCCTCGGCTGGTGTTTTTATCGAGCCTTGGCAGCCGGTAAAGATTCAGGAATCCAGCATCCCGACGAGATTGGTGACTGAAAAGTGCCTTTTAACTTTAGCTCACTTTAGTCACTTTTAAAAAACTATTTGTTCGCAGCAGATGTAAAAATACCAAGTAATTCACCGCATTCTTCATGTTCCCACTTAACTTTTTCCCAGGATAACCAATTTAGCTTTACAATTACTTCCAGCCAGTATTGTGTTTCACTGGCTTCACCTTCACAAATCCTAATCTTGTTTCTAAAATCAGCCTTACTTCTTGCTCGATTGGCTTCTCGATAATTTGCTCCGACGGATGTTCCGGACTTTGTAATCTGAGTTTTAATTACCTTTGCTTCTGGTGTATTTGGTAAAGTTATTGATAAACGAATTATACGAACAGCAAATTCTTTTGTCCGGTTTTCAAGCTCCCTGCCAAATTCTTTATTATCCATAACTTTAGCCCACTCTAGGCACTTTAGTTCACTTTAGCTCACTTTAGTTCACTTTAGTCACTTTAGCTCACTTTATTTCGGTTTAAATCCTTTGACGCCATTACCCGTGTACTTGTCACAGGCTTTTTCCAGGTCCACATCGCTTATATTCGCTAATGTACACAGCCAGGCCATGACATCGGCAAATTCCTCTTCTCTATTTTTTTGGTCGTCGGATGCAAGAGCCGTGGCGAGCTCTCCCACCTCTTCGATAAACCACATAAACGTGCCGGGGATACCTCTTTCACGGTCTCGCTTCTCGTATTTACGAGATATCAAACTTTGAAATTCACTGATTTTCATCTTAATCTCCGTCAAGATACACCAAGGTTGAAAAACACATGAGAACTCAAAGGATTATTATGTTCTTATCCCCCAAATTGCAAGAACATTTACATTTAAGCCGAAAAAAACACACACAGGATAATTCGTGACAAAAAAATCCAGATTGCTATCAACATCCGCCTGCCGGGAAACGCCTTTACTATAAATGGATGACTATATTAGCATTTGCGTACACCGAGCGTAGCGAGCAAGATCAGGATTATCGGTCATTTGAAACCTGTGCCAATTGGGTCCGGCTAATGCCAAGAATTGCTGAAAACTTGAATTTATGAAGGAGCGAGCGGTCAAGGTCTGTGCAAAAGCAAGGATTGGAAGAAAGGTGAGGCATAAAAAACGTGTTCTCTTGCAAATTTTCAACAAGGTGGCTTTGAAAGTGGAATCTCTCGATAGTTCAAGGTGAATTTGGTTAGATTATTGGTATCGTATGGAGAGACGTATGGTTTTTAACCGTGTAAATGGGAAATCCCAGTTTGTAGGCAAAGTGATTCAGTATCGGGGAAATCCCCCATACAAATAAGGCAATAACCCTGATAAAAGAAATAGGCTAAGGCCCGATTTACTAAAAAATAAACCTCGTTAAAATCCTGTTTATTGATCAATGATAATTCTTGTTTTTTATAAACCTTATTTTTGAATTAAGGCAGTAACATGGCGTAAATGGGATTAATCAATTAATTTCTTGTTAGGAGATGATTATGAATGATTTAGAAATGCAAGAACTGAGAGAATTACAAGTAGAGCTGAACCAAATTGGCGAAGACTTCGCGGACCTTGAGGATATATTTGGCAAACAAGCTTTTGGGTTTGCTGAAGATGCAGGGTCATCAGAAGCGCTCGACGCTCTCGATGTCGAACTGGAAAACTCTGGACTCATCGGCGTCGATAGTCAATCGGTTGGACAAAAGAGCCTCATGGCGCTTGCTGATGGGGAGATTGATGAACAATCCTTCAGTATGCAGGGATGGTTTCCGGATCTTGGTCTTGGGGGTTGGCTCAAGAAAAAAGCCGCAAAGATCATTCGGAAAATTGTTGCCCTAGTCAAACGGTATAAAAAGTACGCAAAGTGTACTCCCGCCGTTACAAAGGCTGTCGCCCTATTTAAGGCCCGGAAATACGGTTCGGCGCTTACGCAAGCGTACTCAGCTTACCGCTGTATCAAAAATGCATAAACAATTATCCTTTTCAACAGGCGGAGCATTTTGTCCCGTCTGTTGAGCCAGAATAAGAGGGATGGGAGGTATTGAATTACATAAATCAATACTTCCCACCCCCTTAGAGAGGAGATAATTTCATCATGGTTTACACAACGACAAATACCGAAAATCATATTAGCCCAAAGAATCGTGCAATATTAGACGATTTCATGGTTGAAACAAGCTCTTTTGAAGCCTCTGAATCAACCTCAAGCATGCCCTCGGCGTCTCCAGAAGCATTGCTTTCGGTGCTTAAAGACGCAAAAGCACTTGTTAACTCGCTCCAATCAAGACAGGAGCCCAACGAGCATGCCAAAGAGATTATCACGCGGTTGGCAAATGTTGAAGCAGAGCTGACGGACCTGAAATCTAAAATCACGGATCTATTGAATAAAGCATGAATCAATGAGGAAAAGACAATGTCAACGATTAAGCCAAAACCAAAAACTTACATTATTGGAAAACCAACACAGATTCCCGCTGATGCTGTAGATGTTGACTTCGAAGAATTAACTATTGAAATCGAAAAATTGGGGCAGGTATTCGCGCCGCAAGAAGTTGACGGGGAAGCACCTGAACCAGCGGTGGAGGTGATCCGCAAGTTATCGACGAAAAATGGTAATCTGGAATCGCTCGTTGTTAACATGAACGACGAGATAAAAAACCTACTCAATGAACGTCATAGAGGGGCAATCATTATTGAGTCCGACGATCCCCTTTACCCTTTGGAGCATCAGCAAAACGACAGGCCAGAAATCCCGTTGATACAGAATATCGTGCCGACCACAGAAACAGAGAATGTCATTGTTAATGTTGCCGTAAAAGGACCAAAGGGCGAAGGGGTCAACAAAGCGTGGGTCACCGTTGCTGGCTTGTTGTGGGTCGATAGCGGTTTCACCAATTCTAAAGGCCAAGTCAAGCTGACCTTACTGGGTGAATCGGAAGAATCCATTAGTTCGATCGAGATAAAGCCGGCACACACCTATTGGAGTTTGCGTATCGATCAACCGGCCATAAAAGTTGGAGAAGAAAACGAGGTTGTATTAAAAAAAATCGGTCCCTCAGTCTCTAGTAATGGCGATTCTGGCGAAAAGCAGTTTGTCGGATGGGGCCAACAGGATATGCGCCTTGTTGGTCAACCTCAGCAATCAAAATCTGTAAGAATTGCAGTCATCGACTCAGGGATATCTGTTAACCATCCAGATCTTTCTCCCAGTGAAGGGTTTGACTTTGGCGAGACAACAGATGCTGCAGAATCTTGGAAAAAAGATGGGTCTGGTCATGGCACTCACGTTTCCGGCATTTGTGCCTCCCAAAACAACGAGTTCGGTATTCTCGGTTTTGCACCAAATTCTGAACTTATTGTGCTGCGGGTATTTCCAAATGCATCGAATTCAAAACTCATCAAGGCACTCGATTGGTGTATCGATAATGATGTGGACGTTGTTAATATGAGTCTTGGAGGAAAAAATGCTTCCCAATTGGTGCGCCAACGTATCCAAGCATGTCGAGAGAACGGAATTCTACCTGTTGCCGCAGCGGGGAATAATGGTGGTAAAGTACTTTTTCCTGCGGCGTTCAGTGAGGTACTTGCGGTTGCCGCTATCGGGCGGTTTGGCACATTTCCAGATGATAGCTCCCATCACAAGCACATTGGGGACACTCCGGTTCAATCTGGCGATTATTTTTCGCCTCAGTTTACGTGCCGCGGCCCAGAAGTAAATGTGTGTGCACCGGGAGTTGCCATTACCTCATGTGTACCAGGAGCTGGATATGCTGCGTGGGATGGTACATCCATGGCTTGTCCACATGTTGCTGGCTTGGCGGGTCGACTGTTGCAAATGCAAGATGATATACGGAATATGTCAAGAACCGCAGAACGCTCACAAAGCTTGTTTGATGCGATCATTGAAACGTGCACTTTTATTGAAAGTATACCCGAAATATATCAGGGAAAAGGAATGCCTAGACTGCCGCTTTCTACCGACGGTGGAGTAACCGATAATTCTGCCCTCAGTGAGGTTGCTGTGTTAATCGACTCAGCAATTAAAATAGTCGAGACGAAACTGGTTAATGTGTAATCCCATGTGTTTGTGAAGGGAATGGTTTAGCTATTCCTAAATCTAAATGTCTTGAATGGACAGCAATATAATCTTCTGTACCTTCAACACATGAGAAAAAGACAGTTGTGTAATTCAGGTTTCCTGAACCAGTTTGTTCTATGAAAGTAATTCCTGTTAATGTAGGAATAACCATTTATTACACTTGATACAACGTCCGAACAAATCAGTCGACGATAACTGAGTCACAAGGATAACCAAACACAGACAAGACAGCACCCCTCCACAGGATCAGCTCGTCATCCCCGAAAGCCACTTCCGGCGGAAGAAAACTCTCGCCGGGTAACCAAGAAATAGCATATTATGATATCTGGGGACACCATACATATTTATTTATTGCAATTATGGCGGCGAGGGATTATTATTGAGGGATGGCACGGTTGGCAAGAGTTGTGGTTTCGGGT
>VRUK01000095.1 GCA_019456195.1 Planctomycetota bacterium | reverse complement strand
GGTGATCTGTGAAAAATAATATTGGGCAATTCTCCCACCATAAAGAACACCGCAATCCTTGTGCCGAACAGGATTGGCAATGTCCCCATCTTCATGCCATCGTGTTTTGGCGAGGCGGTACTTTGCCTTGATGATTTCCTTAAACGAGGGCAATCCTTCAAGAGAATATGGAGAGAAAATATCCAAAGACGTTCTTGTGGGACGTTGAAATCCGGAGCCTTTTTTCGCAACCGGATAGGTTTCCAGATAAAATGTTTTTTCAATAATAGCCCCAGGCGGCACATTAATATAAGCATTATCATACGGGATAAAGCCACGCTGAGAAGCCTTAATAACACTTCGTTTGCCATTGGAAGCACAGGGGCCGGATAGAAGAACCAGTTCAGTCCCACGCTCTTTTGAAATCAATCCCAACGACCACCATTGGTCCGGTAGGTTGCCATAAGGCACAGGCGAGGGCACCGAATGTAAGGCCGCTCCTTTCATGCCATCATTGCCTTTCCATTCTAAGCTGGCATAGGGCATCGGAAAACGATGTTCCTCAAAAATAGCTTCTTCTCCGGTTTCGCCGAAGTAAACAGGTACCCTGCCGCTCTTTGCGCCGGACGGATTGCCATGATACAGTATGCCGGGCAGGCAAGCAGCCGAACCTTTACCGCGGCATTGAAAACGAATCGAAAGCGTCACGAATTTAGCCGTATCTTTTCCTTCCCAGATGAACCTGCGAATACATTTAATAACATTGCCTTCGGGTCGATACGAATCTGAAATTCGCCATGTGCCCGCCGAGGTTTCGAGCTTGCCCCGCAAAATCATCCAGTCTCCTATGCGCTCTATTTTAGTAGGTTTGCCATGAACCCAATCCGCAGACCAGCCTTGCTTCCATGCAGTAGCAATCGACCAGAGACCTTCCGGCGGTGAAGTTAGAACATCTTCACCATCCAGAAGTATTTCCACCTTGTAGAATTTGCCATCGTGTTTTGTGCGAAGACCTGGAGGCTGACCATTTGCAGGCAAACTCAACATGCTGAACGTTGTGAACATAAAAACTATCAAATTCATTTTTGAATGTTTCATTACAAATCTCCTGTTTCGGGAAATAACCTTCTTGCCTCACTCCAGCCGGCGATGCTTACCGATTCGGCATCCTGATTATTTTATCGAGCCAGCTTAATTTGTAAAGACTGACGGTGATTTCATTTGTTACAATCTTCTTTAACCGCAAAAAATGAAACAGTCTCCCGCTGGGATTGCTTTCTTTTGGCAGTTATTGTATTTTAAACGAACAGAATAACAAGATGGACATAGACAAGTACAGAGGAAGGGAGTTTTCAATGGAGCAAAACATTAATCGTCGCCATTTTTTGAAATTCGCCTGCGGAGCAGTCACGGCCTCTTTTCTTCCACAACTGGCTTTTTGCGATGACGAACCATCACGCAGGCCGAACATCGTTTTTATCCTTGTTGACGACCTCGGGTGGGCGGATGTGGGATGTTACGGCAGCGACCTGCACGAGACACCGAATATCGACAGGCTGGCACGTCAGGGTATGCGGTTTACCGACGCCTATGCCGCGGCGCCGGTTTGCTCGCCGACTCGTGCTTCGATTATGACAGGTAAGTATCCAGCCCGGCTGCACATGACTATCTGGTATGAAAGCTCTGGCAATCCACCCCAAAACCGAAGGCTTATCCCACCAGTGACACAGGGCAACATGCCACATGAACAGGTGACCATAGCAGAGGTACTCAAGAAAGCCGGCTACTTTACTGCTCATGTGGGTAAATGGCATCTTGGCAATGCTTCGCACTATCCAGAGACCCATGGCTTCGACGTCAATATCGGTGGGACTTTCTGGGGAGCACCGACCACATTCTTTTATCCGTATGGCGGCCCAAGCAGATGGGGCGGGGAGTTCCGGTATGTACCACACCTCGAATTTGGAAGTGAAGGTGAGTACCTGACCGACCGCCTGACCGACGAAGCCCTTCAGATAATCGACAAATCAAAAGACAAACCGTTCTTTCTTAATCTTTGCTACCATACCGTCCACACGCCAATCGAAGGCAAGCCCGAGCTGGTCGAACACTATAAGAAGAAGGTCAAACCGGGCATGCACCATCAGAACTATGAATACGCCGCTATGGTCCACAGTCTCGATGAAAATATCGGCCGCATCTTAGCAAGGATAAGCGAACATGGTATTGCAGATAATACTGTTGTCATCTTCTTTTCCGACAACGGCGGTTACATCAATAGGTACGAAACAAAAGCCGTTACCGACAACCATCCTCTGCGCTCGGGTAAAGGCTCGCTATACGAAGGAGGTACACGGGTGCCACTGATTGTTCGTTGGCCCGGTGTCACGAAAGCCGGAAATCTCTGCAATCATCCGGTTATCTCAACAGATTTCTACCCGACAATTCTCGATATGACCGGCCTTGGCGGTGATGCAAAACACAACGCTGATATGGATGGTTTGAGCCTTGTGCCTTTGTTGAAAAAACCTGCCACCGGGCTGAAACGTAAAGCCCTTTATTGGCATTACCCTCATTATTACCCCACGACCAGTCCGGTGAGTTCGATTCGCCAGGACGACTGGAAGCTGATAGAGTATTTCGAGGATAAGCGCGTCGAGTTGTATAACCTCAGGAGGGATATCGGAGAGACGAACAACCTTGCTGAAAAAATGCCCAACAAAGCTGAAGAACTTCGCAAGCAACTCCACTCATGGCGCAAGGCTGTTCTTGCTCAGATGCCCGAGACGAATCCTAAATACCGCTAAGAAAGTTAAGTGCAGGATTGACATTAATATCGGAGTAACTGCCTTACTCAGGTAGAGCTGAACGCCAGCCGCTTTTCAACATCCGGCCAAGACGCTGAACATCCTGTTTGTATTCAGGTCGAGCGGCAGCATTGACATTTTCCTGTGGGTCTTTCCGGTGGTCGTACAATTCGCGGGCCTGAACTTTGCCTGTTTCCCTGTTTTTCCATTCGGTGTACCGGAAGCGTTTTGTGCGCATACTGTAGCCCATGACTTTACCCCGCGGATACTGGCTAAAGGCAGCCTTCTTCCAGGACAGTTCAGGATTTTTCAGAAGCGGAACCATACTAAGGCCCTCCAGATGTCCGGGAGCCTGTAAGCCACAGACTTCGGAAAGAGTCGGGTAAATATCGACATATTCCGTCAGTGCTCTGGTCCGCTGACCGGCGGTCTTCATGCCCGGGACACTGAGAATCATAGGCACATGAGTGTCAAGCTCGAAATTGGTGTGTTTGCACCAGCCGGCATGTTCGCCAAGCTTCCAGCCGTGGTCACCCCAAAGGATAATAACGGTATTGTCCCGGAACTTGAGCCTGTCAAGTTCATCGAGCAGGCGACCAATCATCGTATCGATATAGGAAATGCAGGCGTAATAGCCATGAATTAATTGGCGTGCCAGCTTGTCGGAGCAGGGTCCTTTTTTAGGGATACCGAAATAATTGCGCAATTCGCCCCAACTGGTCGTGGCGTAGCTGGGGGCATCTTTGGGAATAAACGGATTGTCGGCAAGCTTAATATCATCCTGCTTGTACATGTCCCAGTATTTTTTTGGTGCATTGAAGGGCAAGTGAGGTTTATAGAGACCCATAGCAAGAAAAAAGGGTTTGTCTTTTAGTCGGTTCAACTGCTTGATGGCATAATCAGTATTGCAGCCGTCGGGATAGGCGCTGTCCGGTACGTCGGCAGCCTCGAACGCCGGGCCCCTGCCCTTCATTTTGGGGTAAGCTTTATTGTACTTTTCCATCTGGGCGATTGCCTGTTCAGTAAGATAGCCCCTGCCCTTCCACGCACCTTCCGGGAAAGTCCCGGCTCGATACGGCTCGGCACTCCAGCCCTGACGGTCATCACTCGGATGATGATATATTTTACCGATTGAGAGCGTTTCATAGCCGTTGTTCTTAAAGTGTTCGGGCAGAGTTACTACATTCGGCATTGCCTTGCGAACAGGTGTGTTGTTGCCGTGGATTTTGCTGGTATCGGGTCTGACACCGCTCAATAAGCTGGCTCGTGTAGGGCCGCAAACAGCCTGCTGGCAATAAGCACGCTCAAAGACCATGCCCTGCGAAGCCAGGCGGTCGATGTTGGGTGAGATGATTTGCTTTTGGCCGTAGCAGCCTAATTGAGGGCGCAGGTCGTCCACCGCGATAAACAGGACATTCATTTTGCGGCGACCGCCAAAACCATTCCCAGCCACAGAAATCGTGGAACTCAAGACGGGCAGTACGGCACCACCAATTAACATAGACAAAAATTCCCGACGATTTACCGGATTATTCATGGAGAACCCTCATTTCCTTTTCCTAACCATAAATAATTTGTTTTCAGAAGACTCACAACAGACAAGTATGCCAAAGTCAACAAAGAAACCACCGCCCTATCGCCAGACGGAACCAAGTTTGTGAACAATCAGAGATTCAACCTCAGTATTTCCGCCTTTTGTAAATATTTCGAGCGACTTCGAATTATCGGCAAGGATTACACCCATCGGCATATAAACTCTGCCGTTGTTACCAAATATCTCAATCGAAGTTCTATCTACCAGAATTTCCAGGCGAATCTTACCGTTCACAGGTTTTAAGGTAGCTGTTTTTTTCTGGCAGGACAACTGCTGCTTTTTGACATTATAAACGACCGGGACATCCCTAATTACAAAACCGGTTTCCTCGACGTTATCATCAATCTTTAATTCTGCCCGAATATGGAACAGCTCGCCCGAAAGGCTCGAAAGCAAATTGTCTCCCGGCTTTAAGGTTTTGTTCTTCCATTGGCGTTTGCGTTTATGAAGTTTTTCAATCTCGCATATCGGTTCGGCAAACATTCGAGGTCCTTCTTCTGTGGATTGCAGTCTCAGTGTTACCGGGAACAGCATCATCTGGTTGAACGGCATACCGGGCATCGCTACACGACCCCAGGCAATCTGGATACGCCGGCCATCTTCTTTGGGGATGTTATTGAATGTCTGAGAAGCATAGAAGCAATTACCGGAATGGAAAGGGATTTGACCCGTCTCGCTATTGAACTGCTTACCGTCAAAATCTCCAATCAGGTATTCTCCACTGCCGCCGTATAATATCCATTTTTTCTTATTCTCATTTCCATCAACCGGCAGCTCAAACAATTCAGGGCACTCATGAAAGCACTCGATTTTGCTTTGGAACTCCCACGATTTCAAATCATCGGACGTATAAAATCCCATCATCTTTTTATCCAGATACAGTGCCATCACCCACTGTCTGGTTGGTACATGCCAGATTACTTTTGGGTCACGATTGCTTCCATTGATATGGCCTATGATAGGATTGTCCTCATAGACTTTCATGGTTCTGCCCCGGTCATTGCTGTAGGCGATTGACTGTGTGAAAGGTTGGCCTTTTGACATTGGATTTGTTCCGCCGGCAGAAGTGTAAATACAAACGAGTACCTTCTCATCGCCTGTCTGAAATCCAGCCGTATTATTTACATCAATCACCGCCGAACCGGAAAATATAGTCCCCAAACGGTCGGGGTGTATCGCATCTGCCAACTCGTTCCAATGAACCATATCTTTACTGATCGCCTGACCCCATGTCATATTGCCCCACTTCCATCCAAATGGATTATGCTGATAAAACAAGTGATATTCCCCATCATAATAGACCATGCCGTTGGAGTCATTGTTCCAGCCCCTGCGGGAAGTGAAATGAAACTGCGGACGCAATTTTTCGCGGTAAAGATTTTTTTTGCCCTTGAATGTATCCGCCTGATAGACAGAATCGAATCCCTTGCTTTTGTCAGGCTCGAACTTATTGATGCGCAGAGTCGCTTTTTGGTTTCTAAACTCGCCGATATCAAGAAATACCCAGAAATCAGGCTCATCATCAGAAGCCAGCTCAATCTGAAATTCCCGGACCACTCTGTCATCGATAATAAGACTTATAAGGCTTTTTTTTGCTCCGTTCTCGACAGGGAGGTTCAGATATTTTTTCTTCAGTAATAATTCTCGGCTCTTACTTCCTATCAGGTTATTCTCCTGAGCACTAACGTTGTTCAGACAAGTAAATATCGCTATAAAAATAACTAACAGTAGCTTTTTCATCATATAATCTTTTCCTAATTATTCGGCTTATCGTTTCATTTTCAAAACAGCCTTTATATCCTACTCAGTTCTATGTTTATGAACCGAGATAGGGAAGATGCTCGATATCGAGCTTGTCACCGACTTCTTTTTGCAGGATTATCAGCCGTCTTCTCAGTTTCCTTATCAGGCTGAAATAGGTCGGGTCCTCGGCAAGATTTTTCATTTCCAGAGGGTCGGTCTTTAGATTGTAAAGGAGAGTTTTGCCGATTTTCGGATAGTATATCATTTTGTAGCCGTCAGCTGTGATCATCCTCTGAAAGTCGATATAGCCGCCGTAAATGGCATCGTAACTGCTGCTTGTCTTACTATTGATTAGAGGCAATAAGCTCTTGAACTGAACCTGTGGAGGTTTTTTAACGCCGGCAAGCTCCAGCGTTGACGGCATGATGTCCTGAAGATAAATCGGCATAGTGAGCTTTTTGTTCTTCGGGATACCGGGACCGTTGATCACCAGCGGCACTCTGACGCTATGGTCGTACATATTCTGTTTTCCTATAAGACCGTGATGACCAACCGCCAGTCCATGGTCGGCCGTGAAGAATATATAAGTATTGTCGGCTTTTCCGGTTTTTTTCAGCGCACTTAGAATTCGCCCGATCTGTGTATCCATGTGGGTGATTATCGCATAGTATTCCTGACGGTTCACTTTAACGGCATATCTACTGCGGGGGAATGGGGCGAGACTTTCATCTCTCTGCTTCCTGCCGAGGCCAATCGAATCCTTATACGGATACTCCGGCAGAAAATTAGCAGGAACTCTCACATTATCCAACGGGTACATGTCCACATATTCCTTCGGAGATTGTCTCGGGTCATGCGGGGCGTTGAAAGCCAGATACATAAAGAACGGCTTTTCACTTTTCGAGGCGTTTTCAAGAAATTCCAGCGAGTTGTCCGCGAGCACTTCGCTCCAGTGCTTGCCGCCTTTCCAGTAACCCTCATTTTTTTTGTCCCACGGCTTCCATGGGTCCGGTATTCCCTCTATAGGCCGGTTGTATCCCTGAGGCGTTTGATTGGGCATCCCGGGCCGAACATCTTTGACATAATCGAATATGTCTTCCGGCTTGATACCTTTGACGTGCCACTTGCCGGACATATAGGTATCGTAGCCGGCCTGCTTCATATACTGCGACCAGAACCTGCCCGCCTTGGTTTCTTCCTTGAGCTTCGGTTCAAACTCTCTGGCCATCCACAGGAATCGGCCCGTGTTTAGCATTGTCCGGCTGGCCACACATACCGCGCCATGCCAGCCGCCCTGATTGTAAGCGTGTGTAAAAGTGACGCCGTTTCGAACAAGCCTGTCAAGATTCGGTGTTTCTATTTCATAATTGCCCAGAGAGCGAAGCGTTTGGAAACACTGGTCATCGGCAAATATGAACAGAATGTTGGGCTTATTGTGTTCCATTGCTAAAGCCGAGATACCCGGCACAGATAAGGCGGCCAAGCCTACTCCGGCAGCCTTCAAAAAACATCGTCTTGTGCAAACGTTTTCACTCATAGTATGTCCTCCTGAACATAAACCAATTGTTTCTCCAAATCATATTAAAACTGTATCTTTTTGTACAGAAATAATCATTTGTTAGGTACAAAGACTGTGTAAACCTTTGAGAGTGAATCGAGCACGACCTTACCGTCCCTTCGCAGATAACTGCCGCAGGCAACAAAGTACCTTACCACTGAATCCGGATCATTCTTATCAGCTCCTTTGGGGCGGGTAACGGCGAACATGTACGCATCGGTATCCCAGCCGTCAATGATATTGCAACTGTTGCGATGCATCTTTCTGCCGTCCGCCTGCAGATTCAGATATACATCAGTAACCATTTCTCCTTCACTGAGCCGAACACCTATCGCATCGTTTGCTCTTAATCTTTCGATTTGCACTTTCGGTTCTTTATCGCCATGATCTAATGGCAGCACGGCCGTTATGAACTTATTCTCCCGTCCGACCTCCTCGGGCGACAAAGCTAAGTACGTTACCTCGGTATCAGGATCGTGATCTTTCAAACCTTTTTTCTCGGTTACATTTATCTCTTCCGGAAACAATGGCAACACAACCGCCCTAGCATCTCCATTGGACAGTATTATCCTGTCGCCCTGCCTGTCTGCCTTGTCCTGATAATGCAGCAGCCATTCGAGCTTGCCCGCCTCGTGGGTCCGCACATCATCGAATATTAGTATCGCACCACCAAGCCACAAAAAATGACGGTAATTACGTGAAAACTTCCAGGATGTCGGCCCGGTTGCATCGGCCAATACATACTTCAGCCCCGGGGCATCTATCAGCTTGTGTATCCGCCCGGGCGTGACCGTGCCGCGGTCGCCATTGCCGCAGTCTTCAGGATTCTGCCCGTGACCATCGATAAGGATAACGTTGTGTGCTTTGCTGTGACGATAGTAGCTCGTATATTCCCGCCTGCTGTATGAGCAATTGCCGGAATCGATAATCAGGGGCTTGCCCTTATGAAACAGTATAAAAGAGCCCGCGTCGGGATGCGCATGATTCCATGCAAAACTCGACTTTATCGCCAGCATCGTGGCATCATCCTGCCACGATGAGCGCAGGACCGCCCAGCCGATGTCCTGATACAGCATTGATTTAGTCA
Organism: Planctomycetota bacterium; assembly: GCA_019456195.1. Lineage (GTDB taxonomy): Bacteria > Planctomycetota > Phycisphaerae > Sedimentisphaerales > Anaerobacaceae > NIOZ-UU13. The sequence continues at coordinate 13,550 of VRUK01000095.1, read as the reverse complement.
AATCATCCAGCGGAGATTCTCGTGGATGCAACTCATAATAGACCAGTCCCACAGGGTTATTCAGCCCCGAATCGGTCCGGCTTAAATACCAGTGATATTCCGGTGCATCATAGCCGTTGGCAAGCAGCATCTGTACAGTCCTCGCTCCCGTAGAGCGCAAACTGCTATCACCGAAATTCACCGACATCATATCATCCGAAGCCGGATAGCACGTGTGAACGAAAAAATCCCCCACCTTCTCCAGTAATGGGATATCAGGCGCCGATGATTTGCCGAACACATTCGTAAAGGCCAGCCGAAACAGCAGATATTCCCGCAGAGCATAATCGGCATAACTGACACTCTCGTAAAAGGCCCCTTTCTCATCGAAATTGGCCGTCTTGTTTTGCAGGATATTTCCCTTATAATTAAAAAACTCCGGAAAGGCCTGTGAAACATCCTGAACCCACCCGGACGCCTGCGGCACATCATCCTGCAGCGACAAAGCCGCAAGCCCCGCCATCGATACACATACACTCCACCAATTATGCCCCATCGAATCCAGCGCGTGAATACGTTTTTCACCAAGAATCCAATCGTCCAACGTAGGTTTGATACCGAGCCTGACCATTGCGCCGGCTATTGTCTTCCTTTCCTGCTCAGAAAGATAATCATAAATGCTGTCATACCCAACCGCATAGCCATAGCAGAACCTGGCAGTGTTCAATTCCGAATGCCACGGTGGGTCTCGATGCGCATCACCTGCCCATCTGCTCAAAGTCCCGTAGTGGATAAGTGCATCTCTGAGTTTCTTAGCATATCGTTTTTCGCCGGTCATTCGATAAGCCAGCCCGAGAGTCCCCGCCATATCGACAATCTGACTACTCGGCCGGCCGTAGTTGCCGTGCTGACCAGCTCCGCCCTCGGCATATTCCTTTGAAACAAGCTCCGCCTCAAGCAGTCTATCAGCTCGTACGAGAAGCTTGTCCCAGGCTTCGCTGAAAAGTTTGTCTTCGTCAGTGCGCTTGCGCAGCCGCTCCAGCTTCTCAGCGGTGAACAGCAGCATCGGGCGTGATAATTTCCGCGTTTGCCTGGACAATACAGCCCCGCCATCAGAATGAGCACTTTGAGCAAAAGAATCGGTACCTAAACAAATAATAATCATCGCACACAATACAACAGCAGCGTTCCATCTAAAAGATGATGTTGGAAATGTCATTACAATCCTCCTGTAGATTTATTGATACAATACCGGAAACTCCCTCAACTGTCCCAATATTCATCGATCACTTTTTGAATATGAGGGTATCTATCATCCGTTTCGTCGTACTTCTCTCTTAATCGCAGCAGCTCGTCCTTCAGCTCTTTGACTACGGCGGCATATTTCGGCTCAACGTACAAATTGTTCATTTCATGCGGGTCATTTTTCATATCATACAGTTCCCAGCCGGGTCTGGTTGGTTTCGGGCCGCCTTTCTTGTAGTTTTGACCGTAGAAAAATATCAGTTTGTATTCTTTGGTCCGAACACCGAAATGCGCGGGATTGTCGTGGTGCGCCATGTGCATCCAGTAGCGATAATAAGTGGACACGGGCCAGTCAGCAGGTGTTTTGCCCCGCAGCAGAGCAGCGAAACTTCGCCCCTGCATATAGCCGGGAGCCTTAATTCCCGCCAGTTCCAGTATCGTTGGTGCAAAGTCGGTGTTGTTGATAATCTCATCCGTGCGAGTCCCCGGCTTAATCATCCCGGGATATCTTACAAGAAACGGCATCCGCATCGATTCTTCATACATCCAGCGCTTGTCGATATAGTCATGCTCACCGAGCATCATACCTTGATCCGACGTATAGATGATAATAGTATTGTCAATCTGTCCGCTTTCATCCAGATACTTAAACAACCGACCCAAATTATCATCCACTCCACGAACACACCGCAGATACTTTTTCAAATAACGCTGATATGCCGTTCGTTTGTACTGGTCATCCGACAGCGACTGGTCAACAAACATATGATGCCCCATATTCCTTCGCTTGTTACGCTTTCCGATGGACGTACCCGTACCTTCGGTTACCCGCGAACCGTGCTTCGGCTGCCGCCACAAGCTCGCAGGCTCAGGAATATCCACATCCTCGAAGAGCCAGTCATAGCGCTCGGCATTTTCGAAATTATCGTGCGGCGCCTTGTAATGGTGCATAAGAAAGAAAGGTTTCGACCTGTTTCTGCCTTTGAGCCACTTGAGCGACGTATCGGTAACAACATCCGACGAGTGACGCGAATCATAAGAGGCGAAGCGCTTTTCGTTTTTTGGCCACTGCCCGCCCGACTCACGAAGAATCGGATTGAAATACGAACCCTGCCCCGGCAGCACGCAATAATAATCGAATGCAGGTTCCTGCTTCAGATGCCACTTGCCAATCATAGCCGTCTCGTAACCGGCCTGTTTCATCAATCTGGGCAGATATTGTCTTTGGGGTTCGAGCCGGCCGCCTAAATCCAGAGCGCCGTTGGTCTGACTGTATTGGCCGGTCAGTATCGTCGCCCTGCTGGGAACACAAATCGAATTAGTACAAAAACAGTTCTCAAAGAGTATGCCTTCATTAGCCAGACGGTCAATATTTGGCGTCGGAGCGATTTTTGCTAATCGGCTTTTATATGCACTTATCGCATGCGCCGCATGGTCATCGGACATGATATAAAGAATATTAGGAACATTGCGTTTATCAGCCCTCCGGGCCGCCCATAATCTGCCCGTACAGGCAACTGTCACAGCCGCTCCAAATTCTTTAAGGAACTTTCGTCTATCCATTTCAATACCTCAAATTACACAACTATCATTTCCCATTCATTCTTACACAGTTACGTTACTATTCGACTGTCGTAATCTTCAACGCGAACGCGTGTTCACAAGGTTTTTTTAATGGCATTTGAATCTTCAGTCCTTCTCGATTCCTTCTCCATCTCGGCTTGCCTTTATAGCCCAGCAGCTTAACGGATTGAATCTTCTCCGGCCCTTTTCCATTTGCCAGACTCTTAATTGTTACTGTTCTCCCAACGTCCGGCCAGCCTAACACAATTGCGTAAATCGTCTTTCCATCCTTGCTGGACGTGAAACGGATATCCTCGGGTGTATATAGTTTGTCCTTATTCTCGCTGAAACCACCACCCATGTTGCGTGTGGGGCCTTCGCCAAAGACCTGCCACGGCCGGGTCTTGTAAATAGCCTGGCCGTTAACTTTCAGCCAGTCACCGATGCCCAGCAGGATTTCCTGCGCCTGCGGAGGGATTGTACCATCGGCGGCAGGACCAACATTCAAAAGCATACAACCGTTCTTGCTGACGATGTCCACCAGCACATCAACGAGCTGATCTACAGACTTATAAGCAGTGGACTTCTGGCAAAACCATGGGCCGACGGAAGTGTCGGTCAGCCAGGGATATGGTACAAGACTATCTTCACGTCCGCGTTCGAAATCCAAAATGCCGGTATGCTCATGAATATGCTTATGCTTGTGAGCAACGCTGACTTGCCGCTTATTTCGCGCCGCCCAGTTGTAATAATCGGCGAACATTTGCTGCTGATATTCTGGTGTGATGCAATTGCGTTTTTTGTCGCCCAGGCCGAAGTCAAACCAGGTCAGATCGGGTTTGTACTTTTCCACTACTTCGTTGACCATGCCCAGCCACTTATCCATAAACTCCCGCGTAGGTGGCGCTTTGGGCTCATGGGCCTGGCAATACAATCCGGCGTACTTCGGGTCGGCGCCATCATACTTATATGACGGCTCGAAGTATCGCCATGTAAAAGCGTGATGAAACGTAGCAATGAACTTCATACCTCGCTTGCGAATGGCCTTTTCAAGCTCTGCGGTTATGTCGCGTTTCGGCCCCTTGTCCATGCTGTCCCATTCGGTATAAGCCGAATCCCACATGGCGAAGTTGTCGTGATGTATGGCCACCGGCCCGGCAAACTTCGCACCCGACACGGCAAACAATTTCGCCCATTGCTCGGCATCGAACTTCTCGGCCTTAAACATGGGAACTATGTCCTTGTAACCAACCTTATTCTGGTTACCAAAACGCTCGATGTGATACTTAAAGGTCGGGCTGTTTGACATGTACATATTTCGCCCGTACCACTGACCACCGCCCGGACCATCTTCAGAGCCTACAGTAACCGGCCCCCAATGGGTATATATTCCAAACTTGGCGTCCCGAAACCACTCAGGAATCTCATGTTTAGCTAATGACTCCCATGTCGGTTCGTAACTACTACTACTCTTTGCCGTAGATTCAGATGCACATCCGGCCATCGCAAAGATTGCAAGTGTTAAGCTACAAACAACAATAACATCGATAGTTTTCTTCATGCTACAAATCCCTCTCAAAGGAATATTTTTTTTACAGGCTAAAATATTAGTTTCAGGCATCTTTTGTAACTAATCTTAGCCTTAGTCTCCTCGTTTTTAAAATTGTTCGGTTTTGCATGTAGAAGTATATCATTTTGTTAAGACAAAATACAGAATTAGCCGCCCAATATAAGAGAACCGGAAAATACATTTTATCGATCATTTACTACAATATTGTAGCATTCAACGCGCCATCGCACATATGCGTCGCACGGCCATACCTGACGATTGGTGTTGAGTTATTACGTAACTTATTGAATAGTATGTAGTTACATCTAATATTTCATATTATTTCCGCCCTGGCACACTTATTGCTTTATAAAATCAGTAGTGTTTAGCAGTTGAAAAAAGAGATTTGAAATTTAAGTAAAGGAGCTTGACTGACATGAAAAAGGCAAAGTGGTTAGTGATAGCATTGGTTGTGTTGACATTTAGTGCTGGGCCGGCATTTGCCGAGGACGAAATAGGTTTTGAACTTTCTACCGACTATTCAGGGAAGTACATCTGGCGAGGCCAGAACCTATCCGATGACCCGGTTTTCCAGCCGGGCATCAGTGCCACTTACGGAAACTTCACCGCAGGAATCTGGGGCAATCTTGACTTGACCAATATCAATGACAGAAATGGTAATTTTCTGGAAATGGACTACTATCTGGATTGGTCGGATGATCTGCCGGACATTGAGGGAGTTAGCTATTCGGCCGGTTTAATCTACTATGATTTTCCGGGTAGTTATGCCAATGGTACGAGACTTCCGGATACTTTGGAAGCTTACCTTGGGCTGAATTTTGATTTGCCGGCGAGTCCGTCTATTACCGGTTACCATGATCTGGATGAGGCTGAGGGTACGTATATTTCTTTAGGGATAGGACACAGTGTAGAAGAGATATTAGAACTAAGTCCGGGCGTTCCGGTTGCTATGGATATCGGTGCTACGCTTGGGTGGGGCAGCGGTTCATACGACAAGTACTACTGGGGCACCGACCAAAGCAAGATAAATGACTTAATCCTGTCAGTTTCTTTTCCCTTTGAGATAGAGGGCTTGACGATTACACCGAGCCTAAACTACGTGACGCTGTTGAGTGATGATATACGCGATACAGATACTTATGGAACAGACAGTGACTTCTTCTTCGTTGGCATAGGTTTAACTAAGAAATTTTAAGATTTTTATTGAGGATAGAAAAATGAGAAATGTAACGATTGGTTTTGTATTGTTGTTGACGATTGGATTATGTGGATCAGCGTTCGGGGCTGAGGCATCCGACGCAACGGTATCGGCTGTAGAAGCAGCTAAGGAAGAATTGCAATTGAACATCAATGTTGTCTGGACGTGTGTGGCAGCATTTTTGGTGTTCTTTATGCAGGCGGGCTTTGCGATGGTGGAGACCGGTTTCACCCAGGCCAAGAACGCTGTGAACATTCTGATGAAAAATCTCATGGATTTTTCGATCGGCACAATAGCGTTCTTCCTGCTGGGATTCGGATTGATGTTTGGTGCAACCAACGGCCTGTTTGGTACAACAGATTTTGGAATCAAGAATGTTTTGGGTGATGGTGAGCACTGGAACTACACATTCCTGATCTTTCAGACGGTGTTTGCCGGTACTGCGGCGACAATCGTATCCGGTGCTATGGCAGGACGAACGAAATTCAGGGCTTACCTGGTTTACAGTGTGTTTATTTGTGCGTTTATCTATCCGATTTTCGGCTCCTGGGCATGGGGCAGCCTGCTCAACGGAAACGGCTGGCTCGAAAAGCTTGGCTTCTGTGATTTTGCCGGCTCTTCAGTTGTGCACTCTGTCGGCGGGTGGCTGGGCCTGGCTGGGGCTATTATGCTTGGGGCTCGTCTGGGTAAGTATGGTCCTGACAAAAAACCAAAGGCTATTCTTGGGCACAACATACCACTGGCGGCTTTAGGGGTTTTTATCCTGTGGTTTGGGTGGTTCGGATTTAATCCCGGCAGTACGACTGTTGGCAATGGAGAGATTGGGCGTGTAGCGGTAACTACTAACCTTGCCGCAGCAGCAGGCGCCATTATGGCAATGCTTGTCTCATGGCTTAAAGGCAAAAAACCTGATGCTTCAATGTCATTGAACGGCGCACTGGCAGGTCTGGTAGCTATTACTGCTCCCTGCTATACTGTAACACCCATGGGTGCATTGGTAATTGGCTCGATAGCTGGAGCACTGGTGGTGTTGAGTGTATTGTTTATTGACGAGGTGCTTAAAGTTGATGACCCCGTTGGTGCGGTTAGTGTTCACGGTGTCTGCGGTCTATGGGGGACGCTGGCCTGTGGGCTGTTCAATGCCGAAGCCGTACTCGGTACCGCCGGTGAGAACACAGGCCTGTTCTATGGCGGTGGATTCAGGCAGCTTGGTGTTCAACTCGTCGGGGCCGGTGCCTGCTTTTTCTGGGCTTTTGGACTTGGGCTGATATTGTTCTATGCAATCAAGAAGACAGTTGGTCTGCGGGCAAGTGTTGAGGAAGAACTCAAGGGGCTCGATATTGGCGAACATGGTATGGAGGCGTATTCCGGCTTCCAGATTTTTACCACAACATAAAAATAAAGTAGTTATCAATTGGAGATTCAAAAATGAAGCTTATAGTAGCGTACATTCAGCCACACAAACTGCAGGATGTTAAACAAGCCCTGTATAAGGCCAAAGTTTGCAAACTTTCCGTAACGAATGCCTTAGGCTGCGGCGAGCAGCATGGATACGAAGAAAGCTACCGGGGTATTAAATTCGAAGTAAATCTGCTTAAGAAGGTCAGGATCGAAATAGCTGTAAACCAGGACTTCGTTGAGAAAGCCATCGATGCTATTATCGAAGGTGCCAAGACTGGGCAAATCGGGGACGGAAAAATCTTCGTTCTGGAGTTAAAAGAGTGTATCCGGATTCGAACCGGCGAAAAAGGTGACAAAGCTATCGGATAATTAGTGTAATTATTGTTCCAGGTAAAGTAGCAGCGTTCTCCTTTATGGGCTGGATCTGAGGGAATTAGGATATATTAAGGTTGAGAGTAATGGAAGAGTTGAAACTTAGCTGGTATGAAGCAGAAAGCGCCTTCAGCAAAATAGCCGAAGAGTACAAAGTTGTAGCCCCTAAAAGAAAAGCAGGGAAAGGACGATTTTCAGATACAGATGTCGTTAGTTACGACAGGGTAGAATTACTCTCTGATATCGTTTTCTCCGCCAGAACTTGCTTTTCGGCTAAATCTGTTTTCTTCCCGATCAGGGAAACGATGTTTCACTATGACAAGGAGGGCATCAAAGAGGCTCCGATAGAAAGACAATCGACCATAGTTTTCTTAAGAGCATGCGATATCAATTCCCTTGATATTCTTGATGCTATGTTCCTTGAAAATGGTGGTTATCAGGACTTTTACTATAAACGTCGCAGAGAAAACGTGAAACTTTTCCTGTTGGAATGTCCCCGTTCCTTTGAGCATTGCTTTTGTGTTTCTATGGGGACTAATAAAACTGACAACTACTCGGTATTTATAAGGAGAGAAGAAAATGGCTATGCCGTGAATATCAAAGATGAAGCGTTTACGAAGTATTTTCCCAATGGGACTAAAGCCAAAGTTGAGCCTCATTTTGTTGAGGAGGACTCGTCATCTTTAAATATTGTGAATTCTGTTGACTGTTCTTTATTTGAAAACAAGATGTGGAAGGAATATTCGCAAAGGTGTACAGCGTGTGGCCGTTGCAACGTTTCCTGCCCGACCTGTTCTTGTTTTACTGTTCAGGATATCATCGACAAGGATAACGCGGGAAAGAGTGAAAGGCGGAGGATATGGTCATCTTGCCAGATAAAGAATTTTGCTCTTTTAGCTGGTGAACATAACTTCCGGATTCCTAAAGGTGATAGAATGCGCTACAAGGTCTTACATAAAATTATCGACTTCAAGAAGAGATTCGGATTCAGCATGTGTGTTGGTTGTGGCCGTTGTGAAGAAGTTTGTCCAGAATATATTAGTATGGCCGGGTGTATTGAGAAGATCAATGAAGTAGTCAGTACGAATGGGGGTTAGCTGTGATAGACAATATCTATATGGGCCGACCGGCCGAAATTTTAAAGATTGATAGACATACAAATGCGGAAATGTCCTTTAAGCTGGGCGCACATATTCAAGGAATACCAGGGCAGTTCGTAATAGTTTCTCTTGCCCAGGTTGGCGAAATCCCAATTTCAATTAGTGGATTTAGTTCTACAGGTGTGGAGATTACATTCCGGAAGGTAGGCAAGGTAACATCTGAGCTATCTCATCTAAAAGCTGGCGACGAGCTCTACCTCAGAGGTCCTTATGGTAAAGGTTTTCCCTTAGAGTGTTTTGAAAGTCAACGTCTTTTAGTTATAGCTGGTGGTACTGGAGTAGCTGCGATCAAACCATTAGTTGAATATTGTCTTCATGACGATAAACATAAGATAAAAAAGTTAGACGTTTTACTAGGATTCAGGTCTCCTAAACATATTCTATTCAGGAAAGAACTTAAACGCTGGGAGAAAAATTGTGGAGTCGTCATAACAGTGGACACTACAGAAGATGAAACCGAAGCTTGGGCAGGAGGAATAGGCTTTGTAGTAGATTTTGTAAAACATGTCAGTGATATCGGGCCGAAAACTAAAGTCGTAATAGTCGGTCCACCTTTAATGATTAAGAATACTGTCAGAGAGCTTATCCATCATGATGTTCGGGACGACAATATCTGGACATCACTTGAACGGCACATGAAATGTGGTGTTGGTAAATGCGGCCACTGTCGGATACGTGATAAATATGTCTGTTTGGATGGCCCTGTATTTAATTATGTTGAAGCTACATCACTAATCGATTAAATCAAAAAATAGCTATTAGGAGCAGGTGGATTATGTATTTAGACAATGTTAAAGCCATGTCATTATTGGCTACGAAAAAAGTAGCTTTTCTTGAAAACTCAAGACTTTCCTATATTGTTTCTGCTATTCTTGCTGGAGCTTATGTAGGTCTTGGCATAATTCTGATTTTTTCAATCGGAGCACCTTTGGCAGCAGCAAAGTCCTTATTTTTAAAGCCTCTAATGGGAGTATCATTCGGGATCGCTTTAACCTTGGTTGTTTTTGCCGGTTCAGAGCTTTTTACTGGAAACAATATGATCATGACTCTCGGATGTTTACGGAAAGAGACCTCATGGTCTGCCGCCTTTAGGATATGGAGTTTTTCCTGGGCAGGTAATTTAATGGGTTCAGTATTCTTAGCTTATCTTGTTGTAGCTTCGGGAGCTATCAACCATGCTGTTGGTTTTATTGAAAAAGTGGCATCATCCAAGATGAATATGCCCGTTACTGAAATGTTGTTAAGAGGATTACTTTGTAATTGGCTGGTATGTTTGGCTTTGTGGACATCCGCTCAAGCTAAAAGCGAAGTCGCCAAATGCATTCTGATTTTTTGGTGTCTTTTTGCTTTTATTGCATCTGGCTTTGAGCACAGTGTTGCAAATATGACGCTGTTATCGATATCCCTTTTCTTTCCACATGGTGACACTATATCATGGGCTGGTTTTGCGAACAATCTTGTCTGGGTTACTTTAGGAAACATAGCAGGGGGTGGCATTTTTGTTGGCGGTATGTATTGGCTGGCTACGTACAAAGAGAAAGGATAGTTCCCATGTATAACACTAAAGCATTGGTTAAAAATGCTTTTCGTATTTCAAAGGTCCGGAATGAAACTGCCGTGAGGCTAAGAGTTCCCGGTGGTCATTTGGAGGCAAAGTATCTAAAAGTTATTCAGGGATTGGCTGAAAAGTTTGGCAACGGAACAGTTCACTTGACGACGCGCCAGGGTTATGAAATCCCCGGAATCAAACTTGCTCAATTAAAGGAAGTTAGGAGTTATATGGCCGGTATGATAGCCGAAATAGAAAGCTCTTGTGGTGTAACTTTAGAAAAGTCTGTCGAAGGTTACCCTTCAGCAGGGACAAGAAATGTTTCAGCCTGCATAGGGAACCGAGTTTGCCGATTCGCTAATACGGATACTACTGCCTTAGCCCAAAAGATAGAACAAGTCATCTATCCCAATGATTATCATTTGAAGGTAGCTATTACTGGTTGTCCAAATGATTGTATTAAGGCCCATATGCAGGATATTGGTATTATCAGCAATGTTATGCCGGAATATGATGAGGATCGTTGTATTGCATGTGAAGCCTGCGTGGAAAACTGTCGAAAGAAAATCACAAATGCTTTGTACCTAAAGGATTGTCAAGTGATTAGAGATGAAGAATATTGTTTACATTGTGGCGAGTGTATCTTAAAATGTCCTACCGGCGCTTTTTCCAGAGGCAAAAAACTTTATCGAATCATTATAGGCGGGCGTACTGGTAAACGAAATCCACGTATGGCAAATAGCTTTGTAAGAAATGCCAGTGAACAAACAGTTCTCGGTATCTGTCGGAATGCCTACAGTTTTATCCACAGATATATCGATCGTTCTCTACCGAAAGAGCATTTTGGCTATATTATCGACAGGATAGGTTTTGCTACATTTGCGCGTGAAGTACTCGATCGAATAGAGCTAAATTATGAGGAAGATGTGATAGACCTTAATAATCCCGGTTATTTCTACCCGCTTCGAAGACAGTTGACTTGAGATAGCTGTCAATGAAGACTTTGTCGATAGGACGATCGATGCGATAGTTGAAAGTGTGAGGACAGAAAAAATAGGCGATGGAAAAATATTTGTTCTGGATCTGAGCGAGTGCATACGCATTCGTACAGGTGACAGAGGTCAAAAAGCGATTGGTTAAGTATCGAACTAAAAAAAGATAAATATTTAAACAGTGCGTTAAAGAAAGAAGGAGACACAAAATGACTAAATATTGTGAATCAGTTAAAGAAGTCTTTGGTTCCAATGTTTTTAATGACTCGGTTATGCGTGAACGGTTACCAGAGGATGTTTACAAATCACTAAGCAAAACGATCCAGGGATACGAGCCACTTGACTCAGTGTTGGCTGATGTAATCGCCAATGCAATGAAAGACTGGGCGATTGAAAAAGGAGCCACGCATTTTTGCCACTGGTTCCAGCCCATGACCGGTCTTACAGCGGAAAAACACGATTCGTTTATTTCCCCGACGTCGGATGGCAGAGCCATGATGGAGTTTAGCGGGAAAGAACTGTGCCAGGGAGAGCCCGACGCCTCTTCATTCCCATCGGGCGGGCTGCGTGCGACATTCGAGGCCAGAGGCTATACCGCATGGGATTGCACATCTCCGGTGTTCGTAAAAGAAGATGGCAAGAATATTACATTGTATATCCCCAGTGCATTTTGCTCTTACACAGGCCAGGCACTTGATAAGAAGACGCCTATGCTTCGATCAATGGAGGCTCTGAATAAACACGCAATGCGTGTTCTTCGTGCTCTTGGTAATAAAACTACCGATCATGTACTGGCAACGCTCGGGCCTGAGCAGGAGTATTTTCTTATCGACCGTTCGTTCTATGATAAACGTTTAGATCTTGTTCTAACGGGACGAACCCTTTTGGGTGCCCCCTCTCCAAGAGGCCAGGAGATGGATGACCATTATTTTGGCAGCCTTCACGAAAGAGTTGCCTCGTACATGAACGAGGTGAATACTGAACTGTGGAGACTCGGCGTTTCCGCAAAGACCCAGCATAACGAAGTTGCGCCGGGACAGTATGAGTTAGCTCCGGTTTTCGCCACAGTAAATGTCGGCACCGACCATAATCAGCTAACCATGGAAACGCTGCAAAAAGTTGCCACCCGCCACGGTTTTGTTTGCCTGCTGCATGAAAAGCCATTTGTCGGCGTAAACGGTTCGGGCAAGCACAACAACTGGTCCCTGGTAACAGATGATGGAGTAAACCTGCTTAATCCCGGCAAAACACCTCATGACAACATGGTCTTTTTGGTTGTGCTCTGTGCTGTTGTAAGGGCGGTTGACAAGTATGCCAAGTTGCTGCGAGCCAGCGTCGCTAATGCCGGCAATGAGCACCGGCTCGGCGCAAACGAGGCCCCTCCTGCAATAGTGTCGATTTTCCTTGGTGACCAGTTAACAGATATTTTTGAACAGCTCGCCACCGGAGGAGCAAAGACATCGAAACAGGGAGGCGAACTCAAGCTGGGTATTTCAAGCCTGCCGCTTCTGCCGAAAGATTGTACCGACCGCAACCGGACATCTCCTTTTGCATTTACAGGAAACAAATTTGAATTCCGAATGGTCGGTTCGACGCAATCTACCTCGGGCCCGACTTTTGTGCTCAATACAATCGTCGCCGATGTTCTGGGGGAAATTGCAAATGAACTGGAAAAGGCCGAAGATGTTACAGCCTGTGCGCAGGGAATCCTTAAAAGAATTGCCACGGATCACTCCGATGTGATTTATAATGGTGATAACTATACGGACGAATGGGTCAAAGAGGCCGAAAAGAGAAATTTGCCAAATATCTGTTCTACGGTTGACTCACTCCATACTATTATGGACGAAGAAAACGTTAATGTTTTTGAGAGGCAAAAGGTGCTGAGCAAAGCCGAATTGGAGGCTCGAACAGAGATTTTACTTGAGGCTTATAGTATGCAAATCAATATCGAGGCTTTGACTACGTTGAATATGGTCAAAAGGCAAATTCTACCCGCCTGTGTGGAATATTCCTCCCGCATAGCCTGCGCAGTAGGGTCTATCAGCTCAGCCGGTGTCTCTGCCGACACACAGAAAGCGATGCTCAAAAAACTTTGCAGTCTGATCAGCTCTTTGGACGAGGGCGTGAAAAAACTTGAAAAGGATACCAGCAATGCCGGCGAAATAGCTGGTGTTTCCAAACAGGCTGAATACTACAGGGCGGTTGTTATCGAATCAATGTCTAAAGTTCGACAACCGGCTGATGAACTGGAAGCTATTGTTGACGCCGAACTTTGGCCGCTGCCGACTTATGCGGAGATGTTGTTTCTGAAGTAAGACAATTTTCTTTTTTACATTATTAAAAGTAAACAATAGTTGGAATTGTGTTTTGATCAAGGCTTGCTCAGAATTACCCGTTTTGCTACTGGGCGATTTTAATGAGCAAGCCTTGGTTATTAAATAGGCGGATTCAACTCATAAGTGCAACTGAGTCGCCAAAATTATGGTGAGATGTTATACTCTCTCACTGGATTTTGGTT
>VRUK01000094.1 GCA_019456195.1 Planctomycetota bacterium | reverse complement strand
CGAGAACTTCGGGAAATACTGCACATCGTGTAAACCGGCCAGTCGGATAGCAAATCCAGGGCCGAACAGGATTGGGAATGTCCCTATTATGTTGATTGGGTTACTGTTTAGATCCAATCGTAGGATAGAAAAGGAAGAGTGCCAACATGACACTTCTGCTGAGGTCCCTAACGGGCCGCCGCAGAGTTAATCCTTAGGCTTGGTTCAATGGAATTCAATCGAATACACGAAGTTCCCTGCTGATTAGGGGAAAAAACACAATTTACCAGAACAGTATGAACCATTTTTAATTGATAAAAGATTATTGATTATTGGGGTTGAGGATAGGATTTGAGATTTCAGAATCGTTGGCTTGCTTTTTTGGACTTGTGCGCATGTAATTTCCCTTCGACTGCGCTCAGGGCAGGCTCAGGCCAGATCCCTAAACTCACTTTGTTCGGTCGGGATGACAAAGAACTGGATTCCTGCTCCTTCGACCATGCTCAGGACAGGTTTCGCAGGAATGACAAGGGGCCGCATGGGCTAAAGTCCATCCTACAAAACCGGGTAATCGCGCGGGGAAAGACCAAACAGCAAAATGTACAAAGGGCGGTTCACGAACCGCCCCTACGAGAATAATGGCGTTGCGAATTACATGATATTCCGGGGTGGGAATTAATCATCGAGTGGTCTGATTTTTATGTTTCTAAAAGCTATTCCACCGCCGTGGTCCTGAAGGAGGATGTAGCCCTGTTTGGCTTCGCCGAATTTATCGCGGTCTTTGAATTTGCTCTTCGCGACGGCTTCGCGGAATTTTTCGCCGCCCCGGACAAACTGTAGGACTTTTTTGCCGTTGATCCAGTGCTCGACTTGATTTCCCCTCGAAACAATACGCACTTTGTTCCACTTACCTCTTGGTTTGGCCGGTCTTTCTTTTGCGGGCAGGATGTCATAGAGGTCCGCCAGAGCGTGGGGGCCTGTGACTTTAGCGTCGTGATCGTAGATCTGGTATTCGAGGCCCAGCTCTGTTTTCGGGTATGCGAAATATTTGATGCCGCTGTTGACGTGCCCGGGGCCAAAGTCGGGGTCGAGCTTGTAATCGAGCCTGAAATCGAAGCTGCTGTATTGGTCTTTTGTGACGATACTTCCGCCGAGTTTATCAGGGCGCGTGTCCCGATTGGTACAGAGAATTTGGCCTTTATCAACTTTCCAGCAGGTATTAAGGACTTTGTCGTTGGTTGCGCCTTTGAAGCCGGACAGCGTTTTGCCGTCGAAGAGCAGCTTGAAGCCCTGGCTGATTTGCTTTTTTGTCAGGGTGTTCGGTTTCCTTCGTGTTTTCGATTTGCCGCCGGCGATTGCACTGGTTGAGAAGATAACTAATACAGTTAGGAAGATTGCTATTTGTGCGAAATTGAATTTTTGTTGCCGCATCACCGGACTCCTTATTCATAAGAATTACTGAAATACATCATATACAATTACTCAGCTACGTCACTGAGACTCATTAACAATATAATATCAAGTATTACCCTAAAATTCAAGTGTTCTGAGGAGATTCTCAACGGCCAACCGTTTTGAGGCGGGATGCCGGGGGCTCATAGGGGCCGTAGCGATTGCGCAGATAATCGAGCCACCATCGAATGCCGGGGTCATCTTTTGTGCCGTAGCCGCCGGGATTATTGTTCGGGCCATGAGGCGGGACACACTGGAGCCAGGTGCTTGCCAGCATGTATCCCATTCCGTTTGAGAGATGCTCATTGGTTTTTTTAATCTGATTGGCCTTCATATCCTCATTGTAGAGGCCGATATTTATGTAGTTGTAGTAACCATCAACCTTGCTGTATTTTCCCCAATAGTTTCCCGGGGCGTTGGATGGTGTGGCTTCGCTTTCGATATATGGCTTGCCGGGGACTTTTTCCGAGTGATGGATACCGAGGTCGGCTTCAGCCGGCGGCGGCCCGTGGAAATTTGTAGCGATGACAAAGGTCGGATCCACGGCCTTGCCTGCTATGACCATCCTGCGATTGTCGAAGCCCTTTGCTTTGCGAGCCATGCCTTCGTTGTCAACGTCAATAAACACGTTTCGATAGTCGTGCTCTTTAAGCCAGCGAACCGTATTGGCAACCGCCAGGTTCGCCTGGGTTTGTGTCCAGCTTTCCCATTTGGCCTTTGACGTGCTCCAATAAAGACATCCAACCAGAACCACCATTCCCCTTTTGTCGGCCGCGGCGATAATTCTATCCATTCGCCTCGAATAAACGGGATTTAGACTGGCATCTTCGCGGTAGCCTTTGACATCGCCAAACCTGGAACCCATGAAAAAAACGCTGACAGTATTGACGCCGTATCGTGCAAATGTATCAAGATTGGCAATGAGTTCATCGGTGGTCCTGTCGGAAATCAGCGCATTGGAACATCGCAATCCTTTGACCAGAAATTCATGGCCGTTTAGATATGTCTTCTCACCCTTGACAGTGAAGGCATAGTCACCGGCATGGCTTTGATGGCAGAAAAAACACAACAGAAGCAAAAGACACGTAAGAAGATAGTACTTCATCCGGGATCCTCCATATATATGATATAATAGACTACAAAGACCTTTGGGAACCTCTATTTTCTATTAGATTACCAAATCCTTCGCCAAATTTCGAGAAGATTTTCAGCTTCTCTCGCTGAAATACCTTCGAAAATAAGTCAGACATCTTGAATCATAAGGGAAGACTTGGTAGCATTATATACAAGAGATTCGGCTACGTAGCTAAGCAAGGATATACCGTGATTGTATAGCAAATGCCAGCCCACAGATTACACCGGCCTTAAGGCTGATGGCGTTTTGAATAAGAGAGTTCTGATGCGTAAGAAAGTGATAGGGATAGCTGTTGTTGTAGTAATACTGGGCACCGCAGCAATTCTTTACAGAACTCTACAGCCAAATAAATACTGCGTTGAAGATATTCTTGCCGTCTATCAGGAACACGAAGATTACAACGATATTACTATCGAGTATCCCCTTAATGAAACGCTGTTTCCACCTGAGATGGTTCCGCCCGTATATCGCTGGAATGACAGCGATCCTGCATCGAGAGCATGGTTGATACGGTTTGAGTTTGCCGACGGTAAACCATGTATGAACTTTATAGCTCAGCGGCAACATTGGACACCCCGGCCGGAAGATTGGGAGAACATAAAACATAGATCGCTCGAAAAGGATGCCAAAGTCATCATACTCGGCGCTGGTTACGGTGAACCTGTAAGGATTTTGTCGCAAGCCAGTATGTCCTTTAAGACCTCAAAGGACCCAGTCGGGGCGCCTCTGTTCTATCGTGAGGTCAATTTGCCGTTTAAAGATGCGGACAAAGATCGATCGCATATCCGGTGGCGTTTTGGGTCCATCGATTCACCGAAGCCGCCGATAGTCCTTCAGAACATGCCGGTGTGCAGTAACTGTCACTCGTTTAGCCGTGACGGCTCAACGCTTGCAATGGATGTGGACTATGCCAGTAACAAAGGCTCCTTTATCATCACAGCAGTCAAAGAACAGATGGTGTTGGCTTCTAAAGACATCATTACCTGGGACGATTACCTGCCGGAAGATGGTGAGGATAGTTATGGCCTGCTCTCGCAGATCTCGCCTGACGGCAGATACGTTATCAGCACAGTCAATGACAAATCCGTCTTTATTCCCAGGCCGGGGCTGGCCTTCTCACAATTGTTCTTTCCCATAAGGGGGATTCTGTGCGTGTTCGATAGAGAAACAGGCCGCTTCTGTGCGTTACCCGGCGCAGACGATCCGGAGTTCGTGCAGAGTAATCCTACATGGAGCCCCGACGGAAAGTACATTGTTTTTGCCCGAACCAAAGCCTACGATTCGCAACACACCAAGCACCAGGGCAAACGGCCGCCAACACCGGCCGAATGCGAAGATATCATCAAAGACGGCAAACCGTTTAAGTTCGACCTGTATAGAGTTCCTTTCAATGGTGGTGCAGGGGGGACTCCGGCGCCCGTTAAAGGGGCATCCAATAATGATATGAGTAACTTTTTCGCGCGCTATTCGCCGGACGGCCGGTGGATTGTATTTTGCAAGGCGAAAAGTTATATGCTGCTTCAACCCGACAGCGAGTTGTATATCATACCTGCAAAAGGGGGTGACGCACGAAGGCTCCGCTGTAATACCAGCCGGATGAATTCATGGCATAGCTGGTCTCCGAACGGTAAATGGCTGGTATTTTCATCCAAGGCCTACTCGGATTATACGCAATTATGCCTGACACATATTGACGAGAATGGCTACAGCACACCGGCGGTGCTTTTGGAGCATCTTACGGCGCCGGACCGAGCAGCGAACATCCCCGAGTTTGTCAATACACATCCGGGGGCAATCATCAAGATTAATGCGCAATTCCTCAAGACTAAAAAATGAAGGATTTGTTAGAAGCTGTTATCAACTTTCTATTTGTTTGTCATTTTTTCCTTTATAGATCAGAATTTGTTTGTAATTTATGAGGGTACAACAGCGGTCTGGATTTATCTGAATGACGAGACATTCGGGATGTTATACGGAAACCGTATATATATAGTTGGCGATAAGACATAAGATGAACGACTTCATTCAACAATTCAGTCCAATCACGCAGGCGCTCGTTGCCACGCTCTTTACATGGGGCGTTACTGCGGCAGGTGCGGCGCTCGTTTTCTTCACGAAGAAGGTAAACCCTAAACTCATGGATTCGATGCTCGGATTCGCTGCCGGGGTCATGATTGCGGCAAGTTTCTGGTCGCTGCTTGCACCTGGAATAGAAATGGCCCAACAGATGGGTCAAATTCCATGGGTGACAGCGATAATCGGTTTTATGGTTGGTGGGCTTTTCATGAGATTAGCCGACCGAATACTGCCGCATCTTCACCCAGGGTTGGATATTTCGCAAAGTGAGGGACCAAAGACATCCTGGCAGCGAAGCACACTATTGGTGCTGGCGATCACCCTGCATAACATCCCTGAAGGTCTTGCGGTTGGAGTTGCCTTCGGGGCGGTGGCAGCCAACCTTTCTTCTGCCACTCTTGGCGGCGCCATTGCTCTGGCAATTGGAATTGGTCTCCAGAATTTTCCGGAAGGAGCTGCGGTATCTCTACCATTGAGGAGAGAAGGAATGGGGCGGACGAAGAGCTTCTTTATGGGGCAGGCCTCCGGTCTGGTTGAGCCCATTGCCGGGGTGCTCGGAGCAGCATTTGTTCTTCATATACAGGGAATCCTGCCCTATGCCCTTTGCTTTGCCGCCGGGGCAATGATTTTTGTGGTGGTTGAAGAACTGATCCCGGAATCCCAGCGGAACGAGAAGAATATCGATACGGTAACTATGGCAACCATGACCGGTTTTGGTGTGATGATGATCCTTGATGTAGCGCTGGGTTGATGGATCTGAGCCGTGAAACTACTCCCAGAACCGCCAACAAGACGCTCCAGCGGACACGGACAAACCGCGCCGCTGAACTTAACGTTATTCGCGATTCAAAGGACAAAGAAAAGCATTTTTCAGTAAAGCACTTACAATTGTCACCTTACACTATTTGTTTGTCATTTTTTACTTGATAGAACAAAATTTGTTTGTACTTTATAAGGGTACAACAGCGGCTGGGATTCCTTTGAATGACGAGAAGTTCGAGATGTTATGTGGCAATCATATAAACATAGTTAGACGGATACTGGATCAAAACGCATGGGAAACCTAACCTTCCAACAGATCTTCCGCTACGCTCTACCTGGGGGGATCACGCTCCTCATTCTTCTCGGGGTTTACAAGGCGCCTGGTTCAGAGAGCGGCGGGCACTTCGACGTAACCTCGATTGGCGGGGCAGCGGTCTTGTCAGGAGTAGCGCTTGTTGTCGGTGGACTAATCTATACACTCCATCGCGCCATAGCGTACCCCATTATCTATCGTTTGTTGCTATTTGCCGGTCCATTGCGGCTCGATAGGGCCATGAGTCGTGCCTGGTGGTGGAACATTCTTTGGACCTCACGCGAAGAACTGGAACGCGACATCCGCAGATGGAAGGAGCGCACCCAGAAGGATTCCCCGGTATCAGAGTTGCAGGAATGGGGCACTCAGATTCACTATCTCTACTGCTCCTGTTGGGCCATCATCGTAGGACACTTACTCGGACTGCTACTCGGCTGGGCGACGCGATCCACTCTTTATTGCCTCAGTGGCTGGCTTCTCTTGGTCTTTTTCGCCGCAGGAGTCTATCATCATGCACGGCATCTTTATTTCGAATCAAAGGTGATGCGAGACGCCGAACGAAGCAAATCGAGTACTTTCGGAATACCAATCAAAGAAAAACATGAATTATATGAGATAGGAACTTTAGCACTTGTCGGAACCCACTCTGACCACAAATTGGCTCCAAATATTGATCAGGGGGGGAACGTTCATTTAAATGTTTTGGAACCTGGTGCTAAAGCAGGAAATCACTACCATAAAAAAGTACAAGAGTTCTTTATCAATCCTGGCCCTGGAGAGCTCCTTTTACATCTAAAGAACGTTAATTCTAATTTAGTGGAGACAGTAAACATGTTACCAGCGTCTTTATCTGAGATAAAGGCTTATCATCCAAGACTGGGAGTTCCACACATAATAGAAAATCGAGGTACACACCAAAATACCTTAATTATTGTGGTAGACAAAGATAACCCAAGTGACGTTTATCCAATTAGTATGGGTATACCAACAAACATTGCCTAACATCACATGCAACCGACAAAGGGCTGTTTTTCAATGGCCTAGCTCAACGTTCCCTCGAAGTTCATTTTAGATTCGGCGGTCAGATGCCTTGAAACCCTTTGCGGCTGATATTTGCGTAACGTGCGGTTCAACGGGATTCAATAGAATACACAAAGTTCCATCCCCTTTACAGATATCTCCTTGATAGATTGACCAAACCGCAAGCGTCTGGTCTTACGGTAAGAAAGTCTTTCTTGCGGCGAGTTTTTCTGGGAGGTAGTGTTCTATGACGTAGTTCAGGTTATGGACGGCGAAGGCCTGCTGCTCGGCCCTGACTCCCATATCGAGTAACTGCTTAATCGCATCCTGCCAGGGTTTATAGTGCTGAACGAAGGGATCGTTCTTGAGAGCGTCTTTGGCCCGTTTTATGTCCACCTCTTTGAGCGGGTGCGTTGGCAGTTTGTAGTTTACGATGTCCTGGGGCGTAACACCGAGGAACCTGGCGTTGGGTACACAAAAGTGGCGGTTGATGTGCGCGGCGTTGCCGGAGCCGACCTTCAGCGTGCGGTAGATGTTGAACATGCCATAAGGGTCGCAATCCACAAAGGCATATACAGGGAGCTTTAACTCGTCGGCAATCCGTCGAATGAAGCGGCGACAGGCACGCGTGGGGACACCGCCCATAGAGATGAGGATGCAGTTGGCCTTGCGCCAATAGCTGTGCTTGACCAGGCGTTGAAACATGCCGGCGGTCTCAATGGCGAGTACGAATTTGGCTTTTGTTTCGAACTTCAGGTGCTCGACAGAGCTTGGTATCGAGTAGGCACCGGAGCCGAATTTTGTGCAGTCGATGCGCAAGGGCTTGCCGCTGTCCGAATCACGGTCGATGACAATGAGCTTGCCGGCAATCTCGCCGCCTTTTTCCTCAGGGATGAAACCGAGCTGTTCGCGGTTGACCTCGAACAGGCCTTCTATGTCGTCGATTACGGTGTCCGATTCGGGCTGCTCGTCAAAGCGGGCATCGCCCCAGTTCTTGGAAACGTAGTACGCCTCTCGCTTGGTCATAATTTCGTCATCTTCAACGAGAGTCTTGGCCTGGGACATCATGCGCAGGGTCTGGGCAAAGGTCTTGACCGTAGCGACTGTGAGCGTTCGTATCTTCTTTTTGCCTTTAAGCTCAAGAAATCCTTTCTTCGGGTGGTACGTCACATTGCTCAGCGAGCGCAGGGGAAACGAGAGAGTGGGCTTGCTCTTTCGCTGGATTTTGTTTCTAACTGAGTTGGCAGTTTCCGTGATTTTATTTGCAACCTTAACCTTGCTCATGATCGGCTCCTTTTAAGGACGTCTGTCAACTGTCTGACCATTGTGTGCTCCTGACGGGCAGTAAGATCCAGCATCTCCCGCAATGCAATGGCGATATGCGGAATGTATTGCTCGATGTAGGCCTTTTTCCTTTCGGATTCGGCTGCCTTACGCCGGCGACGGATAAATACGGACAACTGCCGCCCACATTCCTGCAGTGCGAGACGGACCTCCTTGATTATTTCGGGGTAGTGGGCAACGGCCTCCTTGCTCTCAGATGTAAAGGGGACCCATACAGAGGCCATGTGGACCATGATGACGAGCGGGCCCGAGGGCAGAGCGCCCGCAGACTGCTGGAGTGCATAGTTTCGCCAGGCGGTATTGAGCACTGAACGCGTCATCGCACAGGCCGACTTCTGATAAAGCAGGGGTACTCGATTGGCGTAGCGCAACACCAGTGCAAGACCCTCAACAGGTAACGAACCACCATAAGCCAGCCCGGCTTCTATCTGGAAAGGATTACCGCGATAAACCGAAGGCGGCCGGGTTACAGCAGTGTATAAGTCGGCTTCGATCTGCTTCTTTAAACCAGCAAGGATCAACTCTTCACCAATCGGGCTAAGGCAGTCCGTACGCGGATTCATAATTTTTGTCTGATTGATGGCCTTATATAAATTGTCTGCCTCCTGCCTTGCAATACGAGAGGGCCGAGACCGCTCGGAGACCTTCGCTTGTTCGCATATCATCTTCGCCACCCGGCTGCTGATACGGGAGAAGTCGGAATGTAGGAATGATTGGAGGGTGCGTGCCTGGGTATCGTGGAGCATCTTAATGAGCACTCCCAGCTCCACTCCATAGGGATGGGGCTTAATTTCTCTGGTTTGAACGGGCAACTGCTTCGAGACGCGCTTGTACACTGTCGTTTCACCGTCAGGTGTAACAAACTCAAGCGAGATGTGAGGATTGGCGATGGCTGTCTGTTCGAGGTATTCCTGTACTGACTGGCGGCCTTTTTGAAATTTGGCCTCGAGTTCGATCTCAACTTTGGTACCCCGCTGGACCGGCCAGTCTATAGTCTCATCCAGAATGATGCGCGGCTCGTTCTTCTTGGTATCAATCTCAAGCTCGTAGTGATGCGCAGGCTTGTTTTGTGAGGTCTTCGATGTGATAGATATGGGTTTGCCCGTCGTGAGTTGTCCGTACATACCGGCGGCGGATATGCCTATGCCCTGCTGGCCTCGGGACATCTTGAGCCGATGAAACTTCGACCCGTAAAGAAGCTTGGCGAAAATCATGGGAATCTGCGTCTTAAGAATGCCCGGGCCATTGTCTTCAATGGTCACCCGAAAGCGATCTTCCTCCGTGCCGGGGGCGATGATGACCTTCACATCCGGCAGTATTCCTGCTTCTTCACATGCATCCAGTGAATTATCGACTCCTTCCTTTATGGTCGTCAGCAGCGCCTTTCGAGGATTATCGAATCCAAGAAGGTGGCGGTTCTTTGTGAAGAACTCCGCGACGGAAATCTCTCGTTGCTGCAGCGCCATATCTTCGGCTGTGGAGTGACTGGGAGGTTCCTTTTCGGGAGCTTCCTCGACTAAATTAGTGGCTGCTTTGGCTACTTTAGATTTGGTCTTTTTCGTGAAGCGGCGTTTTTTCTTCACAGTTTTTTTTGCAGCCTTTTTTGCGGTTTTTTTGGCAGCTTTTTTTTTCGACTTTGCCCTGGTCTTCCTGACTTTTGCCATAGGCTCGACTCCTTCCTCGTATGTTTGGGCTGGGCCGGACAACACAACATTCCGGACTACGAACATGTGCAGATCGGCCATTCTTAGCAACTTCTGATGATAACGGCCAGCAGCAATTACGTCAAGTTTTCATTACCAAAACAGAAAATGGCAAAATATTTGATTAGAAGGATATTGTTTGTTAGACTACTATGAGTATTTGTTGGAACTTTTCTGTTATGATAAATAATTCATGAAGGAGCATAGAGCACCTAACAAAATGACTGAAATACAGCCAATTCTATTATCTGCAATTACCTGCGGCAGAGTGATTTTTGACAAAGTCTCCGGCATGCCGAGTATTATAGATATTGTTCAAACTATCAATGCTCAAAAATATCCGGCAAGACATCCGCAAATTGTCTTTTTTTGCGAGCTTACAAATGGGCATGGCACAACGAAAATCAAAATAAGACTCGTTGATGCTCAGGAAGACGAGAAATCTATATTTGAAAAAGAAGGAGCCGTACAGTTCAAGGATGTTAAGCAAATAGTTACTTTGGCGATGGATTTACACGGCGTTGTCTTTCCCCGACAGGGAGAGTATCGTTTTCAGCTATTTGCCGGTGGATATTTACTGGGAGAAAGACGAATTATTTGTCGAAAGATTCAAATGCCGCCAAAGACCGGACCTAATGACCGCCGGGAAAGCTGAAAGTGTGATTTTCGAGTTTTTGATATTATACAGGAAAGCCTTTGGACACATTTCTCTATATAATTGCCGGTCCGCTTTTTCTAATATCCATAGCCGCACATTTCTATGTAAAAATCTGTCTGCGTCCAAAAGAGGACTCAGATTTAGAGGACTATTACTATGAGTTCGAAGAGCAGCACCCGGATTATGCTAATTATATAAAATGGTCAAAAATCACTTTCATCGGTGCAGTTGTGGGTGCTTTACTGCTGTTTATTGCTGCGGTATTTTAACACCTTTATATTCAGAACCTGATATTTCCAAGACTCTTGATGTTCGGCAAACGGCTTATTTCGCCATATTTCCATTTTTTTAAGCTTTTTCTGTACGCTCTCTGAGAGTTCTATTGTTAATGTATCTATGGATTATGACGATATAGGGGAATCAGCGTATTGATTACGGTAAATAATCCTATTGTGCGACTGAGGTGCCTGAGAGTTGTTTGACAATATTCTTCATAGAGGATATTCTAATGGAAAGTATGTTAATGGAAGTAGATGAGCAGACAGAAGTGACCAAAAAATGTCCTTTTTGCGCCGAGCAAATCCAGAATGAAGCTGTAAAGTGTCGTTTTTGCGGTGAGTTCCTCGAGAAGCCCGTTACACAAAAAACAAAATGGTATTATACTACATCAACTATTGTGATTGCTCTTTTATGTATGGGTCCGCTTGCCCTGCCGCTTGTATGGATGAACCCACGTTATAAAACAGCTTCAAAGCTCATAGTAACGGTCATTGTTATTAGCGTTACTATTTTCTTTTGTTATCTCTCAGTGAACATATACTTTCAATTGATCGAACAAATAGAGGCGCTGGGGATTGGTTAAAGCCGGGCTTCTTAGAAGCTGTTTCAAAGCTCAATTTCTGATACGAACGGAGCCCATACTGAATGTTTCAGTATAAGCTCCGAATTAATACAAATCTGCTATATCAACCACTCAATCAATTGCCATATAGATACCGGTTTACGGTACAGGCGGATACAGACGGATATCGTCGAAGTACATCATACCTGAACCACCGGCCACCGGATTATTCCTGTTGCCAAGGCCAAGGGTAATCGAATTGATATTGGCGATGTTCACACCCTGGTCAGCAAATGCCTGCAAGTCGATATTCCATTCGGTCCAATCACTTATCTGCGCTGCGTCAGGATTATCATGATTGACCAAAGCGCTGTCATTGAGAGCAACATACATCTGCTCGGCAGTATTAGAAGAACTTCCTTTGAACCAGATTGTAAGTGTGTTTATGCCATTAACTGTCCAGTCATGCTGGTTAGTCGAAGTTAAAGTAGCCTCGGATTTACCAACAGCGTTATCGAAAACAAACGGCATCGACTGCAAGCCGCCGTGGACGATACTCTGTTCGGCAAAAGGAGGATTATCATATCCAACGAGGGAGCCGTTTGCCGGATCGTCTAATCCATCCACCCAAACAAGAAATATCCTGTTGCTCTGGGGGTCGGTGGTGTCAAGGTCGTTGTAGCTGTCAAAATCGTCCACGACAAGGAAGTTGGCCGTAGTAAAGCTCCAGAGGGGGCCTGTCCACGGGCTGTCGGCGTTGGTGTTATTGGTCTCATCAACACGCCAGTAGTAAGTCGTGTCCCATTCAAGGTTGCCGGGGTCATAGATTTCGAAACCGAGGTTCCCGGTGCCTTTGTATTCAGGGGAACTTGAATCAGCATTTGCCACGGCATCTGCGTCGGTGCCGAAGTAAACTTCATGTGAAGCGCCAAATCCCGGTGTCCAGCTAAGGATAGCTGTCTGCGTTACATCCACAGCACCGTTAGCCGGGTCCAGGCTCGCAACGGCGCCCTCGGTAGTAAAGCTCCAGATGTCTCCTTTATGCGTTTCGACAACATCGAACTCATCGACACGCCAGTAGTAAGTTTTAGCCATTTTAAGTGTTCCGGGAGTAAAGGTCAAAGTTCCCTGAGTTTGACCATCAGCGGCATTGTTGACATCGTCAAAATTGTCGCCGAAATACACGGTGTGTAATTTCGCACCGAAGCCTTGTGTCCAGCTAAGAGTGGCATCCGTTTCTACAGACTCGGCACCTTGAGCCGGATCGGGAAAGTATGCGGTTTTGGGTGGAACCAGAAAGCTCCAAACGTCACCCTTCCATGGACTGTTCGGCTCGGTGTCATTGACCTCATCAATCCGCCAGTAATATGTCGTGCCAGGGACGAGGCCATCCGGATAGGCAAAGCCGGGGAAGCCTACAACCATGAACGTAGCGGTCTGATTGCCGATGAACGTGTCTTCGGTACCTTCATTCACGGCATCAAAATTATCGCCGAAATAGACATCGTGCGATGCCGCATTATCACCCGGGTACCAGCTAAGATTCGCCCATGTATCGGTATGTATGGAACCATCAGCCGGGATGGGGCCTAATGCAACCGGAGATCCTATCCCTTGCATAAGCTTTTTAATCTCGGCCTGCGATAGCACCCGCTTGAATACAAAGAAATCATCCAACAAGCCGTTAAATTGCCAGCTATCGTCAACGTCCATTCCAATGCGAGCACCTCCGTGGTTTACGCTGCCCCAATTGTCGGCTGCCAGTACACCCGGAGGCGCTTCCACGAAATCGTTGCCATATTCTGCAACTAATTCCCCGTCGATGTACATAGCGCCGCCTCCATGCTCGCCGGGAACTAATTCCCATGTAATCGCCATGTGGTGCCATACACCGTACTCTACAGTTCCTTCATACCCATTGACGATGTAGTTGTTACCGGCGTCGCCTACATGCGCGTGGTACTGCTCATTGCGAACATAACCACCGTGACACCATGAATGCGGGTCTGCCAGGGCACTGAATATTGTCTGCGTACCACCTGTATCCTCCGGTTTCATCCAGTAGGCAAGTGTAAAGGCAGTCGTTGGAACATATTCGAGAGGGAACTCAGGCCCGTTCAGGTCGAGGTAACTGCCATCGCCGGTGATTTGGCAAGCTTCTGAGCCCATATTGCCGGCACCAGCAAGTCCACTAACGCTGCCGACTACAGTAGCGTCATTGCCCTTACCGGATTTGTCGAGGACAAAGGGATTACTGCCAAAGCCCTCAAAGTCATAGAATATAACCAGAGAGGGATCATCGGCAGCGAAGGCATTACCAGCCAAACTCAACACCAAAACAAAAATAAATAAATAAATCAATTGTTTACACATCATAGTCCTCCTTCAAAAAATGATCACGGGTTGTTAATCGAAATATGAAAACCACAGTCTGAAACACAAAGCCACTTCAGGAACCAACTCTCTGCCTTGCATAATAACTTCTCCTCATACTCAAAGAATTGCACCGGTTTGATGACTTAAAAGCCGAAGATGCCCGGCTGTACGGACAAAAAATCACTTACATAATTTATACTAAAACACCCACTCTCCCGTCAAGGAAAAATTTTGTATATCTTAACAATTTAACAATGGTTAAAAATACTGGGGAATATATCTTATTATGCATTGCTTTTGCGCAACGATGGTGATGAAATACGCAAGTAAACATTCCCTTCATTGCAATTGCGTTTTATCGGAAGATTGTGTATCTTACGGCTATAAAGAGATTCAGCAGTTTTATATAGTATTCAAGAGAAGAAACGTAAAATGACTTGTGATGAAAGGCAAAATCATGCAATCAGGAAAGACTGTTAAACTATTTGTACTTCTCATTATGTCGATTGTGATTTTGAGCGAAAGCTGCGGCGTTAGCTCTGGAGAGAATAAGCCGAAGATTCGACGTAAGGCAATGGCCACAGGCAGCGATCCCGGAAGTAAGGATTCAAAGACAGCCAAAACCGAGAATGATCGCTGGGAAAAAACAATCCAGAGTTTCGAGGATTGGGACAGCAAGAATTCATTTCCACTCGATGGGGTATTGTTTGTCGGCAGCTCCAGCATTCGACTGTGGCCAACACGCGAACGCTTTGGGGAATTTCCAGTGATAAATCGGGGCTTTGGAGGCAGCCATATTTCAAATGTAAATTACTTTGCTCATCGAATTGTATTTCCTTATAAGCCAAGGGTGATAGTGTTTTACGCAGGTGATAATGACATCTCAGGGAAAAAAACTCCACAGCGAGTATTCGATGACTACCGGAAATTTGTCAAACTTGTTCACAAAGAGCTTCCTGCAACGAGGATTATTTTTATCTATATTAAGCCGAGCCTGAGTCGCTGGTCGCTTTGGCCGCTGATGAATGAAGCTAATTTAATGATAAAGAAATTCTCCTACAAAGATGAGCGTCTGTTTGTTTTTGATTCTGCTACTCCATTAGTTGGAAGTGACGGCAAACCTGACGAACAATATTTTCTAAAAGATAACCTGCATTTGAACAGTAAAGGTTACGATGTGTGGACCAGGACACTCAAGCCCATCGTTAAAAAAGCGTTTAAGCCATAGGCAAAAGCATTGATTACGGTTTTGGAAATGTGTCGTCCCATCACTGTTCAAAAGGAATCACGCAAGCCTTTATAAAGCTGTTGCAGTTTCTGCACTCTCTCGGAGCTGATTTTTCTGCAGTATCGAAGATTGGCATATTCGAAATACCAGTCTGATATCCTTGTCCAGAACCCACTACCTGAGTCTCGCCGCCGAAGTTGCTGAGAGAAAGCGTGTAATGGCTCATTAAAGTGACGCTGTGAGCCTGCTGCTTTAACTTTGCGATCCATCCTGGTCAGCATCTTGTGCAAAGTCAAAAGCTCCAGGTTTTGCGGCTGCCTTAGGTTTGTTTTATTTTTAGACTTCTTCCTGCTGTATCGTAACAGGGCCAGGGACAGCCCACCGCCAAGAAGGCTCAACAGCAGAACCAAGCTATTAAGTACGCCAAAGGAATCAACCAACCAGCCAAGCACACCAACAAGGCCATATTGATACAAGGCCTGCAGGAGCAGACCAAGAGAACCAATACCGCCACTCATGCGTTCCATCTCTTCCAAGGCCGGCCCGGCATCCAGATCCTCCCCTGGTGTAGCTTCGACAATAGTCCACTGTCGAAGCTGGGGATCCCAAGCTTCGACCCAGGCATGGGCGTCCATATTCCGCGCAATCCACGATCCACTCTGCTCATCTTTGGCAGTTACGAAGAAACCTGTAACATATCGAGTCGGAACACCAGCAAGGCGCAGCAGAATCGCAGCACCGGAGGCAAAATACTCGCAATAGCCGGTGGATTCCTCTAACAGAAAGTGGGTCAGTTTGTCCCGGCCGGGCGGGATGTTCAGCCCGAGTACGTAGGTGTAGTTAGTGCGAAAATAGCTAATGACAGCATTGATTTTCTCGGTCGTGGTGGTGCATCCTGCGAAAATTCTGCCTGCCATTTCATGTACACGCGGATCAAGTTCATTCGGGATATTCAGCATTCCAGTCGGGCGCTTTTGAGAAATTGATTTCGTGTAGGCAATCCTGTAACTCAGGCCGCTACGAAATTTCGGATTATAAACGATATCGTCGCCATCCCGCATCAACAGATTAAGCGGTGCCTCAATAAAGGATGTTCCCAGCGGTGTAAACATAGTTTCTTCAAACTTTGATTCATGCCGGACGGTCATATACTTACACCGGGAAGCGTCAACCTTGTCCAGGCTGAAGATCTTCGTTCTGCCTACGAAATACATTCCGAACGGCATATTTTTTTGTTCGGGAAAGATCGCCTCCCTGTGAGAAAGATCGTGCCATTCGGACTGAAGATAGACATCAAATGCTCTTGCCCTCAAGTAACCCGGGCTTACGTCACTCGTTATGCTCAATACGGGTGTCAGATCCAGTTCTCCCTTGATTAAAAGAATACTCGACAGCTTGCCACTGGTGGAAAAGCCCACACGTGACATACTCTCTGACGTACTCTCAAGAGCGGCGGCTTTGCCCCAGAATAATACGGGAAGATTGAGAACCTCTACATGGCGATAGAGTATCGAACTCATTATCCAGCCGCCGTTAACTGTGACGACCACTATCAGGGTAAAAGCAAGCCAGCGTGACATGCGCCACAGGCGTCCGGGAATGTGCCTGCCCATCGAACCATGGGCGGACGCTGCATAAAGCACAACAAAAATAACAGACAGCAGCTCTGAGAGCCGAAATGTGATGTGCATATCATTAAGCAAAAGAACCTGTCCGGCGGATATCGTGACGGCTACGTGAAATAATCCCAGCGAAGAAGGGAGCTGGTCGGGTCTCCCAAGAAACAGTATGAGGATCATTGAAGCAAGGAAGTAGCGGGCTATTGTCTGCCAGGCGACAACCTCGGCCTGTACGGACATTACGCGGTGTAACGAGCCGGCATATCGGTAGTGAATTGAAAACATAATCGCCATAAAAAGCAGAAGTAATGACGTTATAACACGTCTTTCCGGCTTTATATCCCATGTAAAGCGCCGTTGTAAACCCAGCAGTCCCAGCATACAAAGTATAGTCGGATACGCAATATCACCAGAGACCAGCCCGGTGAGCAGTGAGCTTGTCAGCACTATAATGACAGCGATGGCTTTTTGCGTCTTCATAAGATTTTTATTTGGCCCATCAATATCTCATCAGGAGACAGGTATCGGACGTTTCTATTCCAGCTCATATTGTCTTCATCCACAGGCATTTGTCCTGATTCGCCTATCATCAGAACATTACAAAGGCATCCGGCCTGATTGGCCATTTCCAGCAAATGCCGGTATGCCTTGTTCGGCCTCAATAGAATGAAAAAGACCTCAGATATTCGAGGGAATTGACTTATTAATACCGGTGATATCTTTTCGAGTGAATATGCTTTAGATTTTTCTACTCCCGCCAGAATATCATGTATCTTATCGAGGCGCACCATTCCTGGTAACGCAGCAAGCTGATAAATTTCGATACCGGCAAGAAGGACGTCAATAAGACAATCATTGTTGATTGTGAAAGCCACCGAAGCACAAAGAGATACTGCAGCTTCGAGCTGGCTGCATTCATTTGAGCTTGGCAATAACGAAACTTCGGAAACGCAAGTATCCAATATCAATGCAGTTCGCTTGTCGAAATCTTCGTGGTACTCTTTTGAGGCCGGCACAGAAAGTCGCGCCCATGCACGAGCATCAATCCTTCGAGGAGAATCCCCCGGCAAAAAAGGACGGCTCCCGGCATATTCAGGAAAAGCTCCCCTTTGTCCGACAAATCCTGCTCCGCCGGTGCAAACATTTTGACTCAGGCTTGCGGGAGATAATTGGAGCCGGTAAAAACTGGGAAGGACGACAAGAGTCTCTTCATCATGACAGGATGTGCCAAAATTAAACAAGTTGAAAGGAAAACCGGACTGGCAAATCGGCCATTTGATTTTGTAATAGCCGCGCCGAGTGGGTTGTATCTCAACATCCACTTCTATAGACTCACCGGGACCAAGGCGGGGAATCATCTGTGCACCTTCGAGTTGTTTAATCGTCTCAGGCAAAGCACTAAAAACCACACAAAGATTATAGGCAGGCAGGCGCGAGGTGTTCTTGAGAATATAACTGAACATTGTTATCTGTCCTACGATGACACGTTCAGGCAGATTACCTTCTATCCGGATTTTAGGACGGAGAACAAAACCGACCAGTAAAGCCATTAGCATAATCGCTACCAGAGCCGAAAGTATCCCAAAGGCAGGAACAATGAGAGCCGCTAAAGCCACATAGACAGTTCCTCGAAGAATTACCCTGCCGGTATCAGTTAAACCAAGACATAATCTCCCATCGGTTTTGCTCATAGCAGGCACCATCTTCAAACGGGTACTTTGATACGGCCAACAATGTCCATTACAATCTGCCTGGCAGTAGTACCACTGTGTAGAGCTTTAGAGGTCAAAATAATGCGATGCGGCAATACGTGCGGAACAAGCCACAACACATCGTCGGGAATGACAAAGTCCCGCTCTTGGAAATATGCTCGGGCACGTGCCACCCGTGACATCATCAAGGTCCCGCGGGTGCTGATACCCAACCGAAGGCGATTATCATTGCGAGTAGTGTGCACGATTTCAACGATATACTCCAGAATACTATCATCGACGTGAACGTCGGTCACCTCTTTCTGTATCTGCCGGACCTGCTCAAGCTGGAGTACAGGCTTTATTCTGTCGAGTGGTTCGTTATGGGCATGTGACTTGAGAATGTCAATCTCGACTTCAACAGACGGATAACCTATCGCAAGACGAACCAGGAAGCGGTCAAGCTGGGCTTCAGGTAACGGATAAGTACCGTGGAACTCAATGGGATTTTCCGTGGCAATGACCATAAACGGCTTAGTCAGTGGATAGCACTGGCCTTCAATCGTAACCTGGTTCTCATTCATTGCCTCCAGCAGGGCCGACTGGGTTCTGGGTGAAGCTCGGTTGATCTCATCCGCAAGAAGTATATTGCAGAAAATCGGGCCGGGACTGAACTTGAAGTCCCCGCTAATCGGATTGTAGATAGAAGAGCCGAGAATATCCGCAGGCAACAGATCGGGCGTGAATTGTATCCGGCGAAATTTGGCGTCAATGCTTCTGGCCAACGCTTTAGCCAGGGTCGTTTTGCCGACACCCGGTACATCTTCAATCAGGACAGAGCCTCCTGCCAACAGGGAAACAATCATTACATCTATACAATCGCTCTTGCCGTAGATAACACTCTGCAGATTTTCCTTTAACGGTGCCAATAGTGGATTTTCAATTTGTGTAGTAGTCAATTCCTTTTCTCCCAAAATACAGTCCAATTACACTATAAGCTTAGGAATTGTATTATAAATATATACGCATCGATTGTAAATCAAGTTCTCTTAAAGTCCGTATAAAAAAGAAACATAGTAGTAAAATCAGCTCAAAATTGGTATCTTGATAGATAACTGATTCATAGTTGTCCAAATTAAATGTAATCAGGTTTTTAGTATCAAGAAACGAGAAGCTTCGAATTAATTTTACAGGAGGCCGGCCCATGACCCGTCAACGCAAACAGACGATTATTGGTATAATTTTGATTCTTTCCAGATGTACATTCGCCGTTGATTCAGGGAAAACACAAATCATAAAAGTTCAATCTCCCAACAAGAAAATAACTGCAACCGTCCGTTTATCCGGCTCCGAACAGGCAAGAAATCCCAACAATAAAGTACAACTGGAATATAAAGTCGATTACGCCGGCAAAGAGGTAATTACATACTCCCCCCTCGGTATCATTCGAGCCGACGAAAAGTTCACCGATAACCTGAAATATATTGATACTGTCAGTAGCCCTGTAATCGATGAAACCTATACTATGCCGCATGGTAAACGTCGTATTTGCCGTAACTATTATTCTAAATCAACAATTAAACTCCGGAACAATAACGGTGCCCGGCTTGAAGTTATCGTCCGAGCATATAATGATGGAGCAGCCTTGCGTTATCGCTTCCCGGAAAGTAGCGACAAAACCTATACTGTCACAAAAGAACTTACCGGCTTCCAACTCCCGGTTAGAGGTAAAGTCTGGATTCATCCTTACGATAAAGCCACCAAGTACAGCCCCGCTTATGAAACTTACTATCTCGACGGCATAGCCGTCGGTACAAACTCTCCAAATACGGAAGGCTGGGCCTTTCCGGTTCTTTTCCGAAACTCGGACACCTCCCGCTGGGGTCTTATTACCGAAGCCGCCCTTGATCCTACCTACTGCGGCTGTCGGTTAGAGCAAAACGCCTCTAAGGTTCTCCTTCCCCAATGAAGGTGAAGGAAACGACACCGGCCAAATCGACCCATCCTCGACATTGCCATGGGCTACGCCCTGGCGCGTTATCATTCTCGGTGACGGCCTTGCTCCTATCGTCGAATCGACCCTCGTTACCAACCTGAATCCGCCCTCTATCATAAAAGATACTTCGTGGATAAAGCCCGGCCGAGCTTCCTGGAGCTGGCTCTTCGACCACGACAGCCCACAGGACCACGACAAGCTCCGGCGGTGGATCGACCTTGCCGCCGAAATGGGATGGGAATACTCTCTCATCGATGCCAACTGGACCATTATGAAAAACGGTACTACCCACGACCTCATAGCATACGCCAACGCCAAAGGTGTCGGTTTGCTCCTCTGGTATAACTCCGGCGGGCCTCACAATATTGTCACTGAAAAGCCCCGCGGAACTATGTTCCTAAAAGATGTTCGCCGCTTCGAATTCGCTATGCTGAAAAAATGGGGCATTAAGGGTGTAAAGGTTGATTTTTTCCAGTCCGACAAGCAAAACGTCATTCAACTTTACCATGATATTCTCAAAGACGCAGCCGACTACCAGATTATGGTAAACTTCCACGGCTGTACCCTGCCCCGCGGCTGGTCACGCACCTTTCCCCACCTGATGAGTATGGAGGCAATGAGAGGCGAGGAATGCTACAGCTTCGACAAACTTTACCCCAAAATGGCACTTTCTCTTAATACAATCCTCCCTTTCACCCGCAACGTTGTCGGCCCTATGGACTACACTCCCGTAATGTTCTGGGACAACGTCTATCCTCACTTGACGACCTACGCTCATGAACTCGCTCTGGCTGTAGTTTACGAGTCCGGCTGGACTCACTTTGCCGACGGTACAAAAGCATACCTCGAACTGTCTGAAGTACCCAAACAGTTCCTAAAAGATGTACCTGCGGCATGGGATGACACTAAATTCATCGATGGTTTCCCGGGCAAATATATCATCATTGCCCGACGCAAGGGCAATCAATGGTTTCTCGGCGGACTTACCGGCCGGGACACCACCCGCAAATTCAATCTCGACCTTAGCTTCCTCGGCTCCGGGGTATATAATGCCACCGTCATTTGCGACGGCGCAAGGTCACGCTCTTTCAGAACATACAACCAATCCTTAACCGCCACTGATAAGCTCAAAATCACCCTGCCAAAATACGGAGGCTTCGCAGCCCATCTCAAACCGTAACGAATATCAATCACAGGCTATTTGGGGTGTGCCTTGCTCGTCCCAGCCGCGTTTTTCGTAGTACAGTGCCAGCATTTTTTCGTATTCGTCTTTGTCGCAGACCTTACCGGCTAACGGACCGCTGTGGATGGGAATAAACGTTCGTGCCGGCGGATAGTCGTCAGATTTGGACGCACCAAGCTTAACGTTGATAGCCCGGGTCATATTATATAGATTCTGTGATTTGACCAGCAGATCATCGAGACCGTATTGCTGACCTACGACTTCGCTGTAGAGTTCGGCGTAGAAATCTTCGTGGAAACCCAGCTCAATCCAGGGCAACCGGCAGACACCGAACATATCGAACAGTGAACGGATGTGTTGATGATATATTACCAGATCAACCTTTTCGCCAATACCCCAGTCGGCACCCATCTCAAGCTCCTTGCCTACAGTCCATGCCCGAGTATGATGAGCACCGATATCGCTTGTGCCGTAGGCAAGAGCCATAGAGCTTGCGCCCCTGCAGTCGTAGGCCGACTGCTCAAGACCCTTGACGTGCAGAACAATATCCTTCAGTTGGGGCCAGCGTTTAAGCACACCTTTGGCTCCAAGAGCAAGGGTTGCGCCTATAGACTCACAATTGGCAATCTGCTCGATAAGCTCCATTATGCGGTCGTCATCGCCCCACGTAATCGGCTTGCCGTCCAGATCGTCAAGCGTCAAAAGGTCCTTTTCATAACCTTCTATCACAACAGCTATCAGATTTCCTGTGGATATCGTATCGATACCCAGGTCGTCACAAAGATGATTTCCCCTTAAAATACTCGCAAAGTTATCTACACCGAGATTAGAGCCCAGCATAGCCGCTGTTTCATACTCAGGGCCTTCGGTAACGGTGCCCGCCCATTTACCTTCTTTGACAAGATTGATATTGCCGCAACACATCGGACATCCGAAGCAGGCAGTATTACCAATCTTATGGCTCGCGAGCATTGTCTTGCCGTTGATATTCTTCGACTTTTCCCAATGTGTATCGCGGAAATTATGCGTCGGAAGAATTCCCATTACATTAGCATAATCGATGACACCCATCAGCCCCTGCTTTTGCCAGTGGCCCATCATATTGTGAGCACCAAGCTCCTTGTATGCCTGCTCTGAAATTTCTATTACTTTATCAATATTAGCTACGGGCAAATCCTGTTGCCCCCGCACTGCGATTGCCTTAATATTCTTGCTGCCCATGACCGCCCCTATTCCGGTTCGGCCGGCATTCCTGCTCCAATCACTGGTCACACACGCAAACCGCACAAGGTTTTCACCAGCTATGCCGATAGAAGCCACCTTCACATCGTGATCACCAAGATTGTCTCGAATCCTGCCCTCGGTCTCCAGGTTTCCTTTGCCCTTGAGTTCCGGACACAGCACTATCGAAATCTGATCATCATCAATAAAT
Organism: Planctomycetota bacterium; assembly: GCA_019456195.1. Lineage (GTDB taxonomy): Bacteria > Planctomycetota > Phycisphaerae > Sedimentisphaerales > Anaerobacaceae > NIOZ-UU13. The sequence goes on along the minus strand of VRUK01000094.1, from coordinate 354 downwards.
ACATAACTCAGTTCCGCCGCTTTGCCAACAATCGTAACGGCATCGTAGCCGGCTTGCCTCAATTCGACACCAAAACCGCCACCCATGCTCGAATCTCCGAACAATCCGGTAGCCGGTGAAATGGACGCAAAAGAATTCTTTCCCGAACTCGGCAGGTAAACACCGGTCAACGGCCCTGCCGCCACTACGAGCATGTTCTCCGGCCCGAGCGGATCCACCCGGCCGTTATTTTTTGCAAGGTTGTCCCACAAGAGCTTTATCGCAAAACCTCTTCCACCTATCTGTACTGTCTGATTTTATTAAAGTAATCTAACTCGTATGTACGATTAACTTTCCAAGGGAATGGTCCCTATG